>CAZFLK010000023.1:0-50206 GCA_964519245.1 uncultured Verrucomicrobiota bacterium
GTCGAGATGGACCAGGTGAAAAGCCGGTTCTTTGCCAACATCAGCCACGAGTTGCGCACGCCGTTGACGCTGCTTCTGGCGCCGTTGGAAACCTTGGCGCACCGGCCGGAGGAGACCTTCAGCGAGCGGACGAGGGATTGGTTGCGCACCATGGAAACCAACGGCATGCGGCTGTTGAAGTTGATCAATGACTTGTTGGACCTGGTGAAGTTGGAGTCCGGCAGCGTCCCGTTGAGGCCCGAGCCCGTGCGGATGACCTCCTTTGTCGGCGGCATCGTTGATTCCGTGCGCAAGGTGGCCGATGACAAGAGAATACAGCTGGAAACCCAGGTTGGGGAAGGCGTCGGGGTCGCGTTGGTCGATCGCGACAAGCTTGAGAAGGTCCTGCTCAACCTGGTCTTCAACGCCATCAAGTTCACGGGGGCGGGCGGGGTGGTTGAACTGTCGGTTGAACGCGACGCGCGGGAGCCTGACAACCTAGAACTTCGGGTCAGGGACACGGGCATGGGCATCGCGGCGGAGAACCTGGAGAAACTTTTTCGCCCGTTCTGGCAGGCGGACACCTCCTCTCGGCGAAAATACCAGGGCACGGGCATCGGTCTGGCGATCGTGAAGGAACTGACCGAGGCCCAGGGCGGCGAAATCGAGGTTGAAAGCGAGCCCGGAAAGGGAACGACCATGCTGGTGCGTCTGCCTGTTCCGGAGACGGAACTGGATGAGGCGGATGAGGCCGTGTCATCCGGCGGCTCCGTGGTGGAAGGAAGCCGGGACAACGCGGCAGACTCGCCCGAGTGGCTGGCTGGTCTCTACCGTCGCGCTGAGTTGTTTCCCTCCATGGTCTCCGTCAAGGAAACGTGGAAGCGAGACGAAGGCCTGTCCTCCCGGGACCGTCCGGCGATCGTGGTGGCGGACGACGAACCCGATATGCTGCGCTTTCTCAGGTCCCAACTTGCGGATCACTACGAGGTTCACGAGGCGGTGGACGGGCAGCAGGCGATCGAGAAGGCGACGCAGTATCATCCCGAGATCGTGCTGTTGGACATGATGATGCCGGAAAAGGACGGCCTGCAGGCGTGTCGTGAGCTTCGCGAGGGCGAGACCACGCGTCGGATCCCGATCGTCCTCCTGACCGCGCGCGCTGATGAAGAGACGAAGATGGCGGCGCTGGCCGCTGGCGCGAGCGATTTTCTCACCAAACCGTTCTCGACCACGGAGTTGCATGTGAGGTTGAAGAACCTGGCCGATTCGCACGCCTTTCAGCGTCAGTTGGCGCGGGAGAAGAGGAACCTGGAGGCGACCATGGAAGAGTTGCAGGACGCCATGGAGATGTTGAAGGAAACGGAGACGCAGCTCGTGCAGTCCGAGAAGCTCGCATCGCTGGGCCGGATGAGCGCGGGGATCATCCACGAGATCAACAATCCCCTCAACTACGCCAAGACCGGCCTCCACATGCTGGCGCGGGTGGGCGAACGAATGCCCGACGGGGAACGCGAGGACTACCAGGAGATCCTGGGCGACATTCGGGAGGGGGTCGATCGGGTGATTCAGATCGTGTCTGACCTCCGGACGTTCACGCACCCGGATGCGGAGCAGTTGAAGGAGGTTGAAATCGACGGATTGATCGCTGCCGCGCTTCGATTTCTGGTCACGGAATGGAAAGACGGCCGGGTTGACATCCGACAGAGTCTGCCGGAAGGCATGACCGTCCGTTGCAACGCCAACCGCTTGACGCAGGTCCTGTTGAATCTGCTGCAGAATTCCCTCGACGCGTTGTCGGATCGTTCGTTGCCCGCGGGGCGTCAGCCCAGAATTGAGATCGTTGGATCCTGCGAAGGGGGCTGGAAACGACTGGTCATTCGCGACAATGGCTGCGGCGTGCCCGATGAGATCATGGACAAGGTCTTTGATCCCTTCTTCACGACCAAGGACGTCGGCGCCGGAATGGGATTGGGGCTCAGCATTTGTTACCGGATCATGGAGGGCTTCGGCGGCCGGATCGGGTTGAAGAGCGAGAGCGGTGAGTTCTGTGAAATTGAGTTGGCATTTCCGGTTGAAATGTGACTATCGCGCCCAACGATTGCGAGGAAGCCATGCAGGAACTATACGACTACAAGAAGCGCTTCATCCTCTACGTGGATGACGAGAAGAAATCCCTGAAATACGTTGAGCGGGCCTTTGGGGAGGTGTTCCGTATCCTGACGGCGTCGAGCGCGCGGGAGGGGATGCAGTTGATTGAGAAGCATGGGGCGGAGATTGGCGTGTTGATGACGGATCAGCGGATGCCGGAAATGACCGGGGTGGAGCTGCTGGAGAAGGCGCGCGCGCAACGGCCCAGAATGGTTCGCATTCTGGCGACCGCCTATACCGACCTGGATGCGGCAATTGAGGCCGTGAACACGGGCGCGATCTACAAGTATGTCTCCAAGCCCTGGGACATTCCCGAATTGGAGACGACGTTGAAGCGGGGATTGGAGTTCTACCTGGTCCAGGAGGAGCGGGACGGCTTGATGGCCGAAAAGCTTTCAGCCCTGCACAACATCATGATTGCCGATCGAGTCATCAGCCTGGGCGTCGTCGCCGCCGGGTTGGGGCATTATGTCCGGAACGCGCTGGTTGCCGTCAGGACCTTTCTTGACCTGGCGCCGGACAAGCTCGCGGAGGAGAATATTGATTTGTCCCAGACGCAGAACCCGAATTTCTGGAGCGAATTCTACGGCCACGTGCAGGAGCAGGTGCGGCGCATCAGTGACATGCTGGCCGACCTTGGCGGCGCGAATGTGTCGCCGCGCGAGTTTGAAGACGAAGTCCGCCTGGCAGAAGTCATCAACGGCGTGGTCGAGGCCTCGGCGGACGCGTTGGCCGGGAAGGACCTCACTGTGGAGGTCAATATTCCGGAGGACCTGCCGCCCCTGACCGTCAATCGAGCCAAGTTCGAACGGCTCTTCGAGTTGTTCGTCAGGGACGAGGTCGTCAGCCTCTCAGCGGGCGGGACGATTCGCATCGATGCGGCGGTCGAGACGCAGGATGAGGGGGGCTGGGTTCGCGTCGTGATCGAGGACGAAACGGCCCGGATTCCAGAAGAGGGATTGCGGCGCCTGTTTGATCCGTTCTTCGCGCGAAGCGACGACCCGAAGGAGTACGGGATCAATTTGATGATCTGCTACTTTATCGTCTATCATCACGGCGGTCGTGTGGACGTGCAGTCTCGCGACGGCGGAGGCGTGACGTTTGCGCTGCGCTTTCCTGTGGGCATGCCGCCGGAGTCCGGGGTGCGCGACGACGAGGAGTTCATCGCGAAGGTGGTGGCCAATGAGAAGCTCTGGGATCGGCTGCTGTCCGGGATCTGACCCGTCGAATTCCAGGTTCAATCCGTCATGTCCTTTTCAGAAAATGCGATTGCCCGAACGCTCGACGACCGTCGGGAAGGGCGTCGCTCGCTCCTGATCGTGGATGACGACGAGGGGCCGCGGGCGGCCTTGTCGGTTCTGTTCCGGGAACGCTATGAGGTCCTCACGGCTTGCGATGGCGCGGCCGCAATCCGCTTGGCGCGCGAATCGCGAATCGACGCGGCGATTGTTGATATCCGCATGCCCGGACTTTCCGGAATCGAGACCCTGGCGGAGCTCAAGAAGCTGGATCCGCAGATGGAGGTCGTGATCCTGACGGCTTATGAAACCTTGGAAACGGCGCGGCGCGCCCTGCGACTGGGCGCCTGCGACTACCTCTCCAAGCCATTTGAACTTGAGCCCATGCGGGCTTGCATCGCCGCCGCGATGGAGCGGCGGAGGGCGGCGGATGGCATCGTCGACGGGAGCCGGGAACTGGAGTTGTTGCGGCGGAGCATCCGCGATTTCAGGATGAGCGAGCAGCTGGCCCGGACCAAGGGTGAGATCTTCGCCAGCGTGATCCATGACATCAACGGCCCCATGACGGTCATCTCCGGGTTTGTCGATATCGTGAACGACAATCTGCGTCGGGCGCAGCGGTTGGAAGGAGCGGGCCTTGAGTCATTGAAGGCGCATCTGGCGAAGATCACGCGCCAGGTGGATGCCTGCATCAACATCTCGCGGCGTTACCTCGGATTTTTTCGGGAGGCGAATGAAAGCGAGGCGACCGTGCGGGTGAACCAGGTTCTGAAGGATCTCGCCGAGTTGCTTCGCGTGCATCCAGCCGCCAAGTCCAACCGATTGTCGTTGCAGGCCCTGGAGGCGGATTGCGGCGTCGCCGTCAATGGGACGGATTTGATCCAGTGCTTGTTGAACCTGGCAATCAACGCCCTGCAGAGCTCGGAACGGCCGCACGCGGTTGAGATTGTCGCTCGACGCCATGAACGTCCCGTGGATTTCGAGTTGATGGCGCAGGCGCCGCGCGTCCGCGTCATCAATCCGGTCGGAAGCGCCAATCAGCCGCCGTTGGTCTCGATATCGGTCATGGATGATGGGGACGGGATCTGTGATGGGGTGGCTGCGCGCCTCTTCGAGGGCTACGTGACGACGAAGCCCGAGGGCGAGGGCACGGGGCTGGGGTTGGCCATCGTCGGGCGCATTGTGCGGGATTGCGGCGGCTCGATCGTCCTGGAGACCGCGCCCGGCGCGGGCGCCTCCTTCACCTTTTATCTGCAAGCCCTGCCTTGAATTGCGGACTCGCATTGAAGGCGCGTCCGTGTTCTGCTGGCCGCCGACGTGATGCTGTTGGGACTGACAGGCGGAATCGGCATGGGCAAATCGGCGGCGGGCGATTGGTTTCAAGGCCGCCAGGCGCCAACCATTGACACCGATCGGGTTGCGCGCGACATCTGCGCTCCCGGTTCTGCCGCGTTGGCTGAGATTGAATCCTGTTTCGGGCCGGAAGTCATTGGGGCGGACGGCGGTCTCCGGCGCGATGAGCTGGCGAAGCGGGTCTTTGGAAACAAAGAGAAACGCGCGGCCTTGGAAGCGATTCTCCATCCGCGTATCCGGGCCGCCTGGCAAGCCGAGACGGCGGGTTGGCGCGAATCCGGTGTGGCGGTCGGGATCGTGCAGATTCCGTTGTTGTTCGAGACGAACGCAGAAGCCGAGTTTGACGCGGTGGTTTGTCTGGCCTGCTCGCCGCAGGTCCAGAAGGGCCGGTTGTTGGCTCGGGGATGGAATGAAGAGCAGATCGCAGGGCGGATTGCGGCGCAGATTTCCATCACGGAAAAGATGGAGCGCTCGGATTTTGTCATTTGGAATGAATCCGGTCTCCAAGAACTGGGCGAGCAGCTCCAGCGCGTATTGAGCGCCCTGGGCGTCGCCGATCATATGAAAGCTGTCTGAAATGTTGCTGACCACGGAAGAACGAGAACAGTTGGTCCAAGTCCGCCACGGAATGCCCCATCAATTGCTGGGCATGCACCGGTTGGGCGACGGAACGGGAGTGGTTGTCCGGGCCCTGGTCCCGGGCGCGGTCGACATTCAAGTTGCGCCCGCGCCCGGAGTGGAGGGCGTTGGGCTGGCCTTGGACCAAGTTGACGAAGCCGGGCTTTTTGAGGGCGTTACGCGCGGGTTCTCGGAGATTTTCGCCTACGATCTGATCATCAGGTATGAATCCGGGGCTGAGCAGCGCACGCGGGACCCGTATTCTTTTCTGCCGACCCTGGGCGATTCGGATCTCTACCTGTTCGGTCAGGGGCGCGAACTGCGGATCTACGACAAGCTGGGCGGCCGGCTTCGGGAGATAGACGGCGTTCCGGGAACGAGCTTTGCCGTTTGGGCCCCGAGCGCGCAAGCCGTCAGCGTGGTCGGCGAGTTCAACAGTTGGGATGGGCGGCGACATGCCATGCGCTCCCTGGGCGGCTCGGGAGTCTGGGAAATCTTTATTCCGGGCGTCGGCCAGGGCGCGCTCTACAAGTTCGAGATCAAGGCCCCGGATGGCGCGCCCGCGGTGAAAACCGATCCCTACGGACAGTTCTACGAGGTTGCGCCTAAGAATGCGGCGATTGTCTGGGACACGCGCGCGTTTACCTGGACGGATGGTGAGTGGCTGCATCAGCGGGAGATGGCCAAACCCTTGGAGGAACCCCTGAGCATTTACGAAGTGCACGTCGGCTCCTGGAAGAAGAAGACGGACAATGAGTCGCTCAGTTATCGCGAGCTGGCGGGGCCATTGATCGAGTTCCTGAACGAGACAGGCTTCACGCATGTGGAGTTCATGCCGATCGCGGAGCACGCCTACTACCCGTCATGGGGCTACCAGGTTACGGGCTTTTACGCGCCCACCAGTCGGTTCGGCTGCCCGGATGATTTTCAGTATCTGGTCAACGAGCTGCATCGGGCCGGTTATGGCGTGATTGTGGACTGGGTCCCCGCGCACTTTCCCCGCGATGAGTGGGCCCTGGCCAAGTTCGATGGCACGGCGCTCTACGAACACGCTGATCCCCGCAAAGGCGCGCACCAGGACTGGGGCACGCTGATCTTCAATTTCAGCCGCCATGAGGTCCGCAACTTTCTCATCGCCAACGCGCGATACTGGATCGAGCGGTTTCACATCGACGGCCTGCGGGTCGACGCTGTGGCGTCCATGCTCTACCTGGATTACTCGCGCAATGAGGGTGAATGGATACCCAATGAGTATGGCGGTCGTGAGAATCTGGAGGCCATCGATTTCCTCAAGGAATTCAACCACGAAGTGCAATCCGCGTTTCCGGGTGTGATGACCATTGCGGAGGAATCCACCGCCTGGCCTCAGGTGACGAGACCGCCTTACCTTGGCGGGCTCGGTTTCACCTTCAAGTGGAACATGGGTTGGATGCACGACACGCTCGGCTATTTCGGCAAGGAGCCCATTCATCGGCAGTATCACCAAAACGACCTCACCTTCGCGACGCTCTACCAGCACAACGAGAACTTTGTCTTGCCGCTCTCGCATGACGAGGTGGTCCACGGCAAGGGTTCGCTGCTCGGGCGCATGCCCGGAGATGATTGGCAGAGGTTCGCCAATCTCCGCGCGTTGCTGGCCTACCAATGGCTGTTCTCCGGCAAGCAGCTCCTGTTCATGGGCGGCGAGATCGGCCAGCCGTCCGAGTGGAACGAGAATGGCGAACTGGAATGGGGTCTGTTGGAGCAGGGGCCCTATCATGCGGGCTTGAAACGCTTCATCGGCGACCTCAACCGATTCTACAAATCGGAACCGGCTCTCTGGAAGTCCGACTACGCCCACGATGGGTTCTTTTGGGTGGACTGCTCCGATCGCGAGAACAGTGTGCTCTCCTTTGTCCGGCAGGATACGGGGTCGGGACGCAAGGTCCTGGTCATCATGAATCTCACGCCGGTTGTGCGGGAACCTTATCGCCTGGGGCTGCCGGAAGGCGGCGTGTGGACCGAGGCTGTCAACAGCGACGCCGAGATCTATGGCGGCGGCAATATCGGCAACGCCGGCGCCGTTACGGCGGAGGAAGAACCCTGCCACGGCCATCCCTGGTCCGCCGAGTTTGTCCTGCCCCCCTTGAGCGTGGTCGCGTTTCAATCCAAGGGTGAGTAGCGACCCCGGCTTGGCGTCTGGGTCTCTTCGCCTGACCGCCGGCGTCATAAGGAGAAGACCGTGGTTTGTCGGGCTTCATTGGCGGATTGGGCAACGGTGTGTTACCGTGCCGGCCAATGAGCGACGACAACCAGAAAAATGAACCGACGCCGGAGGAAGTCCACAAACGGCTGCAGGAGATGATGAAACAGGGCGGTCTGCCCGGCGGATCGCCCTTCGTCTTCAACATGCCCGGTGTGACGCATCAGGCGCCGGAATCCCCGGCCGCAGGGGAGGGGGAGGCTGCGGACGAGGAACCGGAGGATTTCAGCTTCGATTACAAGCCCCGTGAGGTGAAGGAGCACCTGGATCGCTTTGTCATCAAGCAGGACGAGGCGAAGAAGGTGTTGAGCGTGGCGCTGTGCGATCACTACCACCACGTGCGCATGGCGATGGAGGGCAAGGATCAGCCGAACTACGCGAAGCAGAACATCCTGCTGGTCGGACCGACCGGGGTCGGCAAGACCTACCTGATCCGCAGCATTGCCGAACTGATCGGCGTGCCGTTCGTGAAGGCGGACGCCACCAAGTTTTCCGAGACCGGCTATGTCGGCGGCGACGCCGAGGATCTGGTCCGCGACCTTGTCCGGCAGGCGGACGGGGATGTCGTCCGGGCGGAGTATGGGATCATCTACATTGATGAGATCGACAAGATTGCCGCCGCCAACAACGTGGGGGGGCGCGACGTCAGCGGTCGGGGCGTGCAGACGAATCTCCTGAAGTTGATGGAGGACACCGAAGTCCCGGCGCGCGCGCCCAACGACATCTCCGGTCAGATTCAGGCCATGATGCAAATGGGTCAGGGCGGGGGCAAGAAACAGGCGGAGACCATCAGCACCAAACACATCCTGTTTGTCGTGAGCGGCGCGTTCGACGGGTTGGACAAGATCACCTCCAAGCGCGTGCGCGAGGCGAGCATCGGTTTTGCCGCGACGGAATCGGCCCCCAGCGAATCGGAGGAACTCTTCGATCTGGCGCAGACGCGGGACTTCATCGACTACGGATTCGAGCCGGAATTCATCGGGCGCCTGCCGGTTCGCGTGGTCTGCCAATCACTGACGAAGGACGACCTTTTTGAAATCCTGAAGACCTCAGAGGGCAGCATCATTCGGCAATATGAGCAGACACTCGCGGCGTATGGCATCGAGGTCCTGTTCGAGGACGAAGGCTTGAGCCGGATCGCCGAACTCGCGGTGGAGGAGAAGACCGGGGCCCGCGGGCTGATGACGGTCGCCGAACGGGTGTTTCGCGACCTGAAGTTTGAGTTGCCTTCGACCGAGGTGAAACGATTTGTCGTCAATCGCGGTCTGGTCGACGATCCGAAGGCTGCTTTGGACCGCTTGTTGGAGGAGCATTTGAAACATGAACGCGGGGTCATGCGGCAGTTGGTGCATGAATTCGGACGCCGGTTCCAGGAGAGCCATAACCTGAAACTCACGTTCACCGAAGAGGCGGCCGGTATGCTGGTGAAGCAGGCCTTGGAGGAATCCGTCCCGGTTCGCGATCTCTGCGCTCAGCGGTTCAAGGACTTTCAGTTCGGGCTGAAATTGATCTCGCAGAACACGGGGGAGAACAGCTTTGTGGTCGATGAAACCGTCGCCGCGGATCCGGAAACCGTGCTCAGCGACATGGTCGTGAAGAGCTACAAGAACGGTGATTGAGTCCCGGTTTCGTTCGGTTGGCGACGTTGCCGAATACGCGGGTCGTCGCGTCCCGCCTCCGCTCGCGCGGCCTCGTCAAAGGGGCACCTCTACGGAGTCGACGATGTGATCGATGACGCTCCGGGCGCTGACGGAGACGGAGCGCGTTCCCTTTTTGGTGATCAATCGATGCGGCAGGACGACCCGGGCCGCTTCCTTGATGTCGTCCGGCAGCACGTAGTCCCGGCCGGCCATGAGCGCGACGGCCTGGCTGAAGCGCTGCATGTCGAGGCTGCCGCGCGGACTGGCCCCGTACTCGAGTGAATCGGCTTCGCGAGTGGCGCGGATGATGTCCACAAGGTAGCCGCAGAGAGACTCCTCGATCGATATCCTGCGGACGGCTTGATGCAGTCCCCGGAGGGCCTCGCAATCCATGGCGGGCTCCACATGATCGAACGGATTGGCGGTCTGCTGATCGCGCAGCACCCGGATCTCGCCCTCGCGATCCAGATAGCCGATGGACAGGCGGATCATGAAACGGTCCATCTGCGCGAAGGGCAGGGGGTAGGTCCCCTCGAGTTCGACCGGGTTCTGCGTGGCGATGACGAAGAAAGGCTCCTCCAAGGGATAGGCCTCGCCGTCAACGGTCACGCACTTCTCTTCCATGGCCTCCAGCAGACTGGACTGGGTGCGCGGCGTCGCGCGATTGATTTCGTCGCCCAGCAGGATATTCGTGAAGATTGGGCCGGGACGGAAGGAAAACTCGTGGCGGTCCTGCGCGTAGACCGTGACGCCCGTGATGTCGGACGGCAGCAGGTCCGCGGTGAACTGGACGCGCTTGAAATCGGCGGACACGGACTTTGCAATGGCCTTGGCCAGCAGGGTCTTGCCCAGTCCGGGCACATCCTCGATCAGCACATGCCCCCCTGAGATCAACGCCGCGACGGCCTGGCGCACGACGTCCTCCTTGCCGAGAAAGGCCCGGGAAACGCTCGCGATAAGGCGGTTGGCGCTGGCGGTGGCGTTGGTGTTCGCGGCGTCGGTTGACGCAGGTTTCTCGGTTTCCTTCATTCCATCCATGGTTTGGCTCCGCTGCTTCGCTGGGGCGGGTCATTTGTCTCGCGTCGGGACCGGCAAGGCAAGTGGGAATGCCCTACGCTTAAACCTCGACGGAGTCCCCCGGGGCGGGAGACAGCACCTGCATCTTGGGGTGGCGTTCCCGGATCTGGGACTCGAACCACTCGCGCGAGTCCTGATCGCCGTGGCCGAGGACGACGACGCGCGGCGAGACGCGGCCGACGAAGTCCAGCAGTTCATCGCGGTTGGCGTGGGCAGTGAGGTCGAATTCCTGCAGATTGCAGTTGTGGGTGAGGTTGCCGGCGGAGGGGCTGAAAAGGAAGGTCTCGCCCTTGGCGCTGGCGCGAAGCTTGCCTGCCGGGGTGGAAGGGTCGGCATAGCCCACAAAAAAGATGTGTTGGCGTTCGTCGCCGACCATGCGCACGGCCAGGTCGTGCGCGGCGGTGTTCTCGCTCATCATGCCGGCGGTGATGACGAAGAGTTTCCCGCGATTCAGTTTCATGGTCTCGACCTGCTTGCGGTCGAGGACCTGGAGATCCAGTTCCTCGCGCAGTTGCATTGAGCTGAGGTTGCGATGGGTCCGATGCGATTGGAGGTCGTAGATTTCGGTGAAGACGCGGCCCAGGCCGCCGATGTAGACGGGTTGGCGGCGGATCTTCTCCTCGCGCATCAGCGTTGCGAGGGTCGCTAACATTTCCTGGGTGCGACCCAGGGCAAAGGTCGGGATCAGAATGGCGCCGCCGGTTTCACGCGCGGCGTGGATCGCCTCGATCAGGCGCTGGATTTCCGCCTCCCGGGCAAAATTGGCCGGGATTTCGCGGTTGCCGCGCGTGGTCTCCATGATCAGCACATCGGCCTGGGTGTCCTCGAAGCGCGCTCCTTTCAGGATGGTCTGGTCCTGGAAGCAGACATCGCCGGTATAAAACAGGGTTTCCTTTTCGCCGCGGACCATGACTCCGGCGGAGCCGAGGGCGTGGCCGGCGTCATGAAACTCGAGGGTGGGCGACCGGTCGCCGGGGCGGATCTTGTGAAAGGCCTGCCACTCGATTTCCCGATTGTATTTGAAGCCCTGGAACAACGGCGCGATTTCGTCGACCTCGCGATGCGTGAACAGGGGGTATTCCCGGATTCCCAGTTCGTCCCGCTGCCGTTGCATGACGTTCACCGAGTTGTGCAGCACGCGTTCCACGATGAAGTAGCTCAACTCCGTCATCAGCACATTGGCCTTCGGAAAATGCTGCATCGCGACCGGCAGCGAGCCGACATGATCGTGATGGCAATGGGTGATCGCAATGGCGTCGAGTTCCTCGTCGCGGATCTTCCCGTAAAGGGGCAGCCCCTCACGACCCTCGCGCTTGGGATGGATGCCGGCATCCATCAGAAGTTTGTGGCCTTCCAGCTCGACATACCACGCGCTCGCGCCGATGTCGTGATCGGGATTCAGATTGGCAATTCGCATTGGGTGTCGGGCTGCGGGCGTCCCGCGCCCATCGCGGCGACGTCCTGATCTCCAGAACGGAAAAACACGGAAGGTAGGCCGGTACCGGAAAGAAGCAATGGGAATGGAGAAAAAAGCTCAAATTCCCGCTGGTTTTGGGAATGATTCAGATTTCTGGAGAGAATTTTGAATAACTTGGGGGTGAGGCGTGTCTCACTCCACAGTAAGTTGGTTTGGTTGTTTAAGTTGAAGGGCGGTCGCTGCGAAGCGGCCGCTCTTCACTTTTTTCCGGGTGGGCCGGAGTCTTTCCGCGGGAGACAGGTGAAAGGTTCACGGAGCTTTGGCGGAGCAGGGGGGCATCGATGCCGTTCCCGGACTTGCTCCGGGGAAATCAAGGCTCGGAAAGCAAACCTTCCAGCGAAGGCAGTCCGCCGGTTTGTGAGGACCGGGCGAGTCCCTCCGCGATGCCCTGTTGGAGGAGCGCCGCCATGGAGGGTTTTCTGACAAAAGCTGCCGGCGGTTGGAAGTGGCGCTCGTCGATCTGGCCCGGCTTCACATTGCGCAACTGAAAGCCGTGAATCCGACCGTCGGTTTTGACGAGGATCTTGATGGGCAGGTTCTCGAGGTCGGTCGCTTCCCAGATCAGCGCGACCTGTCCGGGATTGTTCTCGTCCGGCGCGTTCAGCATGTGCTTCACACAGGGGTGTCCATCAATGACCTCCCGTCCGATCGCGGTTTTCCTGAGTTTGCCTTGTTTGTTTGCCGCTTGCTCTTCAATCGCCGGGAACGTTGGGGTCGGCGTTTGCGCCCAGGCCTTGAGTCGGGGCAACGCGACTTTCAGATCTTCGCCGGGCTTGAGCCACAAGACCGCGGTGTCGAGGCTCATTTGGCGAAGCAAGGCGATGCGCTCCGGCGGGAAGCGGGCGCTCCGGACCTGGTTCAGATTGAGTTGCCAACGCATGCGCCCGCCCGAGACAGCCAAGCCGATTGGAATCGAATCTCCGGGTTCCTGTTCCGGGAGAATCAATTCGGCGCGGGCTGAATAGTCGCGCGAGTCGGTGAAGAACTCAGAAAGCGCCGCGGCGAAAAAGGGCGCCTGTTCTCGCAAGGCTCCTTGAATGGGAAGCGGTCCAAGGAGTTGGCTGAATTGTGAGGCGGAAGGTTGGGGCGCGGGGGTTGCCCTCCCATGCTGAGCGCGTTCGGCGGAAGGCGCTTGGGCGCCGGCTTGGGACGCCAGAGACAAGATCAGCGCGGAGGCGGCAAGGCTGGAGCTCAGTTTCAGAATCCGGTTGTGCATTTCGGAAGTTGTCTGGAGGGTCCGGAAAGGACCAATGTTCCCCAAGTTGGCGGCATTTTCAAATCGGAACCTTCCTTGGCGCCTCGTTGCGCCGCCGATTTCACCGTATGTTTGCTTGAACAAATGGATGGCGTTGCGTAAAAAGCGTGAAAGATTTCGAAGTCCGACACATAGCGAGCTCACTTATTTAAGGAACACATGGAACTCTCCGTTGAAAATTTGGATTCAGGCCATCGATGCGTGCAATTGGCGGGGCGCCTGGACCTTAAAGGCACCCAGGAAGTCGATGCGCAATTCACCGAAGAGACCGGCTCCAAGAAGGAGTCTGTGCTTGTCGATCTCTCCAATGTCACCTACATCGCCTCGATTGGCATTCGCATGTTTCTGAGCAACATCAAGCAGTTGCGCGCGGCCAACGCGAAAATGGTGATCCTCAAGCCGCAGAAGATGGTTGAGGAGGTTCTCAAGCTGGCCGGCGTCGACGCGATCATCCCGATCGAGCACGATCAGGCGGCGGCGGTCGAGATCCTCAAGGGCGGCAGCGTCGACTGAACGACCAACACCCAGCATTCCGAATCGCTCCCGCCATGAGCAAGACCAAGCAAATCCAGATCAGCAACGACCTTTCTGAACTCGAGCGCCTGAATTTGCTGGTGGAGGAGTTTGGCTCCGAGAACAATTTCAAGACCGAGGAGGAGTATGCCATCTACCTCTGTCTGGAGGAGATGGTCACGAACGTCATCAGTTATGCGTGGCCGGACGGCGGCGAACATACCATCGATATCCGTCTCGCCGTCGATGAGGAGTCCATTCGGGTGGAGATCGATGACGACGGCCAGGAGTTCAATCCCGTGGCATTTGGGGCGCCGGACACGACCGCGCCGGCCGAAGAGCGGCCCATCGGCGGCTTGGGCATCCATTTGGTCAAGCAGACCATGGACGACCTGTTCTATCAGCGCGTGGACGATCGCAACGCGTTGATCATGAAGAAAAATCGCATCAAGAGCTGAATCGCTGTCAGGGGCTGGCGTCAGCTCCCGGCAGTTTCGACCAAGGCCCGCGCTAGGCCTTCCCAATCCTCTTTCCTGGTTTCCCATCCGCTGCTGAAGCGGAGCCCGCGTGCGGCTTCTGCTTCGTTCCGGCCCATGGCGGCGAGCACGTGAGAGGCTGATTCCTTGCCGCTGGCGCACGCGGAGCCCGTCGAAACCGCGAATCCCGCCTTGTCGAGCTTCACCACCCACCGCTGGCGACAGTCGGTCTCAGGCATCAGGGCGGCCACAGTGTTCCAGAGTCGCGGGGAACGCGCGCCCAGGATCTCGGCCCCCGGGAGCGAGTTCAACAGCCCGGCTTCGAAGTTGTCCCGCATCTGCCTGCGGGATTCCACGTCGGTGGCCAGTTGTGATTCCCGGGTCTCCAGGGCCGCCATCATGGACAGGACGCCCGCGACATTCTCTGTCCCGGCCCGGCGTCGTTCCTCCTGGCCGCCGCCGACAATCAACGGGTGGAAAGGCCCCTTTGCCGGGACTTTCAGGAAACCTACACCTTTCGGCCCTCCGAACTTGTGCGCGCAGCCGCTGACAAAATCGCAATCGCCCAGCCCGCTTGCCGGCAGTTTGCCGATCCACTGGGCGGCGTCACAGACGAATGGAACGCCGTGTTGCCGGCACAGCTCCATGGCCTCGCGCCAGGGTTGCAGGACGCCCGTTTCGTTGTTGGCGGCCATCAGCGCCACCGCGGCGGGATGGCTGGTCCGTAGCTGCTCCCGCAGCCAGTCCAACTCCGTCGTCCCGTCCGGCCCCACGGGAATCAGGCGATGGCGGCCCGCGAAATGGCGGCGCGTCGACTCCAGCAGGCAGGGGTGCTCGATCGCGGAAACCCAGACCTTCCCGTCCGCCGGGACGACCCCGGCCAAGTGCGCCATCGTCATGTTGTTTGACTCGGTCGCGCCGGAGGTCCACACGATGTCCAAGGCTTGGCAGCCAAGCAGGCCGGCCAGGCTCTCCCGGGCGTCTGCCAGGGCTCGCTCCGCTCGCGCTCCCATCCGATGCGGGCTGGAAGGATTCCCCACGAATCGATCCACTGCATCCAGCCAGGCTTCGCGCGCCTCGGGCAGTAGCGGTGTCGTGGCGTTGTGGTCGAAATAGTTCATGGATCCCGAACGCGAGCGGCGCGATCCCGTCCTTCCGCCCGTTGCACGGACTTTAGTCCGCTTCAACGCCGGGTGTCACGACGCATTGGCGCTTGCGTCGACGCCGCTCCAACCACGAAACGGCATTGCGGCCGGGCATCTTTGAATTAGAATCGTCGGTCCATATGAAGCAACTTTTGCTGATCCTCACGTTGGCAGCGGGACTGGTTCCCTCCGTTGGCGCCGCGCCGAAGCCCAACGTCCTGCTCATCATGGCGGACGATCTGGGTTTCTCCGATCTCGGCTGCTATGGCGGCGAGATCCGCACGCCGAATCTCGATGGCATTGCCCGCCGCGGGCTGCGCTTTACGCAGTTCTACAACACCGGCCGCTGCTGGCCGACGCGGGGCTCGCTGCTCACCGGCTACTACGCCCAGCAGATCCGTCGCGACCATGTGCCCGGCGTGACCAGCGGCGGCCGCGGCTCGCGTCAACCCTGGGCGGTCCTGATTCCCCGGATGCTCAAGCCGCTGGGCTACCGCTCCTACCATTCCGGCAAATGGCACATCGACGGCATGCCCATCCAGAACGGCTTCGACCGCTCCTATTATCTCAGGGACCAGGGTCGCTTCTTCAATCCGGAGATCCATTGGAAGGACGACGTCAAGCTGCCCAAGGTCCAAAAGGATTCCGGCTACTACGGCACCACCGCCATCGCCGACCACGCGATCGAATGTCTCAAGGAGCACGCCGCCAAGCACGAGGACAAACCCTTCTTTCACTACCTCGCCTTCACCGCGCCGCACTTCCCGCTGCACGCGCTGCCCGAGGACATTGAGAAGTACAAGCACACCTATCGCCGCGACTGGGAGAAGGTGCGCGCCGAGCGCTGGGCGCGCATGAAGGAGATGGGGCTGCTCAAGGGTGAACTCTCCGATGTCGAGCGCGACCTTGGCCCGCCCTACCACTTTCCCGAGCACCTGAAGATCCTGGGCGATGCCGAGGTGAATCGGCCGCTGGAATGGAGTTCGTTGACGAAGGAGCAACGCGAATTCCAATCCGCCAAGATGTCGTTGCATGCGGCGATGATCGACCGCATGGACCAGGAGATCGGGCGCGTGCTCGATCAGCTTCGCGCGATGAAACGTCTGGGCAACACCCTGATTTTCTTCCTGTCGGACAATGGCTGCAGCGCCGAGATCATGGTTCGGGCCGATGGCCACGACCGTGAAGCCCCCCCCGGATCCGCGGCCAGTTACCTTTGCCTGGGCCCCGGCTGGTCCACCACCTGCAACACGCCCTTCCGCCGGCACAAGACCTGGACGCACGAAGGCGGCATTTCCACGCCGCTGATTGTCAGTTGGCCCGCGGGCATTCCCGCGCGCGGCGAGTTCCGGCGCAATCCCGGCCACGTCATCGACATTGTGCCAACCATCATGGATGTCGCCGGCGGCTCGGCTCCGAAACACCTGAACGGCAAGCCGGTCCCGACGCCCCCGGGCAGGAGTTTGCGACCGGCCTTCGCCAGGGACAACAGCGTGAAACGCGACTGGTTCTGGTGGTTCCACGACGGTCACCGCGCGGTGCAACAGGACGGCTGGAAACTGGTCGCCCCCAAGGACGAACCGTGGGAGCTCTACAACCTCGGAAACGATCGCGCCGAATCCAACGATCTCAGCAAGTCCAAGCCGGAACTGGCCAAGAAACTGGAGGCGCTCTGGGAGGAGAAGATGGCGGAATTCAAGGCCTTGGCAAAAACCGACCTGCCCGTGGCGAAGGCCAAGGGTAAAGGGAAGAAGAGATGATGAACGTGCGACAATCTGGTTCCATCGGGGCGCGGGATCAAAGCTCCAAATCCCAAGCTCCAAATCTCAAAGAAGCTCCAAGCTCCAAATCTCAAAGGGGCCGTTGGGTAAGCTCGCGGGTTTCGCCGACGAATCAGCGAACGTGCTCCCAGTCTTCGTGGCGGCCATTTGGAGCTTGGAACTTGGGATTTATTTGGAATTTGGAGCTTGGAGCTTGGAGCTTTTGTAAGCGCGCGCTTGGCGTGGCAAGATTCACCATCCCCTTCGCCGCGCTCACCCTTTCCACCCACGCCGCATCCCCCGATTTCAACACCGAGGTCCGTCCCATCCTTGCGGCGAACTGTTTCAAGTGTCACGGACCCGACGACAAAACCCGCGACGCCGGGCTCAGACTCGACACCCGGGCCGGCGGTCACACGGTCATCGAGTCCGGCGATGCGGCCGGCAGTGAGCTGTTCCAGCGCATCACCCACGTTGATCCGGACGAGCGCATGCCGCCTCCGGAATCCAATTTCAACCTGACCGCGGCGCAGATCGAAACCTTGCGCCAGTGGATCGAAGCCGGCGGCGAATATGAGGCGCATTGGTCCTTCATTCCGCCCAGGCAATCCACACCGCCCCCGGTTGCCGACGAATCCTGGATTCGCAATCCGATCGATCGCTTCATTCTCGCCCGCCTCGAGCGTGAAGGACTGTCGCCGTCCATTGAGGCCGATCGCTACACGCTCATTCGCCGACTCACGCTCGACCTCACCGGGCTGCCGCCGACGATCGAGGAGACCGACGCCTTCGTGAACGACACCGATCCGCTGGCCTACGAGAAGGTCGTCGACCGCCTGTTGAAATCGCCGCGCTACGGCGAGCGTTGGGCGCGGCTGTGGCTGGATCTGGCGCGTTATGCCGACACCAATGGTTATGAGAAGGACCGGCCGCGGTCCATCTGGCCTTATCGGGATTGGGTTGTTCGCGCGCTCAATGCCGACATGCCCTTCGATCAGTTTTCCATCGAGCAACTGGCCGGCGACATGCTGCCCAACGCCACGCTCGATCAGCGGATCGCCACCGGGTTCCATCGCAACACCATGCTCAACGAGGAAGGCGGCATCGACCCGCTGGAGTATCGCTTCTACGCAATGGTTGACCGCGTCAACACAACGGGCTCCATCTGGTTTGGGATGTCGGTTGGCTGCGCGCAGTGCCATACCCACAAGTACGATCCCATCACGCAGACGGAATACTACAAGACCATGGCGTATCTCAACAACGCCGACGAACCGGACTTGGCGGTGGTGGACGCATCGATCAGGAAACAGCGGGCCGAGATCGAAGCCCGAATCGCCGCATTGGAAGCGGGACTTGCCGGACAATTTCCTCCCGCCCGGGGCAAGCCGGCCACCCCCGAATACCGCGCTGCGAACCTGAACGCCAAGCTCGGTGAATGGGTCGCAAAGCATGCCGAGGATGCGACCGATTGGACCACGATCCTTCCGGCCGGGATGAAGACCAACCTGCCCAAGCTGGAAACGCTGGAGGACGGTTCCATTCTCTCGACGGGCGACATCACCAAGCGCGATGTCTTCCATCTCAGGTTCAAACTCGATGGATTCAAAAAGCCGGTTACGGCGCTTCGGCTCGAAGTCTTGCCCGATGAGCGCCTGCCGGCGAACGGCCCCGGCCGTTGTTACTACGAGGGCCGGAAGGGGGACTTCTTCCTGAGCGAGTTCCGGGCTGTTGCCAATGGCGAGGAGCGGGCCTTCAAGGGCGGTTCCCACAGTTTCGGCAAGATCAGCATCGGCTCCGGCAAGGCGGACGCGCCCAATGTCTATGACGGCGACGGCTCCACCGGCTGGTCGACCTCAACGCAGCAAGGGAAAGCTCATCAGCTCGTCCTGAACCTCAAGGATCCCGTTCCCGCGGGCGCAGAGCTGGAGATCGAAATGCTCTTCGAACGCCATTTCGCCGCCAGTCTCGGACGCTTTCGACTCTCCGCGACCACGGCGACCGGCGCGGTCAAAGCGTCTCAACTTCCGGTGGAAGTCGAAGCCGCCCTGGCCAAGGGAAGCCAGCGCAATGCCGCGGACGAAACGCTGCTAAAGAAACATTTCCTCTCCGTGGCTCCGGAGCTCGCACAGCCGCGCAAGCAGATCGAGAATCTCCGCAAGAGCCTGCCCGCGGCGCCCGAAACCATGGTCCTGCTGGAACGGCCCGCCGACAATCCCCGTCCCACGCATCGCCACCATCGCGGCGAGTATCTCAAGGCAGAGGAGCAGGTCTCGACTGGCTTGATCGAGGCGCTTTCCTCTGTCACCCAGCGGGCGCCCGGCGACCGGCTGGAGTTTGCGAAATGGCTGGTCAGCGAGCAGAATCCCTTGGCGGCCCGCGTCACCGTCAACCGCGCCTGGCAGGCGATCTTCGGGCGGGGGATCGTGAGCACGGTCGATGATTTCGGCCTGCAGGGCGAAGCGCCGTCGCATCCGCTGCTGTTCGATTGGCTGGCGGTTGAGTTCGTCAATCGCGGCTGGTCCTTCAAGGAATTGCATCGGTTGCTCGTCACCAGCGCGACCTACCGGCAGACGTCGCAGGTGTCCGCCGAGCTGCATGCCCGGGATCCCGGGAACATCCTGCTCGCGCGCGGCCCGCGCTTCCGCGTCGAGGCCGAGACGGTGCGCGACATTGCCCTGGCCGCCAGCGGGTTGCTCAGTCGCAAGATGGGCGGGCCGGGTGTTTACCCGCCGCAGCCCGACAGTGTCACCGGCCTCGCCTACGGCCGGTCAAAGTGGAACGTGTCGCCGGGAGCCGACCGCTACCGGCGTTCGCTCTACACCTTCGTCAAACGTACGGCTCCCTTTGCCGCCTACCTCGCTTTCGATGGCCCGACCGGGGAAAACTGTATCGCCAGGCGCGATCGCAGCAACACGCCCTTGCAGGCCCTGACCCTGTTGAATGACGAAATGTTCTACGAGGCCGCGCGAGCCTTCGGGCGGTTGGCGATGGACTCGGCGGCCGCGACGGAACAGATCGCCAGCGAGATCTTTCGCCGTTGCCTCACGCGTCCGCCCTCGGACGACGAGGTGAGTCGCGTTCTGGATTACCGCAACGCGCAGTTGACGCGCCTGAAGGAAGGCGGACTCGATGCTGAAAAGATCAACGGCGGAAGTTCAGCTGACGCCGAGCAGGCCGCCTGGACCCTGGTCGCCCGCGCTATTCTCAATCTCGACGAAACGATTACCAAGCAATGAAATGCGGAGAGACAAGAGAACCGTCTTCGCTTGGCTGCGCCGCGTTGAAATGGAGACACAGGAATGAGCGAGAAAATCGCGACCCAAGGAAATTCCCATGTCTTCATTCCCTTGTCGAGAAGATCGCCCATCCCTGACCCGATGCCATGACTCAATCCCTCGCCTCCCACCCGAACACCCACCGCACGCGTCGCCATTTCTTCCGCGACTGCGGAGTTGGCGTCGGCAAGATCGCCCTGGCTTCATTGCTGGCCGACCGTGGCCTTTCCGCCGGCGCGAACGCCGCGCCAACCACGCCCTTCACGCCCAAGCCGACCCACTACGCGCCCAAGGCCAAGCGGGTGATTTATCTCTCGATGATCGGCGCGCCGAGCCAGTTGGAGTTGTTCGACCACAAGCCCAAGCTGCGCGAACTCGACGGCAAGCCCATCCCGCCCTCGGTGATTGCCGGTCAGCGCTACGCCTTCATCCAGCCCGACGCCGCCGTCCTCGGTCCGCGCTTCACATTCCGGAAGCACGGCCAAAGCGGCCAGGAGTTCTCCGAAGTCCTGCCGCATCTGGGCAAGGTGGCCGACGAGATCGCGGTTGTGCGATCGCTCCACACCGATCAGTTCAACCACTCGCCTGCGCAGTTGTTCTTCAACACGGGCAGCCCGATTCCGGGACGGCCGGCGATGGGGTCCTGGCTGAGCTACGGCATCGGCAGCGAGGCCAATGACCTGCCTTCCTTCGTCGTGCTCAAGGGCGGCGGCAGCCTGAGCGGCGGCGCGGCCATGTGGAGCTCCGGCTTCCTGCCCTCGAGTCACCAGGGCGTTCCCTTCCGCAGCCAGGGTGAGCCGATTCTTCACGTCGCCAACCCCGACGGCCTCGACGATCGCGCCCAACGCGAGTCACTCGACCTCATCGGCGCCTTGAATCGTGTGAACCACAAGACCATGGGCGATCCGGAGATTCTCACCCGCATCGGCGCCTACGAGATGGCCTACCGCATGCAGTCCCGCGCGCCGGAACTCATGGATTTCCAACAGGAATTGCAGGCCACGCTGGACATGTATGGCGCCAAGCCGGGCAGCGGCAACTTCGCGACCAATTGCCTCCTTGCCCGTCGGCTCATCGAGCGCGGCGTCCGCTTCGTTCAGGTCTACGAACCGGGCTGGGATCATCACTCCAAGGTGGAGAACGGCGTTCGCAACAAGGCCCGGGCCGTCGACCAGGCCTCCGCCGCGCTGCTCAACGATCTGAAGCAACGCGGACTGCTGGAGGACACGTTGATTGTCTGGGGCGGGGAGTTTGGACGCACGCCCATGGTGGAGGCCAGCGCGGCGCTGGGGCGCAGCCAGGGACGCGATCATCATCCTCAGGCCTTCACCATGTGGTTCGCCGGCGGGGGCGTCAAACCCGGCGTCTCGCTCGGCGCCACGGATGAACTCGGTTTCCACGTGGTGGACGACCCCGTCCACGTGCACGATGTCCAGGCCACCATTCTGCATCTGCTGGGCCTCGACCACGAACGCCTCACTTTCACCCACCAGGGCCGGCCGTATCGGTTGACCGACATTCACGGCCATCTGGTGGAGAAGTTGCTGGCGTGAGCTCCCGGACCGCGGCTCTGTGAGCCGCAGCGGCTTTGGAGAGGTGGGCGCCAGGGCATGCTTGGGCGCCTTCGATAGTTGGGGGGTTGCTGCGGGTCGCAGACCCGCGTTCCGCGGAGGCGAGATGTGTGCTGTTGAGGCTGTCACCTTAGCCTTTAACAAACAGGAACGCCCACCGCTCCGCCAATCTCTTGGCCGGAGCGCGGCTCTTCGCCATTCCTATCACCCACGCACAACAAAGCGGCGCACAGCGCCGCACTCCAAGACGCTGGCGCGTGCCCGGCCGCGCCGCGCGTTTCCGTCGGAACATCGCCATTGGAAATCGATCATCGTTTGATCCCTTTTCCCCACAACCTTTGCCTGACATTCGTGTGTGCTGTTGAGCCTGTCACTTGCGCTTGCGATTGCGCAGTGCGGACCGCGGCTCTATGAGCCGCAGCGGCTTTGGAAAGCAGGGCGCCTTGGCATGTTTGGACGCCTTTGATAGTTGGGGTTGCTGCGGGTCGCAGACCCGTGTTCCGCAAGGGCAACGTGCAAAGCTGCTTCAAGCCGGCGACAAACGTAAACGCCCGCCGCTTCGTCGATGGCACAATCCATCCGCGTTGGAAGGGACCGTGTCTTGGAATTGTCACAGTAAAGTCATGGCAATTCGCCGGCCCGGGGCGAGAATGCCGTGGTTCTGTCGGACTTGGTCCGGCCTTTCGCTGTAGCCTTCCTGCGCCCCGACCTTGGCGCGCCATGTCGAACGCGTGAATGAAACTCAATTCTCGAATCCTGTTGTTGACGGGGGTGTTCATCGCCTTCCTTTGCGTGATGGGATATCAGGCGTTCGAGACTGAGGACGCCCTGCACGCCGAGCGCATCCGAATTCACGACCAAACGTCGGGCGCGGAGAAGCTCGCGCTGACCGCTCAGGTGCATTTCAAGAAGCAGGTCCAGGAGTGGAAGAATGTTCTGCTGCGCGGTAGGGACCCGGAAATGTACGATCAGTATCATGACCAGTTCCTGGCGGAGGAAATGGCGACCCGGGTTGCCATTCAGGAGCTGCTGAAACAGTTGGACGCCGATTCGCCCGCGCGGTCTCGCACCGAAGAGTTCCTGGAGGCGCACACTCAATTGGCGGCGGCCTATCGTGGGGCGTTGGAGACGTTCAATGACCCTTCGGTGGATCAACCGCATTTTCGGGCCGATGAGGCGGTTCGCGGGATCGACCGCAAGCCCACGGAACTGTTGGACCTGGTCGTGCGCAAGGTTGACGACGAGCGGCGGGAGGAGTTGGCCATGGTGGCGGAAGAGAGCCGCAGGAAGAATGAGCGACTCCGTATTTCCGTTCTGATTGGGGTGACTCTGGCATTCCTGGCGCTCTTCAAGTTTCTGCAGATCTTTGTCGCACAGCCGATCCTGAACAGCATCAGTTTCGCCAAGGCGATTGCCGGTGGGAATCTGAATCAGGAGATGGCGATTCGCTCGCACGACGAGATCGGCGAGATGCAGGAGGCGCTGATCACGATGCAGGCAAAACTCCGCAACAGCTACGACGACTTGCGTGACGCGAATGACACCATGGCCTCCGCGAGGGACGAAGCGGTGGCGAGCGCGACGGAGAAATCCCGGCTCCTGCAGCGCATTGAGGAGAAGAATCACGAGTTGACCCACAGCCTCGACGAGCTCCGTCAGTCCGAGGGCCGTTTCGGAATCCTGTTCAACAATTCTCCGCTGGGCGTCGGCCTGTTGAGTGAGACGGGAGATCTCGAGGCATGCAACCGTCGGATGCGGGAACTTCTGCCGCAATCAAGCAAGCGGCCCGCGACGGCCTGTTGCGAACCGTTGGTTGAGCAGATTCTCGAGAATCGACGACAGGAGTTTCGGAAGCTGTTCGCGGAGTTGGATAAGGCGGGCGGCGCGGCGGTTGTTGAACGGGTGTTTCCGATTCCTTCACCGGAGGGTCCGGACCGGCAGTTTCGGTTCATCTTGAGCCGCATCGCGGAGACCCGGCAGGTGGCGCTGTTTCTTGATGATGTCACCAAGCAACAGGAACTGGAGAATCGGCTGATTCGCAAGGAGAAGTCGGCCATGCTCGAGTCGCTGGTGGGCGGCATCGCGCATGAGTTGAACAACAAGCTGGCGCCGGTGCAGGGGTTCAGCGAGATCCTGCTGCAGAAGGTCGAGCAGGAAGTCCTGCCGGACAAATTCAGCCAGCCGTGCAGGATCATTGCCGAGTGCGCCGACGAGGCGGCCCGAATCATACGTCAGCTCGTGCAGCTATCCAAGCAGGCGCCGACCGATCTGGCCCTGCACGACCTCGGGATGATCGCCCGCGATGCCTTGGATGTCATGCAGTTCGAGCTGCGCAACGCCGAGGTCGCCGTCTTTCGTGAGCTGCCCGACGAAGCATTTCCAGTCCTGGTCGACGCGGGGCAGGTGAAACAGGTGATCGCTAATCTGACGTTGAATGCCATCGATGCCATGGAGTTCTCCGATCGGAAGGAGTTGAAGGTGCGGCTGTTGCGGGACGGGCAGCGGGCCCGGTTGGATGTTTCGGACACCGGACTGGGAATTTCCCAGACGATGCAAAGGCGGATTTTCGATCCCTTCTTTACGACCAAGGGCCCGGACCGCGGCACAGGCCTCGGTCTCGCCGTCTGCCTGAGCATCGTGAAGCAGCTGAACGGCGAGTTGCTGTTGGAATCCACTCCGCAGCGGGGGTCGACCTTCTCCATCCTGTTTGAACTGTCCTCGGAGAGGGCGGCAGACGGGCTCGAACCCGAAATGGAAACCGAAAGCCGGTCCGCGACGTCCGAGGCGGAAAAGCGTCGGATTCTGATCGCCGACGATGAGGAGTATTTCGGCGGCCTGATGCGGGAGATTCTTCACGAGTCGTTTCCTTGCGAGGTGGAGTGGGTAAAGGATGGACAGATGGCCATCGAGCGGTTGGAGAACGGACGCTTCGACCTGGTGATATCCGACGTGCGCATGCCGCGTGTCGATGGCGTTGAACTCTACGATTGGGTCTCGCAGCATTGTCCTTCACTGGAGAATCGCTTCCTCTTCGTCACGGGCGACCTTCGAAGCGACACGGAAACGTTGGGTGTGGGGCAGTTGCCGGCGCCGTTTGTTTCGAAACCTTTCAGCCCGGCCAAGTTGTCCACGGAATGCCGCGTCCTGTTGGAAACCTGATCTGACCCCGTCCTGCCGGGACGCTCAGCGGGCATGCGATTCTCCGGAAACCGGGGTGAACGCGCCTACTTGCGCAGTGCGGACCGCGGCTCTGTGAGCCGCAGCGGCTTTGGAAAGCAGGGCGCCCGGGCATGCGTGGGCGCCTTCGATAGTCGTGGGTTGCTGCGGGTCGCAGACCCGTGTTCCGCGAAGGCAAGATGTGTGCTGTTGAGCCTGTCACTTAGCCTTTAACAAACAGGAACGCCCACCGCTCCGCCAATCTCTTGGCCGGAGCGCGGCTCTTCGCCATTCCTATCACCCACGCACAACAAAGCGGCGCACAGCGCCGCACTCCAAGACGCTGGCGCGTGCCCGGCCGCGCCGCGCGTTTCCGTCGGAACATCGCCATTGGAAATCGATCATCGTTTGATCCCTTTTCCCCACAACCTTTGCCTGACATTCGTGTGTGCTGTTGAGCCTGTCACTTGCGCTTGCGATTGCGCAGTGCGGACCGCGGCTCTATGAGCCGCAGCGGCTTTGGAAAGCAGGGCGCCTTGGCATGTTTGGACGCCTTTGATAGTTGGGGTTGCTGCGGGTCGCAGACCCGTGTTCCGCAAGGGCAACGTGCAAAGCTGCTTCAAGCCGGCGACAAACGTAAACGCCCGCCGCTTCGTCGATGGCACAATCCATCCGCGTTGGAAGGGACCGTGTCTTGGAATTGTCACAGTAAAGTCATGGCAATTCGCCGGCCCGGGGCGAGAATGCCGTGGTTCTGTCGGACTTGGTCCGGCCTTTCGCTGTAGCCTTCCTGCGCCCCGACCTTGGCGCGCCATGTCGAACGCGTGAATGAAACTCAATTCTCGAATCCTGTTGTTGACGGGGGTGTTCATCGCCTTCCTTTGCGTGATGGGATATCAGGCGTTCGAGACTGAGGACGCCCTGCACGCCGAGCGCATCCGAATTCACGACCAAACGTCGGGCGCGGAGAAGCTCGCGCTGACCGCTCAGGTGCATTTCAAGAAGCAGGTCCAGGAGTGGAAGAATGTTCTGCTGCGCGGTAGGGACCCGGAAATGTACGATCAGTATCATGACCAGTTCCTGGCGGAGGAAATGGCGACCCGGGTTGCCATTCAGGAGCTGCTGAAACAGTTGGACGCCGATTCGCCCGCGCGGTCTCGCACCGAAGAGTTCCTGGAGGCGCACACTCAATTGGCGGCGGCCTATCGTGGGGCGTTGGAGACGTTCAATGACCCTTCGGTGGATCAACCGCATTTTCGGGCCGATGAGGCGGTTCGCGGGATCGACCGCAAGCCCACGGAACTGTTGGACCTGGTCGTGCGCAAGGTTGACGACGAGCGGCGGGAGGAGTTGGCCATGGTGGCGGAAGAGAGCCGCAGGAAGAATGAGCGACTCCGTATTTCCGTTCTGATTGGGGTGACTCTGGCATTCCTGGCGCTCTTCAAGTTTCTGCAGATCTTTGTCGCACAGCCGATCCTGAACAGCATCAGTTTCGCCAAGGCGATTGCCGGTGGGAATCTGAATCAGGAGATGGCGATTCGCTCGCACGACGAGATCGGCGAGATGCAGGAGGCGCTGATCACGATGCAGGCAAAACTCCGCAACAGCTACGACGACTTGCGTGACGCGAATGACACCATGGCCTCCGCGAGGGACGAAGCGGTGGCGAGCGCGACGGAGAAATCCCGGCTCCTGCAGCGCATTGAGGAGAAGAATCACGAGTTGACCCACAGCCTCGACGAGCTCCGTCAGTCCGAGGGCCGTTTCGGAATCCTGTTCAACAATTCTCCGCTGGGCGTCGGCCTGTTGAGTGAGACGGGAGATCTCGAGGCATGCAACCGTCGGATGCGGGAACTTCTGCCGCAATCAAGCAAGCGGCCCGCGACGGCCTGTTGCGAACCGTTGGTTGAGCAGATTCTCGAGAATCGACGACAGGAGTTTCGGAAGCTGTTCGCGGAGTTGGATAAGGCGGGCGGCGCGGCGGTTGTTGAACGGGTGTTTCCGATTCCTTCACCGGAGGGTCCGGACCGGCAGTTTCGGTTCATCTTGAGCCGCATCGCGGAGACCCGGCAGGTGGCGCTGTTTCTTGATGATGTCACCAAGCAACAGGAACTGGAGAATCGGCTGATTCGCAAGGAGAAGTCGGCCATGCTCGAGTCGCTGGTGGGCGGCATCGCGCATGAGTTGAACAACAAGCTGGCGCCGGTGCAGGGGTTCAGCGAGATCCTGCTGCAGAAGGTCGAGCAGGAAGTCCTGCCGGACAAATTCAGCCAGCCGTGCAGGATCATTGCCGAGTGCGCCGACGAGGCGGCCCGAATCATACGTCAGCTCGTGCAGCTATCCAAGCAGGCGCCGACCGATCTGGCCCTGCACGACCTCGGGATGATCGCCCGCGATGCCTTGGATGTCATGCAGTTCGAGCTGCGCAACGCCGAGGTCGCCGTCTTTCGTGAGCTGCCCGACGAAGCATTTCCAGTCCTGGTCGACGCGGGGCAGGTGAAACAGGTGATCGCTAATCTGACGTTGAATGCCATCGATGCCATGGAGTTCTCCGATCGGAAGGAGTTGAAGGTGCGGCTGTTGCGGGACGGGCAGCGGGCCCGGTTGGATGTTTCGGACACCGGACTGGGAATTTCCCAGACGATGCAAAGGCGGATTTTCGATCCCTTCTTTACGACCAAGGGCCCGGACCGCGGCACAGGCCTCGGTCTCGCCGTCTGCCTGAGCATCGTGAAGCAGCTGAACGGCGAGTTGCTGTTGGAATCCACTCCGCAGCGGGGGTCGACCTTCTCCATCCTGTTTGAACTGTCCTCGGAGAGGGCGGCAGACGGGCTCGAACCCGAAATGGAAACCGAAAGCCGGTCCGCGACGTCCGAGGCGGAAAAGCGTCGGATTCTGATCGCCGACGATGAGGAGTATTTCGGCGGCCTGATGCGGGAGATTCTTCACGAGTCGTTTCCTTGCGAGGTGGAGTGGGTAAAGGATGGACAGATGGCCATCGAGCGGTTGGAGAACGGACGCTTCGACCTGGTGATATCCGACGTGCGCATGCCGCGTGTCGATGGCGTTGAACTCTACGATTGGGTCTCGCAGCATTGTCCTTCACTGGAGAATCGCTTCCTCTTCGTCACGGGCGACCTTCGAAGCGACACGGAAACGTTGGGTGTGGGGCAGTTGCCGGCGCCGTTTGTTTCGAAACCTTTCAGCCCGGCCAAGTTGTCCACGGAATGCCGCGTCCTGTTGGAAACCTGATCTGACCCCGTCCTGCCGGGACGCTCAGCGGGCATGCGATTCTCCGGAAACCGGGGTGAACGCGCCTACTTGCGCAGTGCGGACCGCGGCTCTGTGAGCCGCAGCGGCTTTGGAAAGCAGGGCGCCCGGGCATGCGTGGGCGCCTTCGATAGTCGTGGGTTGCTGCGGGTCGCAGACCCGCGTTCCGCAAAGGCGAGGTGTGTGCTGTTGAGCCTGTCACCTACGCAGTGCGTGAGCTCCCGGACCGCGGCTCTATGAGCCGCAGCGGCTTTGAATGCGCTCAGAAGGCCTTAAAACTCATTCCAAATTTCCGTAACATATTCTGCCAAAATGATTTACAGATTAAATTTTGCTTTCGATCTTTAAAGTTAAACAAAATGTAGACAAAACGTTGACACGAATAAGATGTGGAGAAGATTACCCCCGTTGTTCCACACGGAACTGACGTAAACCACATCGCAAAAAAGAAAGAAGAACATGAAAACCAATCGTATCCTCACCTCTCTTGCCGTCGCCACCGCCATGCTTGTCTCGGTCGCCACGACGCAAGCCAATGACAAGGCGGACAAGAACATCGTCCAGATTGCCAGCCAAGCGGGTCAGTTCAACACCTTGGTCGCTGCCGTGAAGGCGGCGGGTCTCGCCAACACGCTCCAAGGCGAAGGTCCGTTCACGGTCTTTGCGCCGACGGACGCGGCATTCGCCAAGTTGCCTGCCGGCACGATTGACGAGCTGCTCAAGCCCGGCAACAAGGACAAGTTGACAGCGATCCTCACCTATCACGTTGTTCCTGGCAGCGTGAAGTCATCCGCAGTGAAGACCATGAAGGCCAAGACCGTTAATGGGAAACAGGTCCAGTTGAAGGTGAGCGACAAGGGCGTTCACGTCGACAACGCCAAGGTGGTCAAAGCGGACATCATGGCGAGCAATGGCGTCATCCACGTGATCGATCACGTCATCCTCCCGCAGTAAGCGTCTCGTCCGGGCGGGAGGCGATTCCCGCCCGGATGCTAATGGTTTGAAGGCCCGGAAGAGCGGGCTTCAAACCTTCCTGTAGGCCGCACGGTTGGTGGTTTTACCCTCCGCGGTCCATTGCTCTTCGAAGTCGGTGACCACTGCGCTCAACGCCTCCGGTGTTTCCACCCCCTCAAAGCCTGAGGCAGCGCCGCACACTTCCAGCATCTGCTCGAAGTAGGGGGGATCATCAGTGCGCAGGTAGAGGGTTCCTCCCGGGGCCAGGGCCTTCCGAGCGGACTCCAGAAAGGCGGGTTGAATCAACCGATGCCTTTCATGCTTCGCCTTGGGCCAGGGGTCGGGAAAGTAAATGTGGATCGCCTGCAAGGAAGCCGGCGGCAGCAGATACTCGGTAAAGTAGGCGGCCTCCAGCCGGATGATCTTCAAGTTGTCCAAGCCCAGCTTGCGGGCCTTCTTGTCCAGCTTCCGGAGGCGTCCCAGCAGCCGCTCGATGCCGAGGAAATTCGTCTCGGGATGCATGGCTGCATAGCGAGCCAGGAAGGAGCCGTCGCCGCTGCCGATCTCCAGTTCGACCGGCCGCGCTACGGGGAAGACATCGGCCCAGTCCAGTCGATCCTCGTAGGACGCCGGGGTGTGGACGATCGACGGGAGAGACTTCCAGTCGGGGGGCGCTGCTTCCATGTCGGCGTTCATCCGATTCCCAGATCTCTGACAAACTCTGCGTCGGGAACGACAAGGTCCTCAGGGACTCCGAGTTGTTCCACAATGACACTTACGAAACGCGTCCATGCAATCTCCCGATTCAAATCGTCGCCTCTCTCCCGAATTCTCGCGAGTGTGTAGTCGAACAGTTTTCCGACCGAAACCAGATCGGGCGCGTGCGAATCGTCTATGGCGATGCCGAACTCCTCTTCCACAGCGATTACGAGTTCAACGTCCTCAAGCCCCATGACTCGCGACGTGGTTTCGGCGGAGCGCGGACTTTAGGCCGCTGAAACGCCGAACCGCCGGACACGCTCGGCTTGTCTCCCGCGACGACCGGCGAATCCAGTTTGCAGCGGCGTAAACGCCGCGCTCCGTCATTGTTCTCATCCCGGATTCAATCGCAGCCCGTAAGGGGCTTCCAACCATTACTACTTCTTCTTGTCGTCATCTTCCGCGGGTGCGTTGCGCTTTTCGAAGATGGCGGTCTTGATCTTGTTGGCGAGATCGGGGCTGTCGCAGAGGGCGCGGCGGGCGGCTTCCTTGCCCTGGCCGATGAGATCGCCGTCGAACTGGAACCAGGCGCCCTTCTTGGTCACGACGCCAACGGCGACACCGGCTTCCAGGATGCTGCCTTCCTGGTTGATGCCCTGGTTGTACATGATGTCGAACTCCGCCTCCTGGAAGGGCGGGGCGATCTTGTTCTTCACGATCTTGGTCTTGACGTGGTTGCCGATCGGGCTGCCGGCGGAATCCTTCAGGATTTCCTTGCGGCGGATGTCGATGCGAACGCTGGCGTAGAACTTCAGGGCTTTGCCGCCCGGGGTTGTTTCCGGGCTGCCGAACATCACGCCGACCTTCTCGCGAATCTGGTTGGTGAAGAGGCACATGGTCTTGCCCTTGCCGAGGATGGCGGTGAGCTTGCGCAGGGCCTGGCTCATCAACCGGGCCTGCATGCCCATGGTGGCCATGCCCATCTCGCCCTCCAACTCCGCCTTCGGAACCAGCGCCGCCACGGAGTCCACCACGATGACGTCGATGGCGTTGGAACGAGCCAGGGTTTCGCAAATGGTGAGAGCCTCCTCGCCGCTGTCCGGCTGGGAGACGAGCAGATCATCCAGATTTACGCCGAGCTTCTTGGCGTAGGCCGGGTCGAGCGCGTGTTCCGCGTCGATGAAAGCGGCCAGACCGCCGGCCTTCTGGGCGTTGGCCACAATGTGCAGCATGAGCGTGGTCTTGCCCGACGATTCAGGTCCGTAAATCTCGATGACACGTCCGCGCGGCACGCCGCCGGCGCCGAGGGCGAGATCGAGGGAAAGCGCGCCGGTCGGGATGACGTCGACCATTGTATTCCCTGAGGCGTCGCCCAGCCGCATAATGCTGCCTTCGCCGAAGCTTTTCTTGATCGTCGCGATGGCGGTGTCGAGATTCCGCTGGCGGGCCGGATCGATTTCGGGTTTCTGATTGGCGTTGGTTTCGGCCTCGGCTGCGGGCTTCGATTCAGCGTTCTTGGGTTTCTCTGCGGTTTTTGCGGCCATGTTGGATCGGATGATTGAAGTGACGTGGCCGACAACTATGCGGAACGCGCGACGGCCAAGTCAACCGCCGCCTGCCGATTGCATTATCGAAGCGCGACATCCGGGCCGTTTTTCTCTCCTAGAGAATGGAATTGTCTTCCCATGAGCGCCGGACCTAAGCTCCGGTCATGTTCTCACACGTGGTTATATTTTGGACGGATCCGGAGCAGCCTGACGCGGCGGATCGTTTGATCGAAGGCGCGAACCAGTATCTTCGGGACATTTCCGGCGTGCACAACTTCCACATCGGCAAGATGCAGCCGAGTCACCGGGATGTTGTGGACCAGAGTTATCAGGTGGCCTTGAACACGCAGTTCGAGACGAAGCAGGCGCAGGACGACTACCAGGTCCATCCCGAGCACGTGGAGTTCGTTGAGAAGGTGTTCAAGAAGGTTTGCCGGAAGGTCGTGGTCTACGACTTTGAATAAAGAACCACGGATTGACACGGATGAACACGGATGGAATGAGCCATAGGGAAGGTCGGAGGCCTCGCCCGCTGAACGCCGAGCGCGCCAAGTGCGATTTGGTCCATCGTCAACCGTCTCCAATTCATCGGTGTGAATCCGTGTTCCTCCGAGGTTAGAAGGAATTGCATCCCATGAGCCACGAACTTCAAGATTTTGAGAGGGACGTCATTGAGCGGAGTCGGGAGACACCGGTCTTGGTTGATTTCTGGGCGGAATGGTGCGGCCCCTGCAAGATGCTGGCGCCGGTGATCGAAGGTTTGGCGGAAAAGGCCGATGGCCGGTGGGCGTTGGTGAAGATCAACACGGAGGAGCATCCGGGCCTGGCCGAGCGGTTTGGCATCAGCAGCATTCCCAATGTGAAGTTGTTCCACGGGGGGGAGGTGATCGATGAATTCTTCGGCGCCATGTCAGAGAGTGAGATTGCCTCATGGATTGACAAGGCGTTGCCTTCGCCCGGCGCTGAGACGCTGTTGAAGGCCTTCGCGCTGCTGGATGCGGGGAAGACGGAGGAGGCGCTGGCCGCCGCGGAGCCTGTCCTCGCCGATGAGCCCGACAATCAGGATGCGCGCATGTTGATCGCCGAGGCGTCGTTGGGCGCCGATCCCGGCCGCATCGCGGAACTGCTGCAACCGATTTTCGAGGATTCGGACCATTTTGACCGGGCCAAGGCGCTGCGCGCGCTGGCGAAGGCAGCCCTCGATGTCGACCGCCCGGACGCGCTTCCCGATGCGGAGGTGAAGGAACGCTATCTCGAAGGGGCCGCGGCGGTGCGGAATGGAGATTACGACGCGGCTTTCCAGGCCTTTATCGAAGTGGTCGGGAAGCAGGGCGGTTATGCTGATGAGGCCGCGAAGAGCGCCGGCAAGGCGCTGATCCAGTTTCTTGGGATTCGGCACCCGGTTGTGGACAAGAACTACCGGGCCTTTACGAGCGTGCTCCACTCTTGAGTTGGCGGATGACGGCCGGTGTCCCAGCGGTCAGTCCGGGGTTGTGGCCGTCGTGGCTGGCGTTGCTGGCCGGCGTGCTGGTCTCGTCCTCAGTGGGCGCGGCGGACTATTCCACGATCAATCGAAACCGTTTGCGGGGATTCACCGCCGCGATGGAGGACGCTGGGCGGCCGGCGACGGTGATTTCGTTTGGTGATTCCATGGCGGACTCGTATCGCTCGACCACGTTCCACGTGATGAACCGCCTGGTCGAGCGGTTCGGGGTTGCGGGATACTCCTTGCTGAACTACGGCAACACGCTCCTGCCGCAGTTGGCCGGGGGGGCATTCATTCAACGCACGGGAGAACATTGGTTCTCCGCCTATTTTGGCGTGCCTCAGGGCGGCTCTCTCTGGTGGGACAATCAGCCCAATCCCGGCGGCGTCCTTTGTGACACCCTTGGCGTCTTCTATGTGTTGCACCCTCTCGGGGGCGAAATGCGGGTTTCGGTTTCCACCAATGGCGGACCTTGGACCATCCATCAGACCCTGGATGGCTTCAGCGAATCTCCGAAAAGCGCCTTCGCTTCACTGGACGTCGACTTGGATCGATACCGGATCCGCGTGGATGGAGTCAATGGGATGAATTACATCATCGGGCCCCACGCGCTGGATTCGCAGGCGGGCGGACTACACGCGGTGTACGTGGATTATCCGGGAATACATCTCGGTCAGGTGGTGGACGTTCCCGTGGCGATCCGGGACCCCGTGATCTCCGGGCTGCGGCCGGATCTGATCATCTGGCACATGAAGGAGAACGTCGACGCGCTGCTCGAGAGTCGCATGCGGGAGAATGAGGCTTGGTGGCGTCGCGCCGCGCCGGACTGTGAGATCCTGTATATCGGCACACCTTGGGTTGGGAGCGAGATCGGGGCCGATCTGACGCTCGGTCAGAATGCCATTGTTCGCTCGATCGCGCTGGAGCATGACCGGGCCTATGTGGATCTCATGCAGCCCACCTTCAGTTATGATTGGTTGTTGCAGAATGACTACATGGCCGATGAGACCCATCTCAATTCGGCCGGCGGGCTTCATACCGCCGATCTTCTCTGGAAGGATTCCGGATTTTTGCCCCGGGAACCCAACGAGCCATCTCCGTTTCCCCGGAAGCGAACGGGCTCCGGCTCGATTACTCGACTTCAGACAGGGCCGCCTATCGTCTCGAAAAATCCTTGGACCTGAAAAATTGGACGGCCGTGATGAGTCACCCGCCGGAAGCCTCCGCCATCTCGACCAATGTGCCGTCTGCCGGCGAGGCGGGTTATTTTCGATTGTCTCTAACCCCGCCGGATTAGGGCTTGGATCCGGTCTACTCGTTTTCCGTGTCGGTGTTGGATGCATCGAGCAGTCGTGAAAGCGCGGACAAGCCGCCCGGCGTCGAAAGGCGCTGGTAGATGCCTTGAGTCGGGGCGATCCAGACCTTGCCGACCCCCTCGAAGGACTGCAGCAGCCCCTCGCCCGACACCGAGGTTGAGATCCAGTTCTTGCTGCTTTTCTCCACCCGGAACCGCACCCCCTCGGTTCGCGCCAGCGCGAAATTGCCGTCGACCCAGAGTTTGTCGCCGCGCAACTCCACCTCTTTCACCTCATTCTGGGGAACAGGCGAATACAAGACCGCCACGCCTTGCCCATGGATCCGGGTCTGGAAATAGCCTTCCCCGCCGAACATGGCCGAGGAAATGTTCTTCTGGCCCTGCGCGGCAATGTCCAAGCCCCCCGTTCCCGCGTAGAACAGGCCCTTGTCGACGACGATGGCTTCATCCTGTTCGGTGACGTCGCGCAACAGGAAATGTCCGAAGGTCGGCTCGAGGTAGATTTCGCCGACGCCGTGAATTTCATTCACGAAGAAGCGTTCGTTGGACAGCTTGCGGGAAACCGCCTTGAAGACGCCGCCGCCCGTGCTGGCCTTCATCTGCAGGTGGCCCTTCATGAAATACAGCGCGCCGGGCTCGACGCGAACATGATGATTCCGCAGCCGAATGCGAACCATCTTGAGTCGCATGCCGCTGCGCTCGGCGTAATAAAGATTGCGCGCCGCCGCCACATTGGAGGCGCCGCTCAACTTGGGATACTGGACGATTTCAACCGTTGCGCCATCCGGGGCGGTCCGGGAGTCGATCACTTCCAACTGCTCGTCCTCGAGCAGGGGCGCCAGGTTGGAGGCGTCGGCGGCGTAGGAATCGAAGTTGGCCGCGTCCTGGTCGTCGGAGGGGACATCGGGTTGGGGGACGACCAAGGGTTCGGCGCAGTGCGGGCAGTCGACTTCCATCCCGATGGCCGCCTCATCCACAGCAACGGCGTTCCCACAATGCAGACAGGTGAAATTGATTTCCATGTTCGGATGATCGGCTGGTTTCTCCGAAGATGCCACAAGAACTCCCGGCTGTGGAACGGGATTCTTTTCCCTCGCATGGACCGGCCGTTGACTTGCGAAAAGCGCGCGGTGTATCGTGCCGACCCTGATTGAAAGACGCGCGCTCCGACGCGCAGACAGAATCCGCCTTATGAAGCCATCGTTTCGAACTGTTCTCGCCGCCCTGGTCCTGTCCGCCTTTGCCTGTGGGCAAACGTTTGCCGATCAATCGCAACCCGGCTGGAAGTCGCTCTTCGACGGCAAGTCCCTCGAAGGCTGGTCCTGCCCCGAGATGAAATACTGGTCCGTCCGCGACGGCGCGATCACCGCGGAATCCACCGACCAGATTCCCTGCCCCAAGAACCAGTTCCTGACCTGGGAACAGGGCGAGGTGGATGACTTCGAGCTGAAGCTGAAGTTCCGCATCTTCGGTTCGGACCGCGCCAACTCCGGCATCCAGGTCCGCAGCGGCAGGGCCGAGGACGGTCATTATTTCGGCTACCAGTGCGACATGGACCGCGCCGGCAACTGGCTGGGCGCGATCTATGACGAACACACCGGCCGCAAGGTTCTGGCCCCGCGCGGCAAGAGCGTCACCATCAACCCGCAGGGCATGCGCTCCGACAAGGCGATCGGTGATCCCGGGAAGATGATTGAAGGCATCGATCTCGAGAAGTGGAACGGGTACCACATCAAAGCCGTCGGCTCCACGCTGACCGTCAGCATCAACGGCAAGGTCACCAGCCAGGTGACCGACAACCAGATTGGCGAACACGAGCTCAAGGGGCTGCTTGCCCTGCAGATTCATTCCGGTCCGCCGATGAAGGTCCAGTTCAAGGACATCCAGTTGAAGCGCCTGCCCTTGAGCGACGGTCGCAAGAAGATCGTCTTCATCGCCGGCGTGCCCAGCCACCCCGCGCGCACGCACGAGCACCGCGCCGGTTGCTGGCTCCTGGCCAAGTGCCTCAACGACTACAATTCCGACAAGGCCCTCGCCACCGTCTACTACGACAACGGTTGGCCTGCGGATCCCTCCGCCTTCGACAACGCGGACGCCGCCATCATCTACTCGGACGGCAACGCCCGGCACCCGCTCATGGACGAGACCAAGATGCAGCTCTGGAGCAAGATCGACAAACGCGGCGTCGGGCTCGGCTGCCTGCATTACGCGGTCGAACTGCCGACCGGCGATCCGGCTGACACCTTGCGCAAGTTCATCGGCGGCGTCTTCGAGACCTACTTTTCGGTGAACCCGCATTGGATCGGCAAGTTCGAGGTCAAGCCCACGCATCCCATCACCCGCGGCGTCAGCTCCTACGAAATCAACGACGAGTGGTATTACCACATGCGCTTCCGCGAGCGGGCGGAGGGCGTTACGCCGATCCTTGTGTCGACCCCGCCCGATGAGACCCGCACCTCCCGCTGGGGGCATCACCACGGCGGCAATGAGCACGTGAAGAAGCGAATGGGTCAACCCGAGATCACCATGTGGGCCAGCGAGAATCCCACCGGTTCGCGAGGCTTCGGTTTCACCGGAGGTCACTACCACGACAACTGGGCCAACGACAGCCATCGCAAGGTCGTGCTCAATGCCATTCTCTGGGCCGCCAAGGGAACGGTTCCCGTCACCGGCGTCCCGTCCTCCGTCTCCAAGGAGGACATGAACGCCAACCTCGACAAGAAGCCGGTCCGCAAGCCGAAGAAGCCCAAGCCGGCAAAGAAGTAGGGTTGGCTTTCCGATGAGCGTCGTTGCCGTCATGCTCCAACCGTGACCCTTTCGCGCTTCATTCTGTCCCTCTTGCTTGTCGCGGCCGCAACCGCGCCGGCCGCCGAGCCTTTCGAAGTCTTTCTGGACAAGCATTGCATCCGTTGCCACGGACCGGAGAAGGTCAAACGGGATCTGCGGATCGACGCCCTCTCGCGCGATTTCAAGGCCGGGGTGGACGGGCATTTGTGGGCGGAGATTGTGGAGCGGATCAATTCCGGTGAGATGCCTCCGGAGGATGAGCCGCAGCCGACCGTCAAGGAGATCGAGCAAACCATCACGCAGCTCAGTTCCCTCATTCGCGAAGGCCGTGCGGCGCGGATGGCGGCGCGTCCTCCGGTGGCCCATTATCGGCTCAGTCGCAAGGAGTATCAGAACACGGTCTATGACCTCCTGGGCGTGCGTTACGACGCGGCCAAGCCGGGCGAACTGAACGCGGACACGCTGTGGCACGGTTTTGAACGCATCGGCTCCCAGCTCTCGTTGTCCCCCTCACACGTGGAGCGCTATTACCGCGCCGCCCAGATCGTGCTTTCCCGCGCCTTTCCCGAGAAGCCGGTCCAAGCGCGCAAAGTCCGCAAGACGGCGGCCCAATTGCGCTACGGCGGCGGCAGGAAACAGCAGGCGTATCTCGATCGCTTCGGCATCAAGCGGCCGCTGCGAATGCTGCTTTTTCCCGGGCGGTTGCAGCAGGCCTTTCGGGACCACTGGTTCGGCAGTGTCGGCCCGGAGCACAGCGGTCTCTACCGCTGCCGGATGCAGGTCAGCGGCATCCGTCCCCCGGGCGGACAAATCGCGCACCTGCGGATCGGTCAGCGTCTGGCGGAGGACTCCAATGAGGGCTTGATCGAACTGGACATCCTCGCTTCCGAGGACGAACCGGAGATCGTCGAGTTCGAAGTGTTTCTTGAAATGCCGGCGAAGCTCGAGTTCCGGGTCGTGGCTTCCGACATCATCGACCGGCGCAAGGGCGCGCATTACCGCAACGCGCTTTCGAAGCCCGAGTACATCTACACCCACAGCAGCGAGACCCGGCTGCTGAATCCGGTTGCGCCCAAGATGTTCGATGAGGAGGGCAATGGGATCTTCTCATCCGTGCTGCTGGACTGGATCGAATGGGAGGGGCCGCTCGAAAGTGAAGCCGAGCGCGCCCGGCGCCAGGATCTGCCGCCGCCTGATGACGCGACCGATGAAGTCGTGGCCAGACACTTGAAACGATTTGCCGAACGCGCTTGGCGGCGGCCGGTTGCGATCGAGGAGCTCAAGCCCTACCTCGCCGCCTACCTGGGGGAGCGCGAGGCCGGGGAGGACTTGGGAGCCGCCTACGAGGCCGCGCTCCTGGGCGTCCTGACCTCGCGCCATTTCACCTACCTGGTGGAGGGCGAGGCCACGCCGCGCGAGCGCTTGAACGACTGGGAGCTCGCCTCCCGTCTCTCCTATTTTCTATGGAGTTCCATGCCGGACGAGGCCTTGTTGAACGCCGCCCGGCAGGGCGGTTTGAACCAGGGCCGGGCGCGGCTCCTGACGCAGGTCGATCGCATGCTCGCCGATCCGAAGATCGGACGCTTCATCGATGACTTTCCGCGGCAGTGGCTGCAGTTGCATCGACTCGGGATGTTTCCCCCCGACAACAAGCTCTATCCGGATTACGAGGTATGGCTTGAGGCGAGCATGCGCGGGGAAGTCGTGGAATTCTTTCGGGAAGTCTTTGCCGGGAACCTGCCGATCGATGCGTTTCTCGACGCCGACTGGACCGTGGCGAATCCCCGGCTCTGTGAGTTTTACGGGTTGCCCGAACCCGGGAGTTCCGGCTTTCAGCGCGTCTCCCTGGAGCGCGCGCCTCAACGCGGCGGACTGTTGACCATGGGAGCCATACTCGGGCTGACCTCAGACGGTTCCCGTCACCGGCCGGTCCACCGCGGCGTGTGGATCAGCGAGGCCATTTTCGGGAAGACGCCGCCGCCGCCGCCGGCCAATGTCGATCCCATTGAGCCGAACCCGCCGGACAGTCCCAAGTCGACCATCAGGCAGAAGCTGGAAGCCCATAATTCGAATCCGAACTGCGCGGCCTGTCATCGCAACATTGATCCACTGGGGTTGGCCTTCGACCAATACGACGCCGTCGGCCAATGGCGCACGCACGAGCGCGTTGAGAAGGGGAAGGGCGACAACCCGCCGGTGAATCCGAGCGGCCGCTTGCCCGACGGGCGCGCCTTTGCGGATGCGAAAGAATTCAAGCGTTTGCTGCTGGACGACCGCGATGCCTTTCTCCGCGCCCTGGTTGAACACCTTTCCGCCTATGCCCTGCGTCGTGTGATGACGGTGGACGACCGCGAGGACATCGAGTCCATCGTGGACGAGGCGAGGCAAAAGGACTACAAACTGAAGGATGTCGTGCGAGCCGTGGCGATGTCCGACCTGATCCGGAAACGTTGAAAATGGCGTCCTGGTTCGTTGTTGCCGGTTCATTGCGGTCGTAACCGCCTGGGCAAGGACCGCCAGGAACGAAGAACCAGGAACGAAGAACCAGGAACGAAGAACATTCATGAATTACCTCTCCCAATCATGGCTCCTTGATCGGCGTCACGCCCTCAAGGCCCTGGGCAGTTTCATCGCGTTGCCGATGTTGGACTGCATGAAGCCGCTGGGGGCCGTCGAGCCCGCCACGCCCCGGCGCAGCGTCTTCATCTACATCCCGAACGGCGTGAACACGCTGGACTATCAGATCACCACGCCGGGCAGGGATTACGATTTCTCCCGCACGCTCAAGCCATTGGAGAAACTCCGTGATGTCGTCACGCCCATCAGCGGCCTGCATCATCCGGGCGGACTCGGTCATCACCACAACTGCCAGAAGATCTGGCTGACCGGCGGCAAGCTCGGTCCCTCGGACCGCAACACCATCTCCGTCGATCAGCGGATGGCCGAGGTGACCTCCCGGCAGACGCGCTTCCATTCCCTCGAGATCTCGAACAAGGGTGAATCGCTTTCCTGGACGGCCGACGGCATCCGACTTCCCGGAATGAGCCGTTGCCGGCAGATTTTTGCGCACCTGTTTGAAGAGCCGAAGAGCGGCGTGGGCGCGCAGCGTCGCGCGCTTCGTCGCAAGGCCAGCGTGCTCGACGCCAACCTTGCGGAGGTGCGCAGTCTGGAGCAGAAACTGGGCAAGGAAGACAAGGGGCGGCTGGAACAATACCTGACGTCCGTCCGCGAAACCGAGATCCGCACCGAGCGCGCCGACGCCTGGCTCGATGTGCCGCGGCCGGAGATCGCGGCGGCGGACCGCAAGCGAACCGACCGCGACGTCCCCCAGACCCGGGCCGGGGATTATTTTCGCACGATGTATGACCTGATCGTGTTGGCTTTCCAGATCGACGCCACGCGGGTCGCGACGTTCAGCAGCGGGTTGGAGGGGCAGGGGATTCCCATTCCCGAATTGGGCATCTCCCAGACCCGTCACGCCCTCAGTCACCACAACGGCGACCCCGGCCACATGGAAAAGCTGACCCAGAGCGACACCTTCGCCGTCGAACAGTATGGCTACTTCCTCGGCCGTTTGGCTGAAACGAATGATCTCAATGGTCGCCCGCTCCTCGACACGACCATGGCCCTGTTCGGCAGCGGCATGGCTTACGGTCACAGCCACGGCAACGCCAACCTCCCGCTGGTCCTCGGCGGCGGCTCCGGCCTCGGCATCAAGCACGGCCGACACATCGATCTGAATCAAGGCCACTTCGACGGCTACAATCTGGAGAATCACCGCGCGCACTACGGCCTGTGCAGTCGCCCCGCCAACGCCGACGCCCACATGAGCAATCTCCTGCTCGCCATGGCCCAGAGGATGGGCGTGGAGAGTGGTCAGTTCGGCGACAGCAATCGTTGCCTGGACCTGGGATGAAGTCTGCGCATGCGACGAGGGCCCTTGGGATCGACAGTCTCGGGAGGGCGAACAGCCTGTACGCTGCGTTGCTCGTTGGGCTGGCCGTGACCTTGTTGCCCGCGGTCTCAGTCAATGCCGCCGACGAGCCGTATCGCCCGGTATCAGGCAGTTTTCCGAGCCTTTCCAAGGCGGTCTCCCATCGTGGCGAGCTGGTCTTTGTCGATCACGTCAATCGTCGCGGCAGTCTGCGGTTGCACGTGGATGGTCATTTCCGGGAGGCGCCGCCGCACCACTTCGCCATGTTGCCCTATGGCGTGATCCGCTACCGTGGCGCGCCCGCTGAGCTCCGCGATATCCCGATCGGAACGGTCCTCTACGGCGGGTTTTTCCTGCCGCCCGATCCCAAGGTGTCCGCCGTGCCTGTCATTCAGAACGCCAAGCCCGGCAAGCCCCGGGAAACCCATGCCATCCTGCTGGAGGATGGCCCCAGTCTCTGCCTGCGCGAGGGCAAGACCTGGAAACTTCGGGAAGTGGAGATCAATGGCGCCAGCGGCCATTTGATTGCGAGCCTCAAACGGCCGGATGGCGGCGACGGTTTGGGCGGCGAACACAAGATCACCATCGATGGCTCCACCCGCATCTGGCGCGGAAAGGAACTGTTGGGGCTGGCTGATCTCGTCGCCGAAAAAACCTGGCCCGGCTCCGGAAAGCGGGCGTTCAAGGACCTGCCCATTCACCTCGGTCTCACCTGGCACGATCGCTATCTCTACCAACAATTTCACGCCGCCGATGTCTGGCTGGATGAGACGGCGATCCAGGTTGCCGGGGAGCGCCAGCGGCAAATCCACATTCGGCACATCCGTCATCGCTGGATGCCCGCCTGGGTCGACTCGGTGGAGCATGGGGAGTTCGGCGACGCCATCGTCACCGCCACCTTGTTCGGCGGCATGGCCGACTCGCTCTACGCCGATTTCAAGCCGGGCGTCGGCGGGCAGATGTGCGTCGCCGAGGACACTCTCCGCACCTACTGGCCCAATCACGATGGCATGGAGGGCCGTTTCCTCTCGGTCGAAAAGGTCGTCGAACAGCCGCCCATGGGCAGCAGCGGAATCCAGATCAAGATGGAGATGAATCTCGTCCTGGAGGGCTTCCGCCCGGGGCGCATCGTTCGCGTCCGCCCCAACAACTGGCCCAAGGTCAAGCCGCCCAAGGAGGAATTGATCGATGGCCTGGAATCCCGTTGGCCCAGTCCGGCCGTTTTTCAGAACTGACGCAACATGATTGGAAGCAAGAGATTCACCCTTCGCGCCCTACGGGTCGCGCTGACGGCGATCGCAACGGCGGCCGGCTTGCTGGTCACCGCCCACGCCGATAAACGCCCGAACATCATCCTGATCATGGCCGACGACATCGGCGTTGAAGGCATTGGCTGCTACGGAGGCACGAGCTATCGGACTCCGGCGATCGATCGATTGGCCAAGGAGGGAATCCGCTTCACCCACGCCTACGCCCAGCCGCTTTGCACCAACACGCGAATCCAATTGATGACCGGTTTGTACAACAACCGGAACTGGCTCTACTTCGGAACGCTTGATCCCAAGGCCAAGACATTTGGTCATCGTATGCAGGAGGCAGGCTATACCACCTGCATCGCGGGCAAGTGGCAGCTACAGAGCTACGACCCGCCGAGCTACCCCGGTTCTCACCTGCGTCGCGGAAAGGGAATGAAGGTCGCCGAGGCGGGCTTCGACGAATACAGCCTGTTTCATTCCTGGCATACCGAGGACAAGGGCAGGCGATTCAAGAATCCCACGATGTATGAGAACGGCAGACTCTTGAAGGAACTCAAGGGCGAGTACGGCCCGGATCATTGGGTCGAGTTCATCAACGACTTCATCAAGCGCAAGAAGGACGACGACCAACCGTTCTTCGTCTACTACGCGATGGCGCTCCCCCACCGCCCCTTTGTGCCCACCCCGGACAGCGCGGATTGGGAGAACGACGCCGCCCACGAAACGGAGGACCCCCGTCATTTTCCCGACATGGCCGAGTATATGGACAAGTGTGTCGGCCGGGTGGTCAAACAGGTCGATGACCTGGGGCTGGGCGAAGAAACTCTGATCATCTTCTACAGCGACAATGGAACCCACCGAAAGATCATCTCGCAGACAAAGAACGGCCCGGTGGTCGGCGGCAAGGGCCGCACGACCGACGCCGGCACGCATGTTCCCTTGGCGGTTCGCTGGACCGGGAAGATCAAGCCAGGCCGCAACGACAATCTTGTGGATTCAACGGACTTCCTGCCGACGATCATGGAGGCGGCCGGGCGTCCGATTCCAAGTGAAGCCAAGCTTGATGGCATCAGCTTCTATCCCCAGTTGTTCGGCAAATCGGATCGGGTTCGTCCGTGGGTCTTTTGCCACTACGATCCGCGCCCGGGTTGGGACAAGGATCAGTTCCGCAAGATCCGCTTTGCCCGCGACAAGCGCTACAAGCTCTACGGCGACGGCAAGCTCTACGATGTTCCGAATGACAAGCTCGAGAAGAAGCCGATTCTCGCCGCCCATGACACCGGGGCAACGCGCAAGGTTCGCCAGCGACTGGCAAGGGTCTTGAAGGACATGCCCAATCCCGACCCTGCGCCGCGCGATGGCGATCCCCGCGATTCCGAGCAGCGTCTGTATCTGGCCGCAGGCGACAAGATAACCCTGTTCGAAGTGAACAAGGCGAGCGGCGAACTCACCGTGCTCCAGGAGTTGCCGCTCGCCGGCGCCGGTCCCTTCACCTTTGCTCCGAATCGAAAGTTGATGTATGCCGCCGCCTCGATGCCGGGCGGGCCGAAGAAATCGCAAGGCATTGCGACCGTGGAGATCGGGAAGGGCGGAAGACTCAAGCTCGCCAACGTCGCGAAGGTCAATTTGCGGCCGGGCTACCTGATGACCGATAACAATGGCGAGTTCCTGGCTGGAAATCACTATGGCCCGGGCAAGGCCACGATCTGGAAGATCGATCCGATCTACCGTGGCGTCACGCTTCACGAGTTGACGTTGGAACAGAAGGCACACAGCGCGGTGTTCTCACCGGACAATCACTGGCTGCTGGTTCCGGCAACCGGCCCCAACAAGGTTTTCGTCAATCACTTCACGGCGCAGGTCGGGACCTCGGAGCCCAATGACCCGCCCTTCGCCAGCGGACCGACGGGCGAGAGCGAGGCGCGACAACCCCGACACCTGATCTTCCATTCGAACCTGTCGGTGGCCTACACCACCAACGAACGGGAACAACCCGGGGTGGGCGTTTGGCAATGGGACACCGAGGCGGGGACGTTGAAGACCATCCAGAACATCGTGACGCAACCCAAGGGCTTCGATGGCAAGATCACGACCGCGGACCTACACCTGACACCCGACGCGCGCTTTCTCTACGTGTCCAATCGCGACATCACCAGGCGGGCCGCGCCTACCGGGAACGACAGCATTGTCGGTTTCAGCGTCGATCCTCAGACCGGCCTGCTCGAGATGATCGGACACCAACCCTGCGAACGCGTGCCCCGGTCCTTCACCATCGACAAGCTGGGCAAGTTTCTCTACGTCGCCGGTCAAGGGGACGCCAAACTGGGCGCGTATGAGATTGGGACATCCGGGGCGTTGAAGAAGCTCAAACAGCACAAGGTGGGAAAGAATCCGATCTGGGTGGAAACCCTGTCGATCCTCGAATAAAACCGCGCGTCGCGAACCTCGACCAGCGACCGAACAAGACAGTCATGAAAGAACGAATCCTCTTGCTCCTGGCGTCGACCCTCGTCGCGATCGCGCAACTGCAGTCGGCGAGCCCCAAGCCCAACGTTGTCATCCTCTATGCCGATGACATGGGCGTGGCTGATGTCTCCTACGGGGATCCGAAAGCCAAGATCCAGACGCCGAACATCGATCGCCTGGCGGCGGGCGGCATGACCTTCACCGATGGCCACAGTTCCTCGGGCATCTGCACGCCCAGCCGATTCGCCCTGCTGACCGGGCAACACCATTGGCGTCGGTTTCATGGGATTGTCGGGGCCTTCGGCGGCACGGTTTTCAAGGACGGGGAATTCACGATTGCCGGGATGTTCAAAGAAAAAGGCTACCGCACCGGCTGCTTTGGCAAGTGGCATCTGGGTTGGGACTTTGACTCCATCCGCAAGCCCGGAGTGACGAAGAAGGATTGGCCGAAGGCCGAATCCTACGATTGGACCAAGCGCTTTGCCGGCGGCCCGCTTGAGCGCGGCTTCGATCACTACTTCGGCGATGGGACCATCAACTTTCCGCCCTACTGCTGGATCGAGGGCGATCGCTTCGTGACGATCCCGACCAAGCCCGTGATCAAGTCCAAACCCCTCGCCGGCGCCGGTTCCTTTCGTCCCGGACCCATGGCCGAGAGCTGGAACCCTTACGACATCCTGCCGACGATCACCGAGAAGACCGTGGAGTGGATTTCGAATCAGAAAAAGGACAAGCCGTTCTTCGCCTACCTCGCCTTCAATTCGCCGCATTACCCGATCGTTCCCAACAAGGCGTTTCACGGTAAGTCCAAGGCCGGTTACTACGGCGACTTTGTCATCGAGACCGACGCCATGGTCGGCAAAGTTCTCGCCGCGCTCGACAAGCACGGTTTCGCCGAGAACACGATCGTGGTCTTCTCGGCAGACAACGGACCCGAGAACGCGGCCTTCCAGCGCCTCGGGAAATTCGACCAGTGGAGTTCAGGCAAGTTTCGCGGCCTCAAGCGCGACATCTACGAAGGCGGTCATCGCGTGCCCTTCATTGTTCGTTGGCCGGGGCAGGTGGAAGCGGGCGCTGTCTCGGATGAAACGGTCAGTCAGGTGGATCTGGCGGCGACCTTTGCCAAGGTGGTCGACTACAAACTCGGCGAGAACGAGGCCATCGACAGCTACGACCTGCTGCCCGTGCTCAAAGGCGAGGACTATGAAAACCCTTTGCGAATCGCCACCGTGCAGAACACCTCGCCCGGGAAGTTTGCGCTGCGCCAGGGTGATTGGGTGTTGATCGACGCGCCTTCGGGCGCCGCCAAGAAGGAGTCCAAGAGCTACCTGGAGCATTTCGGGTTGGAAGCGTATGGGAAGGGCCACCGCGGGCTGTTGTTCAACCTCAAGGACGATCCCCGCCAATCAAAGAATCTCTACGCAAAGCATCCAGAGAAGGTGAAGAGCATGCGCGATCTGCTGAAGCGCTACCTCGCCGGCGAACGTTGCGCGCCGGCGCGACGATGATAGCCCCTGAAGCGTCGAGAGAGCCGCCCCCGGCTTCTCTCAGCTTCCGCGATGAACAGTCTGGGAGGGCGGCATCTGTCGCCCGCCTGGCAAAGCCTGCGCAGAATCGTCCGGCATGCCACAGCGCTGCAGCAAACCCTCGCGACCCAGGCGCAAGGAATGCGTTCTTGGCGCCTTCAGGGGAACGGCGGCAAAAGATGTAGCCCTTCTCGGAAAGGGCTCCGGAGTCATCGGAATTGCGGGTTGCCTGTTGACAATCATGCGGCGCTGCAACACGAATGTTGGCATGAGAATCCACACTGCCTTGGTTTGCGCAAGCCTGCTCGGCTGCCTTTGCCTTAATGTTTCCGGAGCCGACAAGAAAGACGGTTCATCGTCGACTTGGAAGTCGCTGTTTGACGGCGAGACATTGAAGGGATGGCATCATGTGGGAGACGGTAAATGGGTTGTCGAGGACGGAGCCATCGTGGGAAAGACCCAGAAGGCCGCCAAGTTGTATGGGCTGCTGGTTTCGGATGAGACGTATCGGAACGTCCGGGTGAAATTCAGCTTCAAGTCGCTCGAGGGGAACAGTGGCTTCTACGTCCGGGGGCACATCAAGCCGCCGGACCGGGCGCACGGACTCCAGGTGGAGGTGGATCCCCGCAACAACACCGGCGGCATCTATGAAAGTTATGGCCGCGCGTGGGTGAGCAAGCCCGACGCGGGCAAGGTCAAGGCGGCCTACAAGCTGGATCAGTGGAATGAAATGGAGATCCTCGCCGACGGTGGCCACATCGTCACCTGGTTGAATGGAACCAAGATCGCGGAACTCAAGAATGATCCGGTTGTCGAGCCGGGACATCTCGTGATGCAGATGCATTCGGGAAACAAGCTGATGGTGATGTTCAAGGACATCCGGATCCAGACGCTCGGGGAATAGGGTTGATTGGGGCGGTGGAGTATTGGCGTTGTTTGCCGCGGGGCGTCGCCCGCGCTGTATTGCTTCCTATGATTCAACGGCCCGAACGGCCGCCTCCTTCTTTTCGTCGCCGTAACCGGGGTTCGCCCCCCGGTCTCTGTGCGGTCGGGCCGTCAGCCCGTGGCGATTGCTCATCCCGGTTGCAATCGCGCCCGGCTCTTACCAGGTCGGCTTCACTGGCCTTCCGGTTTCAAGAGAGATTGGATAGGAGGCCTCGTTCTCGTCCAGTTCATCGATCATGAGTCGGGCCATGCGCCGAAATTGATCGGGATGTTCCTTCGCCAGGTTGCGCGACTCGTAGGGATCCTTGTCCAGGTCGTAAAGTTCCCAGGCTCGCGAAGCATAACTGTAGATCACCTTCCAGCCATCCTTGATGAAGGAGCTGAAGAGACTGTTGGCGTGCGCGTGGGGAAAGTGAACGAGAAACTCCTGCGGACGGTTTGCGTTCTTGCCGGAGAAGTAGGGCGAAATATCAAAGCCGTCGAGGCTCTTCGGAGACGGATGGTTTGCGCCGGCGACGCGGAGGATTGTCGGCATGATATCGACGCAGGTCACGAGGGCGTTTTCCCGGGAGTTCGCCTTGACCGGGAATTGCTTTTGGAACGGATGGTCGGGTTCGGATTTCGCCCAGGCCGCCATCAGCGGAACGCGCGTCCCGCCCTCATGGCGGGTCCCCTTCTTCCCGCGAAGCGGGTTGCTTCCCAACGGATTGGCGCTGCCGTTGTCGGAATAGAAAATCACCAGGGTCTCCTCAGCGACGCCCAGAGCGTGCAGCTTCTCGATCATGTCTCCGAGCGATTTGTCCATGCCTTCGATCAGGGTCGCGAAAGCAAGCGCATAGCCTTTGAGTTGGGGGTAGTTGTCAACGAATCGGGCATCAGGATAGAGAAACGGAGCGTGGACCGCGTAGTGACTCATGTAGGCAAAAAAGGGCTTCTTCTGCTGGACCGCCTGCTCGATTGCCCGGTTCATTTCGATGGTGATGGCTTCGGTCAGAAAAGTGTCCGTGCCGTGGTATTTTCGAGCCCGGGCACATCCCAGACATGGGCGCCGGTGCGATGATTGGCCGAGTAATTGTACTTGCCCCAGTAGCTTCCCGGACCGCCTCCACCGAAACCCGCGATATTGATGTCGAAGCCGATATTCCTGGGATCTCCATTCGGCGTATCGTCCGGACCAAAGTGGGCTTTGCCGGCGAACAGCGTCGCATAGCCCGCCTGTTTGAGAATGGCGGGAAGCGTGGGAATATCCTCAGGCAATCCCTTCACGGCCCATTCCGGGTTCTTCAGGGTCTTGGTCTTGATGGCTCCCGGCTGTGTCTTCCAGGTCTTGGGGTGAGTCCACTGGGTGACTTTGTGCCGCGGTGCATTGAGTCCGGTGATCAGGCTGATTCGTGTTGGAGAGCAAACCGAATAGGCGTGGGCCTGGGTAAAGAGCCGGGCGCGGCGGGCGAGCTTCTCCATGTTGGGTGTCCGGTAAAGCCGGTTGAGATCGGACACCAACGGCTGGCCTTTTTTGTCGTAGTTGAACGGAACCGAGGTGTCCTGCGTGCCCATGTCATCGACCAGGAAAAGAAGAACATTCGGTTGGTCCGAGGGCGCCGCGGATACCGCGATCGGCAGTTGGAGCAGGACAAAGGAGGTCAGGAATCGGAATAGGTGTTTCATGAGCATTGGACAGACATGCCTGAAATTCGGAGTTGTGTGAGATACAGTAGAACGCATCGACCGGCCATGGCGAAAAGTTTCTCCTTCGCATTCAACCCGGCGCAGCGCAGAGCGACGCCTCGAAGATCAATCACTGGTGACAAGCTCAAAACCGGCGCCCGAAAGATCGGCAAGGGCGACGCCATTCCCGGCCTCTTCGCCATGCGCGACCTGCGCGGTGACCGCTTCAATAGGGGAATCGCCCTTCCTTCCACCTGTTCCCATTCTTTCGGTCGAGATTCCACCTGGCGATGGGAAGGTTTGCCTGGGCTTCACCCGAATCCGCCAATTTTACCCCGATTCATCCACGGCTCTCCCATTGGCTGCCGCGCACTCACCCCACCGCCCTCATGCATTGAAGCCAAAGCTCAATCCACCTGGACTCGATTCTCTACTACGAGCCTTTCCCTTTCCTTCCCATCGAGGCAATACCAGAATGCGAACCCTGATGCAGACATTCAATGCTCAATGGTGACAGGCTCTAGGGCCACGGCGACAGATTCTATGCCGCTGCGCGCCGGACAGGAAGTGACCGGTCCTGAAGCGGTGGGGAGAGACTCCGTCGAGCCCATTTCAACGTTCCGGAGGGAAAGCTGAAGGAGGTGCGACATTCCTTCCATGTCGCTCTGCCGGTGAAGCCGGCGCGAGATCGTCTGGCCATGCGAATCGGTCGTGGAGACGCTTCCAACGTTTGGTAGCCACCAACGCGTCGCCATGGCGACAGGATTATCGCCGCTCCTCGATTGCCCGACACCCGCCCCTTCAGGCCTTCATTTCTTTGATCTGCTTGGTCGCGATGCCGATGGGTCGGTCCAACGGCACGCCAGCGCAGGAAAGCAGGGTCATGAGAAGGTCGCCCTGGTTGCCCTTGATGTTCGGCAGGAAGCGTCCGGTGTTGATCGAGCCGCCGCCGCGGCCGGCGATGATGAAGGGGAGATTCTCACGTCGATGTTTGTTGCCGTCCTCGAGGCCAGAGCCCCACATCATGATGCAGTTGTCTAGCAGGGTCCCGTCGCCCTCGCGCAGGTCGGCCATCTTCTTCACCATGTAGGCGAATCGATCGACATGGAATTGGTTGATCGCTGCCACCTTACGGATCTTTTCCTGATCCTTGCCGTAGTGCGTCTGTGAATGGTGCTGATTGGAGAAGCCCAGTTCGGGGTAGGAAGCGCCGTTGGGCCGCGAACCGACGTAGGTGCTGACGCGCGTGGTGTCGGTCTGGAACGCGAGGATCGTCAGGTCGCACATGACCTCCATGTATTCACTGCGCTTGTCGCCCTCGGGAATCTTCACCTCGATGGGGGCCGAGTCGGTGGCGAAGCGTTTGGAGGGCCGGACTCCGTTCTTTTCCAGAGCCGCTTCCTGTTGCCGTGTTTCGATGGCGGCGATGC
>CAZFLK010000024.1:0-49912 GCA_964519245.1 uncultured Verrucomicrobiota bacterium
CGCATCCCGCATCCCACGTCTTCCTGAGGTTGCGCATTCCCGCCATATCCTCCATAAACACGATCCTTATGAAACGCATACTCGCGCTTTCCGTTCTGATGTCATCGACCGCCTTGGCCTTGGCCGAATTCAAGGCCGGCGCCGTGGTGGTCGACGTTTCACCCAAGACCTTCCCCGTGCTCGTCAATGGCGGCATGACCAGCCGCGCCGCCAGCCAGGTCAGCGACCCCATCAACGCCCGGGCCCTCGTCCTTTCCGATGACCAAACGCAGATTGCCATCGTCGTCGTCGACAGTTGCATGCTCGCGCGCCCGGTCCTTGACAAAGCCAAGGCCTTGGCCGCCAAGCGCACCGGCATCCCGACGGCGCACATGCTGATCTCCGCGACCCACACTCATACCGCGCCCTCCACTCTGGCCTGTCTTGGCACCCGGGCCGACCCCCGCTACACACCCTACCTGATTCAAAAACTGGCCGAGGCCATCACCGCAGCCCAACTGCGCCTCCGTCCCGCGCAGATCGGTTGGAACAACCAAAACGCCGCCGAGTTCACCGCCCTGCGACGCTGGGTCCGCCGGCCGGACCGCCTCATGGACGACCCTTTCGGCAATCCCACCGTCCGCGCCAACATGCACTCGGGGCGCAATTGGGACGACGTCACCGGCGAATCCGGCCCCGAGGACCCGGATCTGAACATCATCTCGGTCCAGACCCGCGATGGACGTCCGCTCGCCGTTCTTGCCAACTTTTCCATGCATTATTTCAGCGGGGTCCAGGCATTGAGCGCCGACTACTTCGGTCTTTTCTGCAATCGCTTGCGGGAGAAGATTGCGCCCGATTCCGACTTTGTGGGCATCATGTCGCACGGCTGCAGCGGCGACATCTGGCGACGCGACTACACCGTGACCAACTGGTCGAAGAACCCGCCCAAAGACCCGGAGTGGAAGGTCGAGGAATATGCCGACCTGCTGTCCGACCGCGCCTTGAAGGGTTACCAAGGCATCGCGCATTCCTCCGACGTCGACCTGGCGATGGAGGAAACCCGCATGCGCCTGAATTACCGAACCCCGAATCGACAGCTTCTCGAGTGGTCACAACGGGTCGTGGAGAAAATGGGCGACCGGGATCCCCGGTCCCGCGAAGAGATCTATGCCCTGGAACAGATCATCCTGCACGAGCGGCAAGACACCGAGATCTGCCTGCAGGCCTTGCGCATCGGCGATATCGCCATCGCCACCACTCCTAATGAAACCTACGCCATTACCGCCCTCAAGTTGAAAGCCCTGAGTCCGCTCCAGAAGACCATGATCATCGAGTTGGCCAATGGCGGCGACGGCTACATCCCGCCGCCCGAGCAGCACGTCCTCGGCGGCTACAATACCTGGGCCGCCCGATCCGCCGGTCTCGAAGTCCAGGCCGAACCCAAGATCGTCGAGGCCAACCTGAAGATGCTCGAGAAGGTCGCCAGCAAACCAAGACGGCAGCGCCGCCCCAGCCAGGGCCCCGCAGCCAAGGCCATCCTGAGCCAGCGGCCTGAAGCCTACTGGCGCCTCGATGAGTTCGCCGGCCCCGTCGCCTTCGATCGCGTCAACGGACACAACGGCATCTATGAGGACGGTGTCGTGTTCCATCTGGAAGGCGCGGCGTCAGACGCCTTCAACTTGGCCGGCGAGATCAATCGGGCGGCGCACTTTTGCGGCGGACGCCTGCGCGCCAACCTGGCGCAATTGGCCGGCGACTACACGGTGTCACTCTGGTTTTGGAACGGCATGCCCAACGGCGCCCGGGAGATTGCCGGTTGGATGTTCTCCCGCGACCGAGATCACGCCATCGGCCCCCACGGCGATCACTTGGGACTGAACGGCCAAGGCCGCATCGTCTTCAAACACGGCGATTCAAAGCCGGTCGCCGGCGACACAACCATCGAACGATGGAATTGGACCCACGTCGTCCTCGTCCGCCAGGGCGACAGGGTGCGCGTCCACCTCAACGGTTCCGCCGAACCGGAAATCAAACTCAAGACCAACGCCGGATTGCCGGCCTCTTTCGACGAAATCTTCATCGGCGGCCGTTCCGACAGCAACGACAATTGGGAGGGACGCCTCGACGAAGTCGCCATCTTCACCCGAGCCCTGAATCCTGAGCAGATACAGGCCTTGGGTCGTCGTTGAAGATCGCTCCGAAGAGGCTCTCGCAGAGCGATTTCACGCACCGCGCGACCTTACAGCCCCCTCCGCTCTTCGGCGCATCGCCGGGGCTCGAAAGCCACGGGCTTCGCGCGGTCGGGCCTTCAGCCCGGTTGATTCCTCATTCCGGTTGCAAGCGCGCCCCTCCCCCCGCATTCGGTCTAAGCGCGCGCTTGAATTCCTGTTGAATTACGGGAACTATGCGCCCCGGTGGCTGCGCCGAAGACCATTCTGGTAATCGACGAAGAGGCGGAACTTCGGGACGCTCTCCGCGCAATGCTGTCCACAGACGGATGGGACGTGCTGGAGGCGGACAATGGCGAGGATGGCTTGGCCCTGGTTCGCAAGCATCGCCCCAGGGTCGTCATCTGCGACCTCCTGATGCCGCGATGCAACGGCTACCGCTTCTGTCGCGGCGTGCACGAGGACCCCGAACTGCGAAAAAGCGTCAAGATCATCATTTCCAGCAGCCGCGGCTACGCCGGCGACCGGCTCAACGCCATTCAATCCGGCGCCGACGAGTATCTGGTCAAACCGTTCGAGCAGGATGAATTGGCCAATATCTTGACGCGCCTGCTGGAACCGGAGAAATCCACTTTTATCAAGCTCTGGGAGCGTTTGACGACGAACCACGAACCGCCTCCGGCGTCACCCGTCGCCCCCGACGCCGCCAAACCCCAAGCAGCATGGTACTCGACGCCCGGGAGCAAGGAAGACGACGGCGTCACCCGCGTCCGCTTTTGGGGCGTGCGTGGATCCACGCCCACCCCGGGGCCAACGACGGTTCACTACGGCGGCAACACCTCCTGTGTCGAAGTGCGCGCCGATGGCGAGATCATCATCCTCGACGCCGGGTCAGGCATCCGTCCGCTGGGGCTTTCGTTGATGCGGGAGTTCGGTTCGGAACCCATGAATCTGACCCTGTTGATCACCCACACCCACTGGGATCATATTCAGGGCTTCCCCTTCTTTCTGCCCGCCTACAACCCGCGCAACAAAATCAAGATACGCGGGTTTGAGGGATCCAAAGAGAGCCTGGCCGACATCTTCGAGCAACAGATGCGAACCCCTTACTTCCCGATCACCATGCAACAGATGCCGGCCATGCCGGCGATCGAGGAGATACAGGATCTCAGGTTCAAGGTCGGGAACGTGGAGGTGGAGGCGGCATTCATGAATCATCCCGGCATCTGTGTCGGTTACCGTCTGAACACCCGCGCCGGATCCGTGGCGTTCATGCCGGACAATGAACCTTACCAACGCCTCCGCGGCGCCGAATCCGACAAAGCCGGACGCGTCACCTCGGAATCACTCGCCTACGCCCGCCGACAGGACGAACAATTGATCGACTTCATCCGCGATGTGGATGTCCTCATTGTGGATTCCCAATATGACGACACGGAGTACCAGAGCAAAGTCGGTTGGGGCCACGGTTGTCTGGACGATGTGGTGACCCTGGCGCTGATGGCGGGCGTCAAGCGGTTGATTCTCTTCCACCACGACCCCGATCACGACGACGAACACATCCGCAAAATGGAACAGTGGGCGCGCGACCTGGTCACGATGCACGGAGATCCCGTCGTGGTGGAAGCCGCGCGGGAAGGCGTCGAAATCGTCCTCAATCCCCAGGAATCCCAAGCGTCGACACCCGCTTGAGATTGACGCGCCCATGTCCGCTCCGCCGCTCCCACGCTTTTTCGGACTCCGACAGTCCTTCTCAAGGAGCGCTCCGATCAACCTCGAAGCCGCTCTCGGTCCCGCCATTGAATCGCTCGCAAAGGGCCTGCGCCCAGGGGCGCGTGTCGCCGTCGGGGTCGGCAGTCGGGGGATCGCCAACCTCGCGACCATCGTCACGCACGTTGTGTCGGCTCTGCAGAAGGCCGGCGCCGCTCCATTCATCGTTCCGGCCATGGGCAGTCATGGCGGCGCCACACCGGATGGGCAATTGCGCATCCTGGCCGACTACGGCGTCACCGAGCACAGCGCCGGAGCCCCCATCCGCGCCGCCATGGAAACAAGAGCGGTGGGCCGGAATTCCCTCGGGATGGAAGTCATGATGGGAACCGAGGCCTTGGATGCGGATGCGATCCTGCCCATCAACCGCATCAAGCCCCACACGGATTTCCAGGGCGGGCTGGGCAGCGGCATCGTCAAAATGTTGGTCGTTGGCTGCGGCAAGCATGCCGGAGCTTCCGGATTCCACCGGTCCGCCATGCGCCTCGGCTATGAGGAAGCCTTGCGGGAGGCCGCCGCCATCATCCTCCAACACACCCCTGTCCTCGGCGGCGTTGCGCTCGTGGAGGACGCCCATCATCAAACCGCCGCCGTTGAGATCGTCCAGCCGGATGATTTTATTGCCGCGGAGGAACGACTGCAAAGCACGGCGCGCAATCTCATGCCCGGGCTGCCGTTCGACGATCTCGATCTGCTCATTGTCGATCGGATCGGTAAGAACATCAGCGGCACGGGCATGGACACGAACGTCATCGGACGGGGCGTGCACGGCTACTCGACGCACTTTGGCGAGCAGGCAAAAGCGGGCTTCCCCTGCATCAAGCGCATTCTTGTCCGCGACCTGACCCCCGAAACCCACGGCAATGCCATCGGAATCGGAATGGCGGATTTTACGACCGACCGCCTGCTCGAAAAGACCGATCGACCGGCGACCAACGTGAACAGCCTCACGGCCATGACCCTGCATGCCGCCAAGCTTCCCATCTCCTTCCCAACCGACCGCGAGGCAATCACCAAAGCCCTCGGCTCTTTGGGATTGCCCGCCGATTCGCCCGCGCGCGTCCTCCGAATCCGCGACACCCTCAGCTTGGAGTCCATGCGCGCTTCCGAGGCCTTGCTGCAGGCGACACTCGATCGCGAGGACCTGCAGGCATGTTCAGAACCGGAGGCGCCTGAATTCGATGACGCCGGGCAGCTCAGGGACCTTCCGGCAAGCTGAGGCCTGCGGGGCACAAAAAGGCGGCGCAACCGCTTCAATTACGAAGTTGCTGCGCCGCTTGAAGTTGACGCCCTTCAAGGCAGTTCCGAAACCGGGATGATCCGGTAGAACTTGTACAACGCCTCGGCGGCCCCGGGATCCGGATCCGGCAGCGTTTCGGTGTCGCCGGTGGCGACAAACACCCGCAGGGTGGTCCAGGTCTTCAGATCTGAACTGGCCTGAAACGCGTAAGTGATGCCGGACTCGCCAGTCAATGCGATGCTGACTTGATCGGCTTCGCCGTCAACTGTCGCCTGATTGACGCCGGCCTGTGCGACAAGACTGACCTCGGCCGAGGTCGACGTTTGATTCAAGTCATCGGTGGCGACCGCGGTCAAGGAATGCGTTCCGATCGGAACCTTCGCCCAGACCACGGAATAAGGGGCCACGGTGGCGACGCCCAGACTGGTTGTTCCAGCGAAGAACTCCACCTTGGCCACACTGCCATCCGCATCGGAGGCGTCCGCACGAAGGGTCAGCGAGGACATGGCCGACACGACTTTTCCGTCAACCGGAGCTGTGATGGCGACCGTCGGGGCCTGGTTGCCCACCACCGTCAGAGCTCCGTTCACATGGGTGATCTCGTAATTGGGGCTGGCAGCTCCGGAAACTTCGATAAGGTAGTCGCCATTCATCAGGCTGCCCTCGCCGGCCAGGCTCGCGGCAGTGGCTTCCGTGCTCAACGCAGCCGGCGTCGTCAATGAGGCGACACTGTCTCCGTCGATGAAGCCATCGTAAACCGCCGTCAACTCCGGCAGCTCAACGCCTTCCGCCTTGCTCTTGTCTTCCGCGGTGATCGTCAACGCCTTCCGGGTCACCGCAAGCAGGACCGTCGCCTCCGCGAGATTGTAGTTCTTGGCATCCGCGGGCACGTAGACCACTTGCAATTCATAGTCACCCGCCGGAAGCATCGTGCCGGCGGGAATCGAATAGAGCAGGCTGCCAAGCTCGGTCGGCCCGTCGTTGAGCGAGACACTGGCGTTCAATTGGTCCGCGCCCAAGGGTGTTCCATAAACGATGTCGACCAAGCGTTCCAACTCGTCGCCTTCACGCTGAGCTCGCTCATCGCCCCACTCAATCACGGGCGTGGCCTTGATCACATCGATGAACACGTGCGCCTGCGCGCTCTTATAGTTGGCGCTGTGCGGCGCGAACATGGCGGTGAGGCGTTGGGAATTGCCGGCGTTCAGGACCTTGTCCTCCGCCCGCGTCCCATCGTGATAATACTCGAAATCGCCGGGTATCTCCGTATCGGTCCCCGCAACCACCGCCGTCGCGTTCAACAGGGTTTCGCCAAGGGCAACGCCAAAGATGATGTCTTCAGGCTGTGCCCACACAATCTCCGGCGTCGCCTGAACCACGGTGAGGCTCACAACCAGGTTGGCCCCATTGAAATTGCCCGCCACGCCCTCCGCAGGCTCGAACTCGACAGTGATATCGTGAGGCCCCGCCTCGAGGACCAACCCTTCCTCGATGAGAACCGATCCTTGATCGTCCTTGAAGGTGAATTCGCCCTCCGCCGACGAAGTCAGACCCAGGAGTTCAGGGCTCAGCGGCGTCCCATAAACGATCGAATCCGGCGCGTCATGCGTGATCGTGGGATCGGCGGGGGTAACCGTGACCAGGACCAAGGCTGTGGCAGAATCGTAGTTCTGGGTGTCGGCCGGTGTAAACACTGCGTTCAACCCCTGGTTCTCGCCGCCGGGGAGCAGATCGCCGATCCCAACCTCCGAACCCTCCAGGTTCTCGTAGCGGAACACGCCCGGGATATCGCCTTCCACCGTCGCGTTCAACTGCTGCGCCGTCAGCGCTTCACCGTAGACCATGTCAGACAGACGCAGGGTCATGTCTCCCCAGACAATTGTGGGAGTCGCCTTCTCCACGACCAATGTGCGCTCCGCAGTCACGGTCTGGACGTTGATGGTGTCCACCGGCGTGAACGTGGCGACGATGATATGCTCGCCCGCGTTCAGCACAGCTCCCGCGCTCACGGAATAGGTGAACGAACCGGCGATATCATCTTCCTCATCGCCGTTCAAACGGGACGCCTCCTCCGCGTTCAGGTGCGTCTCCGCGCTCAACGCATCGCCAAAGGTGATCGGCTCAAGTTCCGCCCACTCGATGACCGGCTTCGTGGGCGTGATGTCGATCTCACTGTGAGCGATCACACCGCCGACATACAGCATCGTGTCTTCGGGTTCAAAGGTGACGGTCAACTTCCTCCCCGACCCCGTTGACAGGACCGTGCCCGCGTCGGGCGTGTAGGTGAAATCACCCTCGATTTCAACACCCTGGCCGGAACCGGGCTTGTACGCCTTCGCGTTCAACTGCGATTCATCGAGCGGAACGCCGAAACCGATGGGCTCCTGCGTTTCCGGCCAGACGATCTCAGGCATGCCGCGCAGCACGTCGATCTCGACGGTGACGGTCTTGGGCGCGTAATTGGGGTCCGTGGAGGTAAAGGTCACCTCAATCTCCTGGTTGAAGCCAGGGAGCAGTTCCTGCCCGAGAGCGGGTTCCCCGCCGACCTGGTAATCAAAGTTGGCCGGATCGTCGCCGCCCGGCGCGGAACTGACGGCGTTCAATTGAGTGGCGGACAAGAGCGTTCCATAACGAATGGCCGCCGGATCGGCCCAAACAATGTCCGGCGTCACCGTGACGATGGTCAGCATCGGAGTGGCTCCTTCATCCACTTCCACGACGTAGTTGTTGTCGCCGGTCAGAAGCTCCATCGCATTCGCAACCGTGATGGGATACATGCCCACATCGCTCATCAGGTCGGCCGTGGTGGTCAGGACGGGTTGGGTGTCGAGATCCTCTTCGTCGTCCGAACCGACAAAACCGGCGTAGCTGGCGGTAAAGGTCGGATTCGGTTGACCCAACTCCCGCTGGGCGTCTCTCGGCGTGAGAGTCAGAGTCTTTTTGCCGACCGTAACCGTCGCTTCCATATCGACGCCAGAGTGACTGGACGCGTCACTCGGCACAAAGGTGACCTTGAGAGTGTGTTCTCCGGCGTCCAGAACCGTTCCCAGCGGCGGCAGATAAACCAGGGTTCCCGCGTCAGCGGCAAGCGGCGATCCGTCCAACAACTTGAACCCGGCGTCCAACTGATCCTCACCCAGCGGCTCGCCATAAGTCAGGCCCGGCAGATCCGCCCAGTCGATCCGGACCCCGGTCTTGACGGCATTGCGATTGATCTCGATGACATTGCCCCAATGGGCTGTCACGATGTCGGGCTTGCCGTTCAGGTCGACGTCCACCAGCGCCAATGCCTGCGGACGTTTCTCCACGTTGACCGCAACCCGGGCGTCAAATCCAATGGCTCCCATTCCTTCGTTGCGCAGAATGCCCACCTGGTTCAACGCGTCATTCACGACGGCGATATCCGGCCAATCATCGCCATCCAGGTCGCCGATGGCCATGTCCAGCGAGGACAGTCCGGAAGCGAAAGAATAGGGCGAATTCCCTTCCGTGAAGAGCAACGGCCCCGCGTCCTCGGTCGGCGTCGCCTGCACCGTCTCATTCCTGTGAACCCACACCGTCGCGCCGGCCGCATCCAGCGAGACAATGTCCAACCGCCCATCCGCGTCAAGGTCTGCCAAGGCAACCTCGGCAAGCCGGACGCCGTCAACCAGGGGCAGGACAGCCGCCGTCGTCATCGAAGACTTGGAAAACTGGCCGCCCGCGGCGGCGCCATTGCCCAGAATGGTCAGGCTGTGTCCGCCGGCCCCGTCGAAGCTATTGGCCGCCACGATCTCGGGTCGGCCGTCGCCATCGAGGTCAGCGGCCGCCACCGCAGCCGGCTCCGTGCCAACGATGAAATTGACGCGCGCGCCAAAGGTGTTCGCGTCGATCGAGCCCTGCACCCCGGTGTTGGGAAAGACCGAGATGCTCGAGGCGCTCCGATTGGCGACGAGAATGTCAAACCGCCCGTTGCCATCAATATCAGCGACCGCGAGTCCGGAGGGGTTGCTGCCGGTTGCCAGGTCAACCCGCGAAGCAAAACCAATCACCCCCAATGAGCTGGTGTTGCGATAGACGGATATGGTCTCGTCGACCGCATTCACAATGGCGACATCAAGCACGCCGTCGCCATCGAAATCCGCCACCGCGGCTTCCGACGGACCGGCCCCGGCTCCAAAGTCCTTCTTCTGCTCGAACGATCCCAGCGTGACGCTGTTGGCCGCCGAGGTGTTGCGGAAGACCGAGAACGTGGCGGCGTCCGCATTCGCGGTCACCAACTCCGGACGGCCGTCATTGTCCAGATCGCCCACGGCGACCGCCGATGGCAACAGGCCGGTGGCGAAACGCGCGGAGGAGTCGAACGCCATCTGCCCCAACTCGGTGTCGCCGTCGAACGTGACAACAAAGGGCAACGGGGACGCGCTGGAGAATTCCCCGATGGACACCGTAATGGGCGCATAGGTGGCGCCGGTGGGAACTTCGACGGTAATCATCGTGTCATTGGCCACGCTGACCACCCTCGCCCGAACCCCTCCAAAGTACACGACGTTGTCATCCTTGAAGAGCGCGAACCCACTGCCGCTGATAACGACCTCAGAACCCACCGGCCCCTTGTTCGGCGTCACCGAGTCAATCACCGGCGCCGCCTCAACGTGCTCGTCATCCGCGATCGTCACCGGCGCGCGATCCGGCGCCAGAATGACCCCGGCCCCATTGGTAAACTGAACAAAGAAATTCTCATTCCCCTCCAATTTCACGTCGCCAAGGACTTCGATCTCGATCGACTGCGAGGCCTCGCCCGCCTCGATGGTCACCGTGCCGCTGGTCGCGTTGTAGTCCTCCCCGGCTTTCGCGGTTCCGTCCTGCGTCGCATAATCCAACGTGATGGCGGTCAAGGCAGGCTCCACCATGGTCAGGCCAACCCTGACCTTGGAAATGCCGCTGTCGCCTTCGGAAATGATCGCGTTGTCGACCAGCACGATATCGCCGCTGGCCGCGCCCACCCGGACCACGGCCGAGCCAACCGTGGCGCCGCCCTTCATGTCGGAGACCGTCACCCGGACCACATAGATGCCCGGAGCCGAAAACGCGTGCGACACCATCGGCTGATTGAGCACAGCCGGATCAAAGCTCCCATCATCAAAGTCCCAGTCATAGGCCACTGGCTCCTGGTCGGGATCAACCGCATTCGCAGTCAGGTTGACGAGCTCGCCAACCGCCACATCGGAAAACTGGGGCGTGACCGTCACCTCCGGAGCATTATTGTCGGGAAAGGGCCCAAAATTGACCTGCACATCCAGCCACTCATCCGGCCGGGCGCCTCCCTTGCCGATGGGCGTGATATAGACATCCGCCCTCGACTCATGATACGTCCGACCGATCAGCAGACCTGAATCCGGCTTGTCGTTGTTGTCGTTGCCCACCGGTCCGTCATTGGACTGCGGTGTCATGTCCAGCATCAGGATGCCCTCACCGCCGTAGTTTTCGGAAGCCCAGTCGAACTGCGCCGAATTCGACAGCCAATCATCCGTCGTGTAGGCGGTCCGGAAATTGATCCAATAGTATTGCCTCGCCGCATCACCCGTCGGCACACGCAAGCCGCGCACACCTTGGGAATCCATGTGGTCAAGCTGGTTGATGCGGTAAGTGCCGCTGGACCGGACATCCGTGAACTCGTTGTCCCGCAGCCAGTCAATCCGAACCTTCTCCGGGGCCGCATAGTGCGCGCGGAGGTCCATGCGGCTCGGATTCTGACCGCTCTGGACGCTGTACCAGTGGCCATACTCCAAGTGCGGGGATTCCGAAGCTCCCGCCACGGCGTCCCGACTGGTCGGGTCGGTCGGATGGGAAGTGTAGTTGTAGTTGGCGTGAAAAAGCCCAAGGTTGTGGCCAAACTCGTGATTCACGGTCCTGATGTTGAAACAAACGTTGTGGCTGAACTTTCCGCCGACTCCCGCCACGCCACAATAACCGTGCCCGGCGCTCTTGGTGAAAACAGACACAAAATCGAAGTCATCAGGGTCGAATCCGGCCGCGGCCGCGGCCGCGGCGCCGTCATTGATGATCCCGCCGACGCCCAACGTCGCATGCGTGGCCATCGTCGCGGTAGAGGTAAGCACCGGCGTGATGGTGGGCGTCAATGTGGAACGCCCATAGGAAACCTCCTCCCAATACTGCGCGTAATCCATGGCCCGGGCCGCCATGGTCGCGTCGTCGAGCGGCGCGCCGCCAGGCAGAGGGTCGTCCGAGAAACGCACGCGAATAAGCAGGGCGGTCTTCGGTCCCTCAGTGCGCGCGGAGCGGGCATAGGGCGCGCTGAACTGCCCGGAAGGCAGCAATCCCAACGCAGCAGAAGGCGTGAGTTCGTCCTCCCGGCGCTGCATCTCCCCCTCAATTTCAATTGCCCGCGACGCCATGACCGTCAACATCTGGCCCCCGACATCGATCGCAACCTCGCCCGCAGACGGTTGCTGAGACGCAGGCAGCTCAGCCGGATCGATCCGCCGCACCGGGCTCTCGTGCATGGCGACCAGGTTGTCGAGCGAAACGCCATGAAACGGCAGATCCTCCTTCATCGTGACGCCCAGCCGGCGCCCAAAGGTGAAGACTCGCTTGCTCTCCCCGTTCACGGTCACTTCGCGAATCACTTCGTTGGCGGTGTTCGACTCGCCAAAACCACAGATGGAGTGCACATCGTAACGACTGCGCCCGCTGACGTGCGACTCCAGCAAGGCGACGATCGATCGCGGCAGTTGGGGGCGCAAAGTCCGATCGACCGCGAGATCGATGGCGAGTTCCGGATCAAGTTGGATCAGTTCCACCATGGCCGGCCAGCGGCGCTTGGCCAGATCGTAGCCCTCGGTCTCCATGCCCTTGCGGGTTTCCGCGTCCGCTTCCAGGTAGCGCCCCATCCAATCGGCGAAACCGTCCATCCGCTCAACGATTTCCTCCTTGGTCAGCAGCGCCGCCGGAACTTTGCCGGATGCGGCGTGTTCATAACTCGCGATGCCCCGGACCTCAGAAAAGGCCTTCGCGCGACGCAGGCGTTGAATAGCGGCGCCAATGCGCTCGTCGGAACCCTCCGCGCGCTTCTGCGCCACGGCCCGCTCCACGGCGGGTTCGGCTTCCGGGGTTCGCGCAGGAGACTCTGACTGCGGAGCAGGTCGCTGAGCCACAGGGACTTTGGGGGTGGAGGATTGCCGGTATACGACGAGGAGGAGTAGCGCAGAAAGGAACGCGCCCAATGCGGTGTAGCGACTGGGGGATTTCATGACAAAAGGGAACCCGTAGTGATTTGGCCGACTGTGTTAGCGCTTCGAACGCGAGATGGAAAGCGCAATTCACATACCCGGATGGACCAAAATTTCCGCTGGAATCGAACGATCCAAGCCTCATATTAGGCCCATGATGTCCCAATCCCGTACTGCAAGACTTGCTGTCCTGATCGCTTTTCTGCCGGCGTTGCCGGTCTCGGCCGCCCCTGATCGGGTCGTTCCCGCCAAGGGTATTGACGTTGCAACGGAACAACGCGACGAACTGACCCGGGGCGCGAAGCAACTGCAGCGACGGATCAAGGCGCTTGAGTCTTCCTTCCGCGGCCAACCCCGGGCGCTGGCCCTGATTCCGGACATCGAGATCTACTACAACGCGGTCGAACGGGTCGTCGGCCAGGACATTTTCTACTCCCAGGGCGATGTCGCGGCGGCGAAGAGGCTGCTCGAGCAGGGCCTCAACCGGGCGGCTGAATTGCGCAATGGCCAGGCCCCCTGGACCACCGCAACCGGCCTTGTCGTGCGGGGCTACCGCTCCCGGATCGACGGATCAGCCCAACCCTACGGCCTCGTGATCCCGGATTCCTACGATCCAGCCGGAAATCAACGCCATCGCCTCGACGTCTGGCATCACGGCCGCAACAACAAACTGAGCGAGGTTCGCTTCATCAACGAGCGCCAGACCAAGGCAGGCCAATTCACCCCCAAGGACGCCTTCGTCCTCCACCCCTACGGCCGCTACTGCAACGCCATGAAGTTCGCCGGCGAAGTCGACACCTTCGAGGCCCTCGAGCACGCCAAGCAGTCCTACCGCATCGACGACGACCGCATCTCCGTTCGCGGATTCTCCATGGGGGGCGCGGCCACCTGGCACATGGCGGTCCACCACGCGGATGTCTGGGCCGCCGCCACGCCGGGCGCCGGATTCGCTGAAACCGCCGTCTACCAGGATAGCTTCGGCAAGGACCCCAAGCCGACCTGGTGGGAACAGAAGCTCTGGCGACTCTACGACGCCACGGAATACGCGGCCAACCTCCACCAATGCCCGACAATCGCCTACAGCGGCGAAAACGACAAACAGAAGCAGGCCGCCGACATCATGGCGAAATTCATGGACCAGGAGGGTTTGCAACTCGAACACATCATCGGCCCCGGAATGGGACACAAGTACCATCCGGATTCCAAGGTCGCGATCGAGAAACGCCTCGGCGAAATCCTGTCAAAGGGACGGGTCGCGATCCCTCGCAAGCTTCGTTTCACCACCCACACCCTGCGCTACAACCGCATGAACTGGGTCACGCTCGACGGCTTGGAGAAACATTGGGACAAGGCCCGCGTCGACGCGGAGATCGTTGACAAGCACACCGTCCGCGTCCGAACCGAGAACGTCGCCGCCCTCAGCTTGAAGATGGGCCCCGGGCTCTGTCCGCTCAGCCGCGACCACAGTCCCAAGATCCAACTCGACGGGGAAGAGATCGTCGCCGCCGGGGTGCGCCCGGACAAGTCGTGGAGCGCCCACTTCGTCAAGTCCGCCGGCCGCTGGCAACAGGTCGCCGAGGCCGCAACCAAGGGCGTCGCCAAGAAACACGGGCTGCAAGGCCCGATCGACGACGCCTTTTTCGGCAGCTTCCTCATGGTCGAACCCACCGGGACCCCGATGGCGCCACAACCGGTGACCGACTGGATCCAGGCCGAGATGGAAAACGCCAAGTATCAATGGCTGATGCAGTTCCGCGGCGAGGCCAGGAGCAAGCCCGACGCCCACGTGAGCGACGAGGACATCGCCCGCCACAACCTGGTCCTGTGGGGCGACCCCGGCAGCAATGCCATCTACCGCCGCATTGCCCGCAAACTGCCGATCCAATGGACCGCCGAGCGCATCACGGTCGGGCAGGATTCCTGGCCCGCCGACCGACGCGTCCCGGTGTTCATCTTCCCCAACCCGCTGAACCCGGAGCGCTACGTCGTCATCAACAGCGGTTTCACCTTTGCGCCCAATGGCAGCGCCAGCAACTCCACCCAGGTTCCCAAGCTGCCGGACTGGGCCGTTCTCGACATCACCGTCCCTGCCGACAAACGCATCCCCGCCGGCGTGGTTGATTGCGATTTCTTTGGCGAAGGCTGGCAACTGGTCAAAAGTCCGGAACGGAACTGAGAAAGCCCCAACCGGCGTCCGTCAAACCAGCCCCCGCCGGTCACGCTTCATGGGTTGGCCGACCCGAGGTCCGAATCGCTGTCCAGCCAGTCCGCCAACTGCGCTCCCACCCCTTCCCGGAGCAGGCGGACCAGTTCGGGATCCATGAACGCGAACTCATCAGGGATATCCATCGACTCGATCGGCGGCAATTCCACCTCCTCCCGGAATTGTTCCCGCAACCGCGATCGCTGCTCCCGCTCCATGACCAGGACCAGATCCGCCCACAGAAGATCTTTCCGCGAGACGCGTCGTTTCGCCGCCGCGCTGACTCCGGCCGAGCGGACCTCCAGCCGCGGATCATCGCGATAGAGCCGCTCGGCCGTCGGACTTCTCCATTGATTGCGACCACAGACGAACAAAACGCGCAGACGCTCCGAAGGAATGGGTTCTTGTTCTTCCGGTTTCATGGGCGCTTACGGAAGGAAACCGAAGCGCGCGTCCCCGCGCAATCTCAACTTGAATCGAATGCCGCCGCCCTGCCCGCGTCCAATCCGCCAACCAATTCTTGCGACGCTTTCAGCCATCTCGGGAGTTGACACCTTTTTGCAACCCATAGAACGATACCCGTCCATGAACGAAGAAAAGCAACCCCTCAAATCTCGTCGTCATTTCATCAAGGATTCCGGACAGATCGCGGCCGCCGGAGCCCTCGCCGGCGTGGCCCTGCCGCACGTGCACGCCGCGGACGACCACAAGCTTAAGGTGACCCTGCTCGGCTGCGGCGGCCGCGGCACCGGCGCCGCCTCGCAGGCGTTGAGCGTCTCCGACTCCCTCGGCCCCATCGAACTGCACTCCATGGTCGATGTTTACGAGGACAAACTCGACCGCGCCTATCGCACCCTGACCGACCCCAAACGCAAGAACATTGCCGACAAGGTCAACGTCCCCAAGGATCGCCGCATCATCGGCTTCGAAGGCTACAAGGAAGCGATGGACCAACTCAGCCCGGGCGACATCGCCATCTTCACCACCCCTCTCGCCTTCCGCTGGGTATTCTTCGAATACGCGATCAAGAAGGGCCTCAATGTGTTCATGGAGAAGCCGGTCATCGCGGACGGCCCCACCGCCCGCCGCATGCTGGAGCTGAACAAGAAGGCGCAGGCCAAGAATCTCAAGGTCGGCGTCGGCCTCATGTGCCGCCACTGCGAGTCCCGTCAGGCCCTGTTGGAGCGCATCCAGGACGGTCAGATCGGCGACATCACCATGCTGCGCAGCTACCGCCAGCAGGGCCCGATCGGCTCCGCCTTCACCCCGCCCTACGACAAGGACAAGTACCCCAGCGAGCTGATGTATCAGATCCGCCGCTTCCACAGCTTCCTCTGGCTCAGCGGCGGCGCGGTCAGCGACTTCCTGATCCACAACGTGGATGAGGCCTGCTGGATGAAGGGCGACTGGCCCGTCAGCTGCTCCGGTTCAGGCGGCCGCCACTACCGCGGCGACAACGTCGACCAGAACTTCGACAACTACACCTGCGAATACACCTTCCCGGACGGAACCAAGTATTTCATGTATGGCCGCAACATGCAGGGCACGCACAACGAGTTCGCGGTCTATGCTCACGGCACCAAGGGCTCCGCGGTCGTCTCCAGCGCCGCTCATACCCCCGCCTACAGCCGCATCTACAAGGATCACAACATCAACCGGAACCGCCGCGCCAAGACCGAGAACCTCGCCTGGCGTTTCCCGCAGACCGTGCGCGAGCCCAACCCTTACCAACTGGAATGGGACCACCTGGTCGAGGCCATCCGCCGCGACCAGCCCTACAACGAAGTCGAGCGCGGCGTCATGGCCAGCGCGGCGACCTCGCTCGGCCGCATGGCCGCCCACACCGGGCAGGAACTCACCATGGACGACTTCATGAACAGCGACCACGAGTTCTCCCCGAACACGAAGGACATCATCTCCTCCGATTCGCCGACTCCGTTGCCGGCCGACGAAAAGGGCGCCTACGCCATCCCGGAGCCGGGCATCAAGAAAACCCGCGAATACTGATCCGCGGGTTTCCCACGACCTTTGAACGCAAAAGCGGCCGGCATTTGCCGGCCGCTTTTTTTGCTGCCTTGAGGATTGGCTGGCCGCCCGCCTGGGCAGCCGAACGCCATCAATCCCGCCAGATTTCTTACTTCTTCTCCGGCAAACTGGTGCTGGTCCACTTGATGAAGCCGAGAATCCGGTAGTAGTGATGGTGCGAATAACCCGCCTGCGACCCCGTGGAAAGCACATGCTGACGCGTCTTGGCGTCGTAGGCGAGCAGCGCGATGCGCGCGACGCCATACTGCCGGTCCACCTTGTAGAATGGCACCTCCGGACTCACCACCGTGCCGGAAAGCGGAATCGGAACCGGCATCTCCGGCAGACCCACGAGCGAATTGCCGCTGTCGATCGACAAGGCCCCGGAGCGCGCCTCCACAATCACGTCGGCCGCACCCGCATCTGACTGCAACAAGCCGCCGCCCGCGCTGATCAATTCGCGGATGGCGCCCAGAACGTAGGGCTTGTCCTCGGATTCGAAGTATTTCTCCTCCAGGAACACCTTCTTGCCATTCAGCGAGGAAACGTCGATATCAGCCAACGCACTGTCCGCCGCATTGCTCAACAACAATTGCTCCACCGCCGTCCGCTTGGGTTCCGACTGACGTGTCACAACGCAACCCGCCGTCAAACCACCCAGGGCCAAACCAAGCCCGACAACCTTGGCCGCGCGAACAAGCCGGCACCGACAAGAAGATTCAGATACAGACTTCACGGCGAGGAAGAAAAAGCGCCCGCGCCCAATTGTAAACCAAAAGGACGTCGCGCGCGTCGACTACACCGCCGCAGATGCGTCAGCTGCGATTGCCAGGCCCGCCAATCCCGCCAGCAGGGGCGCCGCCCCTGTCCAAAGGGCATACCGTCCCGCACGGCTCTTCCGCTTCACTGCGCCGACGACCAAGGCTGCCAGAGAGGACGCCATGACCAGGATCCCCGCGACCGCGAGGTCGCTTGGCATCAGTCCAAATATCAAACCACCTCGTCCACGAACACGGCCTGACAATGCGGACAACTCTTCGCCGCCTTGTCCTCCACCTTGCCATCGCATTTGGCGCAGATGCTGACGCGGGTCATCTTCGTTCCGAACCAGATCAGGACCGCGCCGCCAAGCAACCCCCACGGAAACTTGAAACAAACCAAGACCAGACCGCCGAACAGCAAGACGCAGCCGGGCAAGTTGAACTCATTGCGCTGCTCGTGATTCGCCTTTCCGCCGCCCCTCAGCGGGACCAGCGGCGTCAACTCGCCGCACAACGGACAGATCACCGTCTTGTCCGCATCGCTGATGTCCGGGATCTCAAATCCCTTCCGACACGTCGCGCATGAATACCGTCGTCCCGACATGATCAGTCAGCGTCAGCCCGGAGTCGCTCCAAGAGCCCCGAATGACGCTGCATCATCCTGTTGTTCTTCACCGCCATCGCCAACGCTTTTTTTTCGCCGACCAGGACCACCAGGTTCCGCCCGCGCGTCATCCCGGTATAGATGAGGTTGCGCTGCAGCATCATGTAGTGCTGCGTCGAGACCGGAATCACCACGGCGGGAAACTCGGATCCCTGCGACTTGTGAATCGTGATCGCGTAGGCCAGCGAAAGCTCGTCCAACTCGCCGAAGTCGTAATTCACCTCCCGCCCATCGAACCTCACGGACGCTTCGCGCTCCTGTTCATCGACCCGCGCTATTCGGCCAATGTCCCCATTGAAGGCGTTCTTGTCATAGTTGTTCCGGGTCTGGATCACCCGGTCGCCGACCTGGAACTGCGCGCCAAATTTCTCGACCTGCGGAGCATCCTGCCTGCGCGGATTCAGCGCCTCCTGCAAGCGCAGGTTCAACTCCCGCACCCCCAACAGGCCGCGGTTCATCGGACTCAGGACCTGGATGTCGTCCATGGAACTGAGGCCGAACTTCTCCGGAATCCGCCTCCGGACCAGGTTCAACAGCGTGGGCATCGCTTCCTCCGGGGCATCGCGCTCAATAAAGAAGAAGTCCGAGGCCGCTTCGTCAGTCTCCGGGAGCTCGCCTCGATTGACGCGATGCGCATTGGTCACAATCCGACTCCCCTCCGCCTGCCGAAACACCTGATCGAGCCGCGCCACCGGAATACAATCGCTCTCGATCAGATGCCGCAGGACCATTCCCGGGCCGACGGACGGGAGCTGATCCACATCACCCACCAACAACAGATGCCCGCCCGCCGGCAATGCGCGGAGCAGTTGGTGCATCAGCGGCACATCCACCATCGAGACTTCGTCCACCACCAGGAGATCACAGTCCAACGGATTCGATTCCCTGCGCGTGAAGCCCTTGCCCGGCTGGTATTCCAACAACCGGTGAATCGTCTTCGCCTCCAACCCGGTCGATTCGGATAGTCGTTTGGCGGCGCGGCCGGTCGGCGCGCAAAGGAGACAAGCCACTTTCTTCGCCCGCAAGGCGCTGAGGATGGAGTTCACCAGCGTGGTCTTGCCCACCCCGGGCCCGCCGGTGACGATCAATGCCCTGCTCTGCAGCGCCAGCGCGAAAGCGCCTCGCTGATTTTCGGCCAGGCGGGTCCCGACCTTCTTCTCACACCAGGCGATCGCCTTCTCGACATCCATCGACGGGTAACCCGCCGGCGAATCCGCCAGACCGCGGATCCGGCCGGCAATGAATTCCTCCGCCTCCTTCAACCTGGGAAGACAGACGTACGCCTCGCCTGCCAGCGCTTCACGCGCCAACCCGCCCTCCTTCAGCGCCGTCTCCAGGGCGACGCGAACCCTGTCCCCCTCCACGTCCAACAGCTTGACCGTCGACTCGACCAACCCGGCTTCCGGGAGCGCGCAGTGCCCCTGCCCCATGGCTTCCGCAAGAACGTGATCCAATCCCGCCGCCGCGCGAGCCACCGAATCCCGGGCCACGCCAAGTTCGGCGGCAATCTTGTCCGCCGACGCGAAGCCAATGCCGGCAATATCCGCCGCCAATCGATAAGGGTTCTCCCGCACGGTCTCGATGGCCTCCTCGCCATAGGTCTTGTAGATGCGCACCGCGCGACTCGTGCCCACGCCGTGCGAATGCAGGAATACCATGATGTCGCGCACCACCTTCTGCTCGCCCCACGCGTCCTTGATCAGTTTCCGCCGCTGCTTCCCGATTCCCGGGACCTCCTCCAACTTCGCCGACTTGGTCTCAATGATGTCGAAGATCTTCTCGCCAAACGCCGCCACCAGTTTCTTGGCGTAGGTCGGACCAATGCCCTTGACCATCCCGCTGCCCAGGTATTTCTCGATGCCGGCCTTCGTGCTCGGCGCGTCGCAGGCGATCCGCTCAGCATGAAACTGCCGCCCGTGTTCGCGATTGTGCGTCCAAGCCCCTTCCGCAGTCAGCCATTCCCCCGCTGTGACCGTCGCCACATTGCCCACCACCGTAACCAGATCCCGTTGCCCCTTCACCTTCACCCGCAGGACGGCAAAGCCGTTCTCCTCGTTGTGAAAGGTCACCCGCTCAATCAATCCGGCGATGGATTCGGACGGGGATGGTCGGGAACGCGCGCTCACTTCGCGCATCATTGATGGAATTCAGGAATATCGAAACCGGAAAGTCGAACCTTGCCCGGTTGGGGACGCATGTCAGTTTTGTGCCAAGTTCCGGCCCAACGGGCCAACGTGGCGCGGGCGGCCCGCCCGGTATTTCATGACTGGCGGCGGGACGCCGCGACAACCCGCAGCCCGGACGGCCGCGCTACGGAGCCGGGGTTTTGAACAGGACACGACGGAGTCTCGCCCACTTCAAGGTCCCGGCGGGACGACCAAGGAGCGTTGCCTCGCTCAGGCCCGACCGAGATACTTGCCGGTGCGGGTATCGACCGTGATCACCTCGCCGGTCTTCACAAACAAGGGGACCTGAACGACCTTGCCCGTCTCGAGCGTGGCCGGTTTCTGGGGATTGTTCACCGTGTCGCCCTTGAGACCTTCGGCGGCTTCCGTCACCTTCAATTCCACTGTGGGCGGCAATTCCACCGCCACCGGATCGCCTTCCAGTTTGACGACCTCGCAGACGGTGTTCTCAGTGATCATGTCGGCAATGTCCTCCAACAGGCTGCCCGGCAACTCAACGGTGTCGTAGGTCTCGGGATCCATGAAGAAGTAGGAGGATCCGTCCTGGTAGCTGTACTCCAGCTTGATCCGGTTGACCATGAGGGTCTCAACCTTCTCGCTGGGGTTGAAGCGGATGTCCTTGGTCTTGCCGCTCGCAAAGGAGCGGATCGTAGCCATGATCAGGGCATTGCCCTTGCCGGGCGTGCGGTGAACCAGATCCAAAATGACGCCCGTATCGCCCTTGACCTTGATGGCCTGGCCCTTCCTCAGTTTTGTCGCAACAACCGCCATGAGTGCAAAGTGTGTTCTATCGTTAATCAGTACCGGTGAAAATCGGGGAGGATTGAAAGCAGGACAATCGACCGGAAGCAAGGGTATTCTGGCCGTAGCAACAGACGCCCACCGCTCCCAACGAGGTTCCCGTCCGCCCCGGGCGAAAACCGGACTTGGAATAACAGACCGCCCGCCAGCATGATTCCGCTCATGCCTCATCCGGCCCTCGCCGCCATCCTGATACTGCTGACCGTCGCCGCGCCCATCCCGGCGGCGCCCCCTATCCGCGTCCTGCCCCGGGACTTCAACGCGGACAAGACAAACCAGATGATGCGCGCCTTTCAACGCGAGCAGGTCCACGCCGCCTTGGATCGTCGCCTGGATGAACTGGAACAAGCCCTCGAATCCCCCGACCAGATCGCCCGCTACCAGGCCAAGCGAAAACAGTTTCTGCGGGAGGCCTTCGCAGGTCCCGCCATCGCCGCCCCGCTCAATCCCCGCATCACCGCGACCCGTCAACGCGACGGCTACTCGGTGGAGAACCTTGTCCTGGAGAGCCTTCCCGGCTACCAAATCACGGCGAACGTCTACCGCCCCGTAGGCCCCGGCCCCTTCCCCGGCGTCCTCCTGCCCTGTGGCCACTCCGCGAATGGCAAGGCCTACGAATCCTATCAGAAGGCCGCCATCCTGCTCGCCCGACACGGCTTCGTGGTCCTGTGTTTCGACCCGGTCGGCCAAGGGGAACGCCGCCAACTCATCGGTCCAACCCCGCACAGGATCAAACGCCAAAGCGAGCACAATGACCTGGGCGTCGCTCCGATTCTTCTCGGCCATACACTCGGCGCCCTGATGGTCTGGGACGGCGTCCGCTGCCTCGACTACCTGTGCACACGACCCGACGTCGATCCGCAACGCATCGGCTGCACCGGCAACTCCGGCGGCGGCAACCTGACCAGCTACCTGATGGCCTTCGATGACCGCATCGCCGCCGCGGCCCCTGGCTGTTTCATGACCACTCATCGGCGCAAGAACGAGAAACCCGGGCCCGGCGACGCGGAGCAGAACCTCTTTGCCCAGATTCGCGAGGGTTTCGACCATCCCGACTTCGCCATCGTTCGCGCGCCAAAACCCACGTTGATTCTCGCGGCGACCCGGGACTTCGTGCCCATTGATGGGACCTGGGAGGCCTACCGCCAGGCCAAGCGGGTCTATACGCGGTTGGGCCACCCCGAACGCGTCGACCTGATCGAAGCCAACGAGAAACACGGCTTTTCCCAACGCCTTCGCGAAGGCGTCGTTCGCTTCTTCGCCCGTTGGCTGCAAGGGAGACAGATTGAGATCTTCGAACCCGAAGACGTTCCCATTCTCTCCGACGCCGAACTGCAGGCCACGGATCAGGGGCAGGTTGTTTGGATGAAGGACGCCAGATCCATCTTTGACCTTTTCCTGGAACTCGAGCGCAAGCTGGCGAAACAACGCCCGCCGCTTTCCCGCAAGCTCGTGCGCCAGGCAACCGGCATCCGTCAACTCGGCGATCTGCCCGCCCTGGAGGTTCGCTCAAGCGCCAACAACATGCCGCGAAAGCTGGTCTACCAACCCGAACCCGGCATTTCGCTGCCCGGGCTCTATTGGCCCGGCGGCGACCAGTCTCCCGTCCTGCTGGCTCCCGGCAAGGGGATGAACCCGGCGATCCAAAAGGCGCAATCCCTGCATGCCCAAGGCCATCCCGTCCTGATTGTCGAGGTTCGCGACACCGGCGAAACCAAAACCCGCAACTGGCGCTTCTACGGCGCCGATGCCTATATCGGCCAGATGCTGGGACGCAGTTGGCTCGCCATGCGGACCGAAGACCTGCTCGTCAGCGCGCGCTGGCTGGCCCAGGCGGAGAAACGGAAATCCGTGCGGCTCCAGGCCGACGGCGAAGCCGGCCCCGCCGCCCAGCATGCGGCCTTCCTCGAGCCGGATTGGTTTGAGGACGTCATGATCAGCGACAGCCTGCCTTCCTGGCGCGGCCTGATGACCGATCGCAACGCGCACCTCCACTTCCACCAGGCCGTCCACGGCGCCCTGCGGTTCTACGACCTGCCCGATCTCTCGCGCGCGTCGAGTCGCGATTGATCGAACACTTCAAGGGGGCGAATTCCCCATCCCGAACGTTCTCTCGCCGCATCCCTGAACCGCGCAGGCCATCAGGAATCGCAGGCAGGGCCCCAGCTTCCCGGAGTTCCCGCTTGTCAGTCCGGTCGCGCCTTTGGCAAGCTTCGCTATGGCAGCCAATCAAGAACCGAATTCTCTCGATCGCGAGTTTTATCTCCGGGCAGACGACTTCTTCACGGCCAACAGGGATTGCGCCCTCACCTATGACGATCTGACCTTGGCCACCCTGTATTCCGAGATCCTTCCCCGCGACACCCAGCTGGAAACCTCGCTCGCCGAAGGACTCGATCTGCACCTCCCCATCGTGTCCTCGGACATGGACACCGTCACCGAATCCCGCATGGCCATCGCCATGGCCCAGAACGGCGGCATGGGACTGATCCACTACAACATGAGCGAAAAGGATCAGCTCAAGGAGGTCTCACGGGTCAAAAACCATGTCCACGGCCTGATCCAGGACCCGATCACCGTGGCGCCCGAGGAAACCATCGGACACGTGCTCGACCTCATGGATCGCAAGGGCTTCACCTTCAGCACCTTTCCCGTCGTGGATGACTCGGGCCGCCTCGTCGGACTCCTGCCCGGCAGCGTCGTGCGCCCGCGCTATGCCAGCCGCACCGCCCAGGAGGCCCTGACGCCCCGCACGGATGTCTTTACCCTCACGGAAAAGGAACTCGGCAAGGACCCCATCGCCCGGGCCGACCAGTTCTTCGCCGATCACCCCCGCATCGACAAGCTGATCGTCGTCGATGACGAGGACCGAATGCGCGGACTGTTCACGCTCTCTGACGTGGACCGGATCACGCAGGAGCGCCAGGCGCAGTTCAAGCCGGCCCGCGATTCCCAATTCCAACTCGTCTGCGGCGCCGCCGTTTCCGCAACGCGGAACGCCTTCGGAGAACTGGACCGGGAGCGCATCTCCCAACACATCGGCGCGCTGGTCGAACGCGGCGTCGACGCCGTCGCCGTGTCCACCGCGCACGGCCACACCAAGGGCGTTGGCGACACCGTGCGCCTGATCCGCGATATCTTTCCCGACCTCCCGATCATCGCCGGCAACGTCACCAGCGGAGCCGGGGTCGAATACCTGGCCGACTGCGGCGCCAACTGCATCAAGATCGGCCAGGGCCCCGGCAGCATCTGCACGACCCGCGTCGTCGCCGGCGTCGGCATCCCGCAGATGTCCGCCCTCTACGTCGCCGGCAAGGCCGCGCGAAACAAGGGCGTCTCCATCCTGGCCGATGGCGGCATCAGCAAATCCGGCGACATCGTCAAGGCGCTGACCCTCGCTGACGCCGTCATCTGCGGCGGGCTGTTGGCGGGCTGTGAAGAAGCCCCCGGCGAGATCCTCGAGATCAGCGGCAAACTCTACAAACAATACCGCGGCATGGGCAGCCTCGCCGCCATGAAGGCCGGCTCCGCCGCCCGCTACGGACACAGCTCCAAGGACAAAACCCGCAAGGTCTCAGCCGAAGGCGTCGAGGCCTTGAAGGAAGTCTCCGGCCCGGCCGACAAAATCCTCGGACAATTGATCGGCGGCATCCAATCCGGCATGGGCTACCTCGGAGCCGGCAATCTGATGGAACTGCGTGACCGCGCCCGCTACGTCCGCATCAGCCCCGCCGGCCAACGCGAATCCGCCACCCACGATATCGTGGAATTGAAAACGGGGGCTTGAGGGAGGAATTCAGTCCGTAACTCGTTGAAGACTGAGCCTCGTTACCCCGGCTGCTACGAATCGATCGAGTTCTTACACAGTCTCCGCCGGAGGGGACTTGGCGCGTTGTCATGCCCGGCATCCGGCGACTTCGGCAGAGGGACAGGCTGCGGCAGCGCCCCAAGCCGGAAGCGAAATGCAAAGGACACGACGCCGTGTCGTGTCGTGTCGCCGCCAAAAGAGCGCCTCGCGTGGATCAGGGGGAAGGCATTGGCTGGCTGGGTTGCGCCGCGCGAAGCGCCTTGGAGTGCGGCGGCTTGACGCCGCCTTCCCGCGAGGCATGGCGCAGCGCCCCGAAAGAGAAGAAGCAAATGGCCGCGCCGTATCCGTACGCGGCCGTAAACCAGATCCCTTCCCACTTTCAATGAATGCCCGCTCCAGACTGCGGAAAGTGGAGACCCGACCCAAAGTCCCAGCAATACGGCGCGATTGAGCCCGCGATCCGGAGCGCCGAGGATCACACTGGTGACAGGCTCAAGATCGAGGACGTTCACCGTGCCTGAAGAACTGCGGGCGACGTTCCTCGAAGCCGGCGAGAACCCAACCCTTTTGCTGTGCAAGCTTTGCGAGTCGCTGGCCAGAGATCCGCTTCATATAGCGACTTCGAAGATGTGACCGGATTCTTCAAGCGTTGGATCAGGTTCGGCTGCTTCGAGCCCTGCTTCGACAGCCTCACGGATGTTCATCTTTATCTCCGCAAGTGATTCACCTTGGGTCACACAGCCGGGCAGTGATGGAACTTCAGCCCAGAAGCCACCTGTTTCATCTTCATGGATTACAGCCTTGAGAGTCATACCGTTTGGCGCTCAATCCCGATGGTGTGGGTGGGAACTGGGACTTCGACGGTGGCAGAGGTGTTTGTCTTGGTTTTCATTGGCAGTGAGGATAACGCCCGGAGTCCCGGGGTTCACTGCCTTCTCATTGAATCTTGTTATCGCCTTCGATGTCAGTCTCCTGAGTAGATCCTCTTTGATACCCTTCCGTTCTCAACAAGGAAGATGACGGCAGTGCAACTCTTGGCCTTCTGAGACAAGAGGGAAACATGAACCTGATCAATACCTCCGGCGCGGCTTTCCCAAACCATCGGCATCGCGTAGGGGCTACCCTCATACTGCTGCTTCACGATGTCCACAATCGCTGTGGCATCTGTGCCTGGCGGGGCCTTAAGCATCGCAGAGCGCAGGAGGCGTTCCGACGGAGGCGGCAGGAAGAAATTCGTCGCGAGAACGCCGAAGACGACCAATGCGGCCGCCAAGCCGGTCTTCCTGAAACATACGCGCCACATTCCACCGAATGCCGCAGCCGCGAGCAGGCAAAAGACGAGATAGCCGAAAGTGAAGGCTACGACACCGAACAACTGATCTGCCACATACGCGGAAAACGCCACGAGCGCGAGGGAGAGCACGAAAGGGATTGAAAGGAACTTTCTCATTCGAAGGTTTGGGGAGTTCTTTTGGATAACGTCAAGCATGGGGCACGGATGACCGAGAGCGCACGCGCGATACAGGAAAAGGGTTGGAATTTTGGTTGGCCATTCGAACTCAGGGCAGGTCAGCCGTTGCTCTCCATGCGTTTGATATGCGGTCTACTTTTCGAGTTCTGTGAATCGTCGAATTCTGGGTTCCCAACTCTTGGCCTCGGTAAAATCTTGGTAAACGTTTCCGTCCTGAGTTTCGCGTCCCTCGGTCGTTCGGCGCCAGATGGGGGAGGACTGAGCATCTGCGAGACTCATGAAGCTAATAAAAATATAGTGACGGCTTAGTTCGCGACCTTTCCGGGAAACGGTGACACCGACTAAATGACCTGTTTCTTTCTCATCGCAGATTCTGCGAGACGTCACGGCCACGGTTGCCGATTCGGGGAGAGGGATGTCTTCATTGATCAGACTTGTAAGGAAACCTTTGAACCAGTACGCCCGTCCCCCTCCGTCGGGGGCTTGGTCCACCTCGAGTCGAAACTCCTTTTCGTGCAAACTTCCCGCTTGGCAGAACATGAATCTCTAATACCCGCGAAGATCGGGAAACGGGGACGGCTGTTCGTTTCGTGTCAATTGCTCGATCGAGAGGACACGGTCTTCTGTCGATTTCGCCGTGATCTTCCAGGAATACTGCACGGTAGAGCCGTCTCTTCCGCCCGGGAGAGATCGAATCTGGCAACTACTGGAGATCGTAGGGATTTCTTGGTCATCCGCAAAGGCAGTGATCGAAATGAATATCGCCAGTGCTCCTATAATGAGATTCTTCATGGTCATTCAATTCTTGGCAGAACGTCGAAGTCCACACATCCGCTACCGGGAGCGCTCGTCCGATTCTGGTTTAGGTTTGTCGCCACCCTCCGAATTCGACTCGGAGCGGGTAGCGGATTGTGGTGCGACGCCTTGTTCTGCCTTGTCTTTTTCGGGGCGTGGTTCGGGTCGCTTGTAGGGGAGACGCGCATCACAGAAAGCGAGCAAATCCTTGGCGCTCTTGCTATCAGACATGAAACCATACCACCCCGACATGCCAGGATAGGCAGTCACGTAGAAATTGCTGCACTCCCAGCAAATCGACGTCTCACCTACCAACCGCCGTCCGCGATACAGTCGATATCCGTAGACCGCGCCATGGCACATCGCCTGATTCCAGTAGCTTGGCGCTTGGTAGCTCCAAAGTTCGAGGAAATCGGCAAGGTCGCCCCCGGACAAAGTTACGGTGCCGTAAACCGGGGTTGTCGATCCATAGGGGCGAAGTGGGAAGGTCTCCTCTCGCTCATCCGCATCTTCACCCATCAACAAAAAGACCTCGACCTTCGTGATGCCCTCGGTATCGGAAAACAGCTCAATCGCCTTACGATGGAAGCGCCCTACAGTTGCATCGCGCCACCCGCCGAGAAGCCCGAAATAAATGGCGCAAACTGCGACGATTAGCCATGGCAGCCACTTAACGCCTTTTGGGATCCACTTGCGCATCAATTTTCAGCAGAACGATTCAGTGAGGAACCGCTGACCGGCAGCGGCGGCTCGATGGTCCAGTAGCTATCAAATTCTCAATCATGCTTCAACTGCTCAACGGGTCAGCGGTTGCCTCCACTGGCTGGTTCGGTGCTGCGGCCAAAACTGAGCACGTGGAATCTCTCCGCGTCCGAATCTTGACGCAGTCGAATCACCAAGCTCCCTGACTCTGCGTTTGAGAGAATCACCCGGCTACATGCTACGCCCTCATCTCCCGGCCCGCGTTTGTCTCCTAATCGCACCTCGAAGACTGTGTTTGATAAACTGGAAAAGCGAGCGAGTTCATCGACCAGTCCAGGCTCCAACTGCACCAACAGTGTCGAATTTGTCGTGCTGGCCAAATCCTCGCCAATCATCTCAGTTCGGTCGACAATGTAGTACTTGTGGCGTGCCTTACCGATGCCTATGGCCAAAACGCTACCCAAAAGCGCAAATGTCACCAGCGGACAAATGATCTGCTACTTGTTCACGGTCTCACCGAACAATTATTAGGGACAAAAAAACTTGGGCATATTGGATATTAGGGGGCAAACCCCAAGTCGCTGCCCCCTCTCCAGCCCCCCCCTACGCCCCCACCTGCTTCTTGATGGAGCCGCAGATTTGGTCTGACCAATGCTTGAGGAGGGCGTCGTCGCGGCCTTCGATGAGGAGGCGGGCCTTGGGTTCGGTTCCGGAGTAGCGCAACAGGACGCGGCCGCCGTCGGCGCCGACGGCTTCTTCGGCCTGTTTGACGAGGTCCACGACGCCGTCGAGTTGCTCGAAGGGCGGCTTTTCCTTGACCACGACGTTGGTGACCTGCTGGGGGAAGCGGGTCCAGCAGTCGGCGAGCGTGGACAGCTTCTTGCCGGATTCCTTCATGATCTTGAGGATCTGGAGGGCGGCGACGAGTCCATCGCCGGTGGTGCTGTAGTCGCGAAAGATCAGATGCCCGCTCTGCTCGCCGCCGAGGTTGAACCCATTGGTCAACATGGCGTCGATGACGTTCTTGTCGCCGACCGCGGTCCGGGTGACCTTCCCGCCGGCCTTTTCCACAGCGTCAATGAGACCGGCATTGCTCATGACGGTGGTGATGAGCGTTTCGTCGTTCAGGGTTCCGGCCGCCAGCATGTTGAGGGCGGCGATGGCCATGACGTCATCGCCATCGACCAGCTTGCCATTCTCGTCGCAGAGCAGGACGCGGTCCGCGTCGCCGTCATGGGCGAGTCCGATATCGGCGCGGTATTCGCCGACCTTGGCGCAGAGCTGCTGGGGGTGCATGGACCCGCAGTTGTTGTTGATGTTCTTGCCATTGGGCTGGTCGCCGTAGACGAACACCTCCGCCCCGAGCTCCTTGAGGACGCAGGGCGTGGACTTGTAGGCGGCGCCGTGGGCGCAATCGACGACAATGCGCATCCCCTCGAGCGTCATCCCGCGGGGGAAGGAAGCCTTGGCGTATTCGATGTAACGGCCAAGGGCGTCCTCGATGCGGACGGCCTTGCCGATGGCTCCGGCGGTGGGACGAATGTTCTCGATCTCGCCGCTGAACACCAACTCCTCGATCTTGGCCTCGATGTCGTCGGCGAGCTTGTAGCCGTCGGCCCCGAAGAACTTGATGCCGTTGTCGTCGTAGGGGTTGTGAGAGGCGGTGATGACGATGCCGGCGTCGGCGCGGAGGCTGCGGGTGACATAGGCGACGCCGGGCGTGGGCAGCGGCCCGATGAAGAGGACATCGACGCCCATGGAGAGCACGCCGGAGGAGAGCGCATTCTCGAGCATGTAGCCGGAAAGGCGGGTGTCCTTGCCGATGACGATCTGGTGCCGGCCGCGACTGCGCGACTGGGTCTCAAGGCTCTTGAAGACGTGGGCGGACGCCCGGCCGAGCTTCAGGGCGGTCTCGGCGGTGACGGGCTCGATGTTGGCCCGGCCGCGCACGCCATCCGTGCCAAAAATTTTCTTGGGGGTGGTCATTCGTTGTCGTCTGAGGAACCCGTCTTCCCGGCGGGTTCGGAGGGGGGTGAATCGGATTTCGTATCCGCCGGCGGCGGCGAGGTCGGCGACGGCTCCGGCCGGGCGGCGTTCGTGGGCGCGTTGGTGGGCGCCAGCGCCTGGTCGACGGCATTGGTCGCGCTCTTGATCAAGCCCACCTTGTTGGTCGGAGCCGAATCGTCGGGCTTGATGGTTTCCGCGGGCTCGACCTCGGGTTTCTTCGCCGGCTTCGGCGGCGGGATGCGCTTCACGGTCGCCAGGGTGGGCGTCACCTTCTCGAGGGCGACCGAGGCGGGCGTGTGCGCCTCGATGCGCACCGGAATGCCGGCGTGCTGCTCCGCTGTATTGAATTTCTCCAGCACCCCGGTGATATCCACAAACACCCGGATCTGCTTGGTTTCCATGGCCTCGAGCGATTCCTTCTTGCCCTTGACCACAATCTCGACCTCCGCCGGCTTCACCTCGTAGGCGTAGGCGTCACCCGCCGGCTTGTAGATGGCGACCGTCCGTGAGAACGGATCGCTGCTCACGACGGTATCGCGCGACGGGGAAGGCTTGGCCGCCCCGAGAGCTTCACCGGGCGTCGGCAACCCCACCTCGGGCTTTTCGGACACCGGGATCAACCCTTCGCTCTCGGCGTTGGCGGACCGCGACTCGCTGGTCCGAATGCTCAGCCAGGTCATGAAGGCCAGCACGAAGGAAAGGAACTTCGCCCAGAAGTTCCGCTGGATGAAACGACGCAGTCCCATGGCTCAGGACGCCTCGACCTTGGCGACGCCTTTCCGGGCGACGGCCTGGGGCTGCGCGGCGGGCCGGGCCTCGGTCCCGGATTCGTCGCGATTCCGATCCTTGGCTCCTTCCTCCCGGCCGCGACGCAGGGCGCGGCGCAAGGCCTTGCGCCGGCGACGCTGCGCAAACCATTCACCGATGCTGCCGGGTTGATCGAGGGTGACAAAGATCGAACTCAGGAACTGCCGCAATTCATTCAATGTGACGCCGCGCTCCAGATGCCCCTTGTAGGCGTAGGAAATCTGACCGGTTTCCTCGGAGACAATGATGACCACCGCATCGGTCTCCTCGCTCAAGCCGATGGCCGCCCGATGACGGGTGCCGACCGCTTTGTCCAGGTCATGCCGCTGGGTGAGCGGGAAGATGCAGGCGGCGTAGGTGATTCGGTCGCCCTTGACCAGGACGCCGCCGTCGTGAATTGCGTTGTTGGGGAAGAAGACCGTCTCCAGCATTTCCGGCGAGGCGTCGCAATTGATCTCCACGCCGGATTCCACGGCTTCCCGCAATTGGATCGCCTGCTCCACGGCCACCAGCGCGCCGATGCGCATCTTGGACAAACGCTCCATGGCGCGCACCAGGACCTCGATGTTCTCACGCTCCTGGCGGGCGGTGTTGAACAGGGGTTGGTTGCCGACCTCGGCGAGAATGCGCCGCAACTCCGGCTGGAAGATCACCAGCGCGACAAACGGCATCAGGAACAACAGGTACTGCAGCACCGCGCTGAGAACCTGAAGCTCAAAGACATTGGCCATGAAGACCAGACCGAGGAACAGGATGAAGAAACCGGTGAGCCCCAGAACCACGGCCCACCCCCGGGTGCCCCGCAACAGGCGATAGAACTGATACATGCCGATCCACAGGACCAGAATCTCCAGCATCGGCCGCCAACCGACCTGCCAGAAATCCTCGATCAACTTGAGAATCGATTCCGTCGTCATTGCCTTGGATCATTGATCGCCTCCACGAGCCGGACCGCTTGAACCGTCGCGGCGACATCGTGGACACGCGTCATCTGCACACCCGCCGAAGCAGCATGGCAAGCGCATGCCAGGGAACCGGGCAATCGATCCGCCGTTTCGATTCCCAGTAAATTGCCCATGAAGGACTTGCGCGAGGCGCCAAGCAAAATCGGCCGTGTTAAACTTGTAAACTCTGAGAGCCCTCCAAGCAACGCCAAATTGTGCTTCAACGTCTTTCCAAAGCCGATTCCCGGGTCAAAAACGACCTGATCCGGGTCCACGCCGATGCTTTGCAGACGTCGGAGCCGTTCCTGGAAAAAGGCGCTCACCTCGCCGACCACATCGGAGTAGACCGGATTTGCCTGCATGGACTGGGGCGATCCCTGCATGTGCATGGCGATGTAGCCGGCCCCCTCCCGGGCCACCAACCGCCACATGGCGTCGTCCTCCCGGTTGGCGGCGATGTCATTGACGATCGAAGCGCCCGCCGCCAAGGCCGCCGCGGCCACCCCAGGCTTCTGCGTATCGATCGAGATGGGAACGCCTGTCCGCCCGACCAACCGCTCGATCACCGGCACAACGCGACGTATCTCCTCGGCCTCCTCCACCGGTTCGGCTCCCGGCCGGGTGGACTCGCCGCCGATGTCCAGAATGTCCGCCCCCTCCTCCACCAGTTGGAGGGCATGTGCGACCGCGGCGTCGTCCGCCAGAAAACGCCCGCCATCGGAAAAGGAATCCGGCGTCACGTTCACAATTCCCATGACCAGCATCGGCCGGGGGAATTCGAACGTGAACTGGCGGGCGCGCAGGATCACACGGGCTTGAGATGTTCAGGCGGTCGGCCTCTGGATCAGCTCGATCTCGTAGCCTTCGGGCGCATCGATGAAGGCAAATCCGCCGCCGTCCTCCTTCATCCGCGGGCCGTCCGAGAATTCGATGCCCAGCGCGGCGATGTGTTTACCGAATTCCTCCAGGCTGTCGACGGAGAACGCGAGATGGGTGAGGTCCTCCTGGCAATGAACCGAACCGCTGTCCGGGAAACTGCAGATCTCGATGAGCTCCTCGCTCTCGGGAGCCTTGAGAAAAACAAGCTCGGAACCGCGCGGCGACTTCTTGCGGCTGATTTCCTCCAGGCCCAGGACATCCTTGTAGAACTTGATCGTGCGTTCGAGGTCATCGACGCGATAACGGGTGTGCAACAACTTCCTGACTATGCTCATGCGCGCAGCATATCGGGCCCGCCGACAGGCGGCAATCAATTCGATTTGACGGAAGGCGCCCGGAGACCGAATGCTGAGCCCATGAATCGGACCGTTTCTATCCCGCGCGCCTGGCGCAGCGGCCTGACGCTTGCGGCCCTGTTGCTTGTTCCAATCGCTGCGATGGCCGCGAACCGCCCCCTGGTCATGGCGCATTACATGCCTTGGTATGCGTCCAAGGAAGTCTCCGGCCACTGGGGCTGGCACTGGACGATGAACAAGTTCGATCCGGAGAAACGGCTTCCCGACGGACGGCGCGAGGCGGCCTCGCACGATTATCCTCTGATCGGGCTCTACGATTCCGGGGATCCGCACGCGTTGGAATGCCAGGTCCAGTTGATGAAACTCGCCGGCATTGATGGCGTCATCGTGGATTGGTACGGGATCAAGCGGCACAACGACTACGCGGCCGTCCACGCCAACACCCTCAAGCTGGTCTCGACCATCAAGCGCGCGGGACTGAAATTCGCGCTCTGCTACGAGGATCAATCGATCAAGCACATGGTCGCGGGCGGGAAGCTCAAGCAGGAGGAAGCCCTGAGCCACGGAAGGGAAGTCATGCGCTGGCTGGACGCGCATTGGTTCGCCGACCCGGCCTACCTGAAGCTGGATGGGGATCCCCTGCTCCTGGTGTTCGGACCTCAATACTTCGAGAAACCGGCGGATTGGCGCGGTTTGTTCGAAGGACTTTCCCGCCAACCGCGATTGCACGTCCTGCCCCACCTGACCGCCAAGGCCGGGACGGAACGCCGCTACGGCTGGCCGCCCGTCTCCGGCGGCAAGGAAGTGACGCCCGCCAAATGGCGGTCCTATCTCGACCGGCTCTACCGCGGCGAGGCCGTCGCGGACTCGGCCGTGGGCGTGGCTTTCCCCGGCTTTCGGGACATCTACGAGAAAGCCGGACTGCACGAGAGTTACGGACACATCGCCGAAAACAAAGGCGCGACCTTCCGCGAGACCTTCGACCGGGCCCTGTCCAGCGGCGTGCGGGTCGTCCAGATCGCCACCTGGAACGACTACGGGGAAGGTACGGTCATCGAACCGACACAACGCAATCAATTCAGGTTCCTTCAGCACGTGCAAAGCCGGCTTCGCCCAAGCGGAGCCAACGGCCGCCGCTTCCAGGCCTCCGAATTCCAGGCTCCAATCGACTTGTATCAACTTCGCAAGAAGTTGGCCGGGGACGCTTCCCAAGCCGAGGCCTTGGACGGCATTTCGGCAATGCTGTTCCAAGGTGAGATCGCCGCCGCCGAATCTGCGCTGAAGCGACGCCAAGCGCGGATTCATTGAATTCCGCGGACCGCGGGTCTGTGACCCGCAGCGGCGCTGGCGCCTACAACTCGCCAAGCGATTTCCAACACGCTCCGCTTGCCCCCTGCAGCGGGTCACAGACCCGCGGTCCGTAAACAGCCCCTGCTGCGGGTCACAGACCCGCGCTCCGCATGCGCACTCCCCGTAAATTGGTTTGATTGCCCTCCGTAAAGGACCGGCGTTGTGCAAGAAAAGACCGGAGCATTCCGCTCCGCCGCCCCAAGCTGGAGGTGTCAGATTGGGAAACAAGCCATGCACGAGGTCTCACATGTCGAAAACGTCGTCTTGGGGATTGCCGGCATGCTCCTGGTCGGAGCTCTGATTCTCTGGGCGACCAAACGGATACGCTTCCCCTACACCGTGGTCCTGGTCCTGGCGGGCATGGGCATGGCGGAAACCGCCCGGCAGTTCCCGCATACCTTGGAGCCCTTGCGCGAGTTCGTCATCTCCCCGGACCTGATCTTCTTCGTCTTCCTCCCGACCCTGGTCTTCGAATCCGCCTTCAACCTGGACGCGCGACAACTCCGGCGCAACCTCGCTCCCGTGCTGATGCTGGCCGTGCCCGGGCTGCTGTTGTCGACGCTGTTGATCGGCGCAGTGGTGTCCTTCGCCACTTCGATCCCTTTTCCCGCAGCCCTGCTGCTGGGCGCCATTCTGAGCGCCACGGACCCGGTCGCTGTGATCGCCTTGTTCAAACAGATCGGGGCTCCGCTGCGATTGACGATCCTGGTCGAAGGCGAAAGCCTCCTCAATGACGCGACCTCCATCGTGGTGTCAAAGATTCTGCTGGGCGTGGTGATGGCGGGCGTCGTTTCCATGAACACCGTGATGCACGGGGCGGTGGATTTCGTGGTCTTGTTCGCCGGAGGCATGGCCGTGGGGCTCGCCCTGGGTTATCTGACCGGGCATCTGCTCGGGCGGGTGGAGTCCGATCCCTTCATCGAGATCACGCTGACCACCGTCCTGGCCTACCTTTCCTTCGTGGTGGCCGAGGCCTGGCTGCACGTCAGCGGCATCATGGCGACCATCGGAGCGGGCTTGGCCCTCGGCGGCTGGGGCCGCATGAAGGTGTCGCCCTCCGTCAGACACTACCTCGAACACTTCTGGGAATACGCCGCCTTCATCGCCAACACCCTGATCTTCCTCATGGTCGGGCTGCGCGTCGAATTGCCGGAGCTGTGGCATTCCATGGGCCTCCTGACCTGGGTGATCGTGGCGATGCTCCTGTCGCGCGCTGTGGTCGTCTTCGGGCTGATGCCGCTGATCGGCCGCCGAACCCGGGCCGACCGCGTGCCGCCGACCTACCAGACCGTGATGTTCTGGGGCGGGCTCCGCGGGGCGATCGCGCTCGCCATCGTCATGAGCCTCCCGGAATTCGAGCATTCCGAGACCTTCTTCCCCGTGGTGATGGGGGCCGCGCTCTTCACCCTGCTGGCCCAGGGAACGACCATCTCCCTTCTCATGCGAAAACTCGGTCTGGCCGAGCCTCCACTGCCTGATCGCATGGCGGGACTGGAAGTCCAACTGGCCGCGGAACAGCGATCGCGCGGGCGCATTCAGGAACTGATGAAAGGCGGCCTCTTCTCCGGCGCCATCGGCGAGCGGCTCCTGCGCCAGTGCAACGAACGCATCAGCCAAACACTTGGCCAAATCGATCGGCTTCGCAGCACAGAACTGCACCGGGAGCAGGAACTCCAACTGCTTTATCTCCGCTGCATGACCGAGGAGAAATCCCTCTACATCGACCTTTTCAACAAGGGCCATCTCAGCGAACGCTCGTTCCGGGAGGTTCTCCTGGCCCTGGCCACCGAGGTCGATTCGATGCGCTATCACCGCATGCTTCCACTGGTCCGATTGCGGAAGATGCGCCGCCACCCCATCGAGAAGGCGCTCGTCCGGATCCTGAGCGCCGCCCCGGGCCTGGGTCCACTGGCCGAAAGCGTGCGCTTGGACCGGGTCGCCATCAACTACGAGGAGGCCTGGGGACACTTCCAAGGCAGCAGCCGCGTGCTTGAGCGCCTCCATGAACTCGCGCGAATGGAGGCGATTCCCGACGATGTGGCGGAGGAGGTGCGCAACCAGTATGCCCATTGGCAGGAGTCCGCGCGCAAGCACCTGGACCTGATGGCGGAGCAGTTCCCGGAATTCGTCGGCTCCATGCAGGAGCGGCTCGGAGAGCGGCTGCGGCTCATCGCGCAGTTGGAAACCAGCGAGGAGCACGCGCGCCAGGGAGCCCTGCCCAAGGGCCTCGCGGAGGAGATCCAGTCCGATATCGACCGCCAACTGAGATCCTTGCGCGGACATTCCGTCGAACGCCTCAAGATCGAGCCCGAGGAACTGCTTCGCCAGGCCCCCTTCTTTCAGGACATCCCCCCGGACGCTTTCGCCACGATTTCCAAGAACCTTCGCTCCCGCACGGCGAATGCCGGCGACGTCATCATCAAGCAGGATGAGGAAGGCGAATCGCTCTTCATCGTCGCCCGCGGCGTCGTGCGCGTCTCCCGGGAAGAGGACGGCGTCGTGCGCGACCTGGCATCCCTGTTGGCAGGCGACTTCTTCGGCGAGATGGCCCTGCTGCATCCGGAGCCGCGCGTGGCCTCCGTCCGCGCCGTGACGCCCTGCGCGCTCTATGAATTGCGGCGCGCGGACCTCGAGGAAACCATGCGGGACCATCCGGTGATCCGGGAACGACTGGAGGAAACGGACTGCAAGCGGAAAGCCGCCCTCCTCGGCGCCGGTTGACTTCAGGTCGACGGGATTCCTCGCCCGGGCGCCGGCGCCATGGGCCGTGAATTCCGGCGGTTCCAACGCCGACAGCCATCTTGGCGTCCCCCGGGGCTCGGAAGCGCTCCACCCATTCTCAATCGGACGCCCCTCTCCTTGCCAAAGCAGGATTGATCATTGCATTTCCGGGGATTCTCCCGTCTCATATCCGGCCGCAGATTTTGAAGCCATGCCTAAACGCGACGACATCCATTCCGTTCTGATCATCGGGGCCGGACCGATCATTATCGGCCAGGCCTGTGAGTTCGACTATTCCGGCACCCAGGCCTGCAAGGCCCTCAAGGAAGAGGGCTTCCGCGTCGTGCTCGTGAATTCCAACCCGGCCACGATCATGACCGATCCGGAGTTCGCGGACCGCACCTATATCGAGCCCATCACGCCCGAATGCGTGGAGAAGATCATCATCCGCGAGCAAGAGGAGCTCAAACGCCTCGGCGCCAAAGGCAAATTGGCCCTCTTGCCCACGCTGGGCGGCCAGACCGCCTTGAATACCGCCATGGCGCTGTTTCGATCCGGCGCGCTTGAGCGCCTGCAGATCGAGTTGATCGGAGCCAAGCCGGACGCCATCGAACGGGGCGAGGATCGGCAGATCTTCAAGGACCTCATGCTCAAGATCGGTCTCGACGTCCCGCGCAGCGGCACCGCCCACAACATGACGGAAGTCTGGGAAGTGGTGGATCAGATCGGTCGCTACCCCCTCATCATCCGCCCCGCCTACACCCTGGGCGGCACCGGCGGCGGCATCGCCTACAACAAGGAAGAGCTGGAGACAATCACCAAGCGCGGCATGGATCTGTCCCCGACCAATGAGGTTCTCATCGAGGAATCCTGCCTCGGTTGGAAGGAATACGAGATGGAGGTGATGCGGGACAAAAACGACAACTGCGTCATCATCTGCTCCATCGAGAATTTCGACCCCATGGGCGTCCATACCGGCGACTCCATCACCGTCGCGCCCATCCAAACGCTGACGGACAAGGAATATCAGATCATGCGCGACGCGAGTTTCGCGGTCATTCGCGCGGTCGGAGTCGAGACCGGCGGCTCCAATATCCAGTTCTCCGTCAATCCGGACACCGGCCGAATGATCGTCATTGAGATGAATCCGCGCGTCAGCCGAAGCTCCGCGCTCGCGTCCAAGGCCACGGGCTTCCCCATCGCCAAGATCGCGGCCAAGCTGGCGGTGGGCTACACCCTGGATGAGATTCCCAACGACATCACCCGCGAAACGCCGGCCAGCTTCGAACCCACCATCGACTACGTCGTCACCAAGATCCCGCGCTTCGCCTTCGAGAAATTCTCCCAGACCGACCCGACGCTCACCACCATGATGAAAGCGGTCGGCGAAGCCATGGCCATTGGCCGCACGTTCAAGGAGTCGCTTCAAAAGGCCCTGCGATCCCTCGAAATCGGACGTTCGGGACTTGGCGGCGACGGCAAACCCTGGCGCATCGGCAACGAGGTCTACGGCGATCGCGACATCCTGCCGCGCGACCTCATCACCCAGAAACTCAGCGTGCCGACCGCCGAGCGCATCTTCTTCATCCGCCACGCCATGCGCGCCGGTTTCAGCGTCGAGGAAATCTTTGAACTTTCCAAAATCGACCGCTGGTTCCTCGTCCAGATCAAGGAGATTGTGGACGTGGAGGAGGAACTGGCGGCAACGGCCTGAATCCCGCCTCAGGGAAGATTCGGCGATGCGCGGGCAAGGCACGACCCGCTCATCGGGATTCGGGGGATCCCGCCCCCGTCGCCTCGCGAAGACCGCTCGGGAGCCTGCGACGCAACCGGACCGCGGCGCCCACTGCCTTTCGGCTGAATTCACATGAACTCAAGAGGAAGAACGTTCTTCTGGGAACGTTGGCGCGCTGTTTCCACAGGCGTCATCGAGACGGCAAGCTTTACCTTCCTGCTGCTGATTGCCGTCCGGTGGTTTGAGGCCGGAGCCTTGGCCAAATCGCTCATCGCAGGCGGCGCCAGCGTGGGACTGCTGTTGAGTCCCTGGATTCTCCACCTCGTCCAACAGAGCGGATTGACGGCGTCCCACGCCGCGTCGCGTCTGGCCTGGATCGGAGCCGCCAGCTTCGCCATCATGGCGGCATTCCCCAACCTGCCGGTTTTCACGATTGGATCCGTAACCGCGCTGGCCACCCTGGGTGGCATCGCTCCGCTCGCAACCCAGATCTATCACGAGAACTATCCCCGGCGCGAACGCGGAACCCTCTTCTCCCGGACGGTGATGATCCGAATCGGCGTGGCCGCGCTGTTTGCCGAGGTTGCGGGTCGGGCCCTGTCCGGCGGGCGCATCGGTCAATTCCCTCTGCTGCTGGCAGTCTTCGCGGCGGCCTTCGCCTTCGCGTCGCTGTGTTTCCGAAGGTGCCCTTCCTCCCCCCTGGCATCCGACAAGGGGACTCACCCCTTCCGGGCGCTGCGATATGCGAGAACGGACGCCTTGTTCCGCAGACTGTTGATCTGCTGGATGATCTTTGGCGTCGGCAACCTGATGACCTTGCCGCTGCGGGTGGAATATGCGGCCAATCCCAGATACGGCTTCGACCTGACTGTCAGCCTCGTGGCGATCGTCACCGCGGTCGTTCCCAACGCGGCCCGACTGGCCTCAAGCTGGATCTGGGGCCGCCTGTTCGACCGCATCAACTTCTTCACCCTGCGCGCGCTCGTCAACACCACGCTGGCCGCCGGCATCGTGATCTACTTCTCAAGCTCGAGCCTGGCCGGACTGATCCTGGGCGCAGCCACCTTCGGAACTGCGGCGGCGGGAGGCGAAGTCATCTGGAGTCTCTGGGTCACCAAATTCGCGCCCCCGGGCCGCTCCGCGGACTACATGTCCGTTCACACCTTCTTCACCGGAATCCGCGGCCTGCTTTCACCCTTTCTCGGTTTCTATCTGGTTCAATTCCTGTCCATGAGCGCCCTGGGCTGGATCAGCGGCGGATTGGTCTTCGGCTCCATTTTCCTGCTCGCGGGAAAAATCAGGGAGGACGAGCGCTCGCACGAACTTCACGCGGAACCACAGCCTCAGACAGACTGAATGGCGCCACACGGCGCTTCCGTTCAGGCGAACAGGAGCACAATCACAACCTGCGCGATGGCCACCACGGCGATGATCGACCACGCCAACCATTCCCGCCGGCGCAGGTCCCGCTGAACCACATCGCTCAGCCAGAATTGGATCCGCACCGCGCCGATCTCCAATTGATCACCGGAACGCAGGCGCCCGTCTTCCAGGGGCTCACGATTCAACAGCGCGGTGGCCTTGGGGTTTCGGACGACGGCGAAACCGCCCCCCGGTTCGTAGGAAAGGGTGAGGTGCCGATCCCAAACCCCCGCGTCCTCGATTCGAAGGGCGTCGGACTTGGACCGGCCTATCGTGAATGGAAACCTCGAGACCAACCGCTCCGCGCCCGCTTGCCGTCCGCTGAGAATCCTGAGCCGGATCATCAGTAAAACCGCTTCGGAACGTGGATCCGATCGCCCGGATAGACAGGCGGATCATACTTGGAATCCTTCTGCGCCTCCTTGACATCGACCAGCCATTGCTTCCCGGATTTCCGGGTCAGCTTCACGTTCTTCAAGTCGGCAAAATCGGTGAAGTGCCCCGCCGCCGCAATCGCGCGCAACACCGTGGTCTCCCCGAGATAGTTCTGGCGACTTGGAACACGCACCTCGCCGCTGACCCAGAAATAGCGATGCTCGCGTTGCACGGAAACGCCCAAGCGCTTGTAATACTGCGGCACATAACGGCGCTGCAGTTCCTCCTCCAATTCCTTCGGGGTCAGGTCCGCCGCCTGCACGGAACCGATCAGGGGCAGCGTGATCGTGCCGTCGTCATTGACGCGCTCCGCATGATTGTCCGGCGGTTGCGACGAGCCCGAAAAGACAACCTGCACCTGGTCGTCAATGCGGAAGGTATTGAAATCAAGGGCCGGTTTTCCGCGTTCCTCGCCGGCATAACGTCTCGCCGTCGTCCCGCCATCATCCGATATGCAGCCCGACACAATCGCCATCAAGGCGGTCGCGGCAAGGCAGACCAACATACGTTTCATAGACACTTTGTTCATGCTGGGAATTCTTGCAGTCGTTCAATACTTTTGCTTCAAGCTAGAACGCGACGGGCTCTTTTTCAACTCCGCGTCGTCCGTATCACGCGGTTCGTCGGAGCCTTTCTGATTGTTGGAGGGCGCGCCGTCGTCACCCTGCTCGTCATCCATCGAGTAGTGACTGTAGTGGTAGCCGCCATAGTAGTAGTAGTAGGCGTCCTGCGAGATGCTGATGTTGTTCATCACCACGCCCAACAGATTGCCTCCGACTTTCTCAATCATCTGGCGAGCCCGGATCGTCATGGCCTGGGGATACTTGCGATACTGGATCACCAGCAGGGTCATGTCCATCATGCTCGTCAGGATCGAGGAGTCGCTGACACCCATGATCGGCGGCGCGTCGAAGAAAACGAAGTCGTAGCGCTGGCGGACGTTGTCCACGAGCTCCTTCATCTGCGGGGAATTCAGGATGCCCATCGCGCTGCTCGGCAACTTGCCGCTGGGCAGGACATCGAGCCCCTTCTGCGGCGTCGTTTGGATCGCATCCTCCAGTTTCTTCTTGCCGAGCAGGACATTGGTCAACCCCACCCCGTTGGAGATCCCCAGGATCTTGTGCACGCTGGGACGTCGCAAGTCGGCGTCCACCAACAGCACGCGGGCGTCGTTCTGCGCAAAAATGACCGAGAGATTGAAAACCGTGGTGGACTTGCCCTCGCCGGCGCCGCCGCTGACCACTGTCAGGGTATTGGCCATCTCGTCCTTGCGCTGGAATATCACGTTGGTGCGCAGCACCCGGTAAGCCTCGGCATGCGGACTGTCCGCCCCCTCGTCGATCAGGGAGCCCACATTCTGCGGAATCACGCTCAACACGGGGGCGTTCACCGCCGCTTCCACCTCATCGATCGTTTTCACGCTCGTGTCGAGATACTCGATGAAGAAGGCCAGGCCGAATCCGGCGATCAGGCCCACGATGACACCCAGCGCGATGTTCCGCGGGACCTTGGGACTGACCGGTTCGTTCGAGACTTCCGCCGGGTCGGTGACGCGAACCACTTTCTGGGATAGCAATTTGTTGTCCGTGTCGGTCTGCAGGATCTTGAGCTCGAGGACGCGCAGCTGATCCTTTTTCTTCTGAAGTTCCTCATCCAGCTTGCGGTAGACGAGGGAATCGGAGGCCAGCTTCTTGTTCTTGTCCCGCGCCTCATCCGCCTGCTTGGTCAATTCCTCCAACTGACTTCTCTTCAGATCCCGCATGGTTCTCAGTCCGCTCATGATGCCCGAAATGCTTGCGGCAATCTGCAGGTTGATCTCCTCCTGCGCCCGCTTGGTGCGGGCGACCTCCGGATGGCTCTCGCCAAACTCACTCTGCTTGGAAACCAGCTCCAACTCGATCGTGGCCCGCTCGCTGCGCAGCAAGGAAAGCGGCTGGTCGAACTGCACCGTCAGGATGGAAAGCTCCAGTTGCCTCGGATCCATCTGCTCCAGGCGTTTCACCTTCTCATTCGCCTCCAGGAACTCGCCTTCGGCAAAAACGCGCTTCTGCTCCAGTTGTCGCAGCACCTCCAATTGCGTGTCCATGATCTGGCTGGTCGCGCCAAACACCGTGGGTGAGATGCCCAGCCGGGTAATCTCATCGTTGATGCGCTGCTGAAGGTCATCCACCTCCTTCTGCGCCGCCTCGCGATCCACCCGCAGGGTGATCAGGCCTTCTTCCAGGTCCTCCTGCCGATCGTTGATCCGGTATTGGCGGTAGGTCTCCGCGATCTTGTTGGCCAGTTCGGCGGCCTCCTCCGGATCCTCGCTGAACGCCGTGATCTCGATCAGGTCCGTGTTGCGCAATTGCCGGACGTTCACCTTCCGTTCCATGATCTCGAAGGTCCGGAGCGTCTCGAAGGGCGCGGGATTGCCATAACGACGCGCCCACTCCACGTTCAGGTTCATATCCTCAATGACCTTGTAGAGGATATCCTTGGACTGGATCAACTCGAACTGGGTCTGCATGAAGTAGATGTCATGCGAGCTGAAAGGGGACGACCCGCTCTCGAAAATGCCCTTGATGCTCTGCGCCTCCTTCTTGACCTCAACCCGGACAAAGCTCGAGTAGGTCTTGGGCCACATCAGGGTGAAAATGGTCGTGCTGGTGACGACGAGCAGGAATACGGAGAGAATGACCCATTTACGGATCCGGACAATGCGCCAGTAATCGAGAAAATGGAGATTGGATTCAGAATCGGAAGGAGCGTTCCCGTTATTCATGACAGAAAAAAAAGAGAGGCCGGATCAACTGACCGGCCCCCCTGCATACGGTTGAGTGTCGTGCGCAATTCTTGCCGCTCAGAAGGACGCCTTGAGCCCGAGGTAGACACGGTTGCGGGTGAAGCTACGCAGCACGGTGTCGGAGTCCAAGCGGTCGTAGGCGTATCCGGCCTGGGCGGTGAGATACTCCGTGATGTCGTAATCCAGATTCGCGCCAAAGAGGACTGAGACGTCCTTCGAGTTGTTGGCCGCGCCCCCGTTGAAGCTGTTGTGCTGAAGCTGGGCATTGACCGAGCCGGTAATCTTCGCGGTAAATCCGTAGTTGACCGCGCCGTAAACCCGGGTGCTCTCCGCGTCAAGCGTCGGAGCGCCAAGCGCCAAACCAAACAAGTCCGTCTGTGAGCGATCGTGCGACACGCCCAATTGCGCGCTGGCGCGCTCGGCAAAACTGTAGGTGACATTCGCGTCCACATACGGATTGACCGTGTCGTCGTCGGCCGCCGCTGCAACCGAGCGAATGTTCGGATATTCCGTATACTGAACACCCGCGCGAACCGAGGCTTGGAGCTGCGAGGAAAACTGATGCTCCGCACCGAGATACACGTAATGGGAACGGCTGTCACGAGCATCCGGCGTGACGCCGACCGCCAACAGATCGTTGCTGGTTTGGTCGCGAACACCGAAACTGTAGCCCACGAGACCAACCGTCGTCTCGGTCGCCACCCAGCGGAGATCCGCGCCAATGCGATGCTCGATACGATCGAGCAAGGCTGAGCGACTGGCGACGCCTGTCTGGTCATATTCGGTGAAGTAGTTGGAGTAGGAAACATCGACGCCCAATTGACGGGTCATTTCATACAACGCCGAAATGCTCGCAGAGTTGCGGATGTTGTTGCCGGTGCTTCGCGTCGTGAACGCGCCCGTGGGATCGAGAATCTCGGCTTCCTGGCCGATCACGAACTCTTCGGAAACATCGACCGTCAAGCGCGGGGAAAAGCGGTAGGAGGCCGTGCCGCCGAAATTGTGGCGATGATCCGCCGAGTTCGACCGGTTCTCATAATACTTCATGCTGTAAGCGTAACTGACCTCCGCTTCAAACTGACCGGTGTTGTAGACATAGGACGCCTCGGGTCGCAGCTCAAAACCATAGCTCTCCTGCTTGATTGTGCCGGGCGTGGCGTTGATGTTGTCGTCGTAAAATCCACGAACAGTGGCGGAAACGCTCCAAGGCTTCTCCTGGGCCTGCGCGGTCTGGACGGTCAGGGCTCCAACTGCGACAATCCCAGCGGTTGAGAGGGCTTTTTTCATAAATTGATGCGGTTGACGACGACTCTTGCGTCCAAAACAAATCTCACTGAGCGAGTGATTTCTATGACTGCGGCGAGGATCTGTCAATGCTCAAACCCTTGGATTTGTGTGACAGATTGGTGTCGATCAATAGCGCTTGAGACGCAGGCGATGATCGGCGCGACGGGTCTGTTGAAACTCCAGGGGCGGAAGCTCGGCGAGGGTGGGTGAAGCGGTCTCCCCCAGGATGGCTCCGGCCCGCTGCTGCAACTGCCGCCAGCGCTCCCACTCCAGCGCTGGCGCGCGCGAAATCCGCCGCAGCAGGCTGCGCCATTCGATGATCATGCGGTCGATATCGCCCGCTCCCAACAACTCGGTTACCCAGGCATGTTTGGTTGCGGGATTCTGATGCGCCGATTCCGCCACCTCCTCGGCCCCGAAGCCGTATCCGGGTGGAACGCCGGCGTCCAGATAACCGGGGATGCTCTGGGCTCCGTAGGCCTCCCGACTGACCACGGCCAAACGACCGGCCCAGCGATTGTCATCCCCGCAGAAGCGAAACCCGGCGTCGAGATTCGCCAGGTCATAGATCAATTCCTCCAGCGGATAAGACTCATCCTCCAGCGCAGCCGCCACCGCCAAACCGTCCCCCTGCGAGAAAAAACTGACCAAGCGACCGCGGTCCGTGGGCCGGCCGTGGTCATCGATCAGTCTCAAGCGCTTCCATTGGAGCGCCACGCCGGTCTCGGTCGAAAGCTGCCGGCAGACCGCGGTCAGGTCGCATTGCCGACAGGCCTCGTGCAACACCTCGCGCACCGGCGGCTTCCAGAGAGCGACGCCCGCCGAGTCCACCGGAACCCGCCTGGTCTGTTCCGCCACGTTCAGAATCCCGACCACCCGATGTTGCTGGTAGTCGAGCCGCGCCAGGGGCGTCCCCCGTTCCGCCAACCTTTGTTCAATCAGGCCCGCGATGCGCTTCTTGAACTGGACCATGCCAACCTGTCGCCCGTTCCAGTTCGTCAACCGGCGCACCCATTTGGCCAGCAGCGCCTGGTTGTCGTTCAATCGGTCCGCCAGCGGAATCGCGCGGCCGAACACCCCTTCGCCATCCAGCCCGCCAATCTCCACCGCGCGCCCCTCGCCGGTCTTTTCGACGATCCCCGGATCGGACAGCGCGGATCTGAGCGGCGGGGCCTCGGGCGCCCCTTCCGGACGCGCCTCTCCCGCAACCGCCCCCGTCAACTTGAAAGCCGTTTCCTGCGTCGCCGTCAATTCCTGCAGGTAGATCTTCGCCAAGGGCGTCTCACGGGACGGCGGATGCGGCTCCCATTCTCCACGACTGTTCAGAATCTGTTTCGCCTTGCGCCGCACGCGTCGGGCCCGCTCCGAATCCGTCCTCAAGCCGCAGGGCGTCTCCGGGTGACGCAGGGTCTCCTCCACGCCCAGGAAGATCGGTTTGGAGCTGAAGAGACGCTCCTGCGCCTTGACCGCCCGCTCAAAGGGATCCTCGCCCGCATGGGCCGCGGCGGACATCAATCCCAGCAACGCGCCCCAATCCACCATGCCATTGCGCGACAACTGGCAGGGATAGGCGTCGCACTGTCGGATCTGGTTCGCTGAAACCAGGACGTAGCCGGTCTCATCGATGCCGCGGCGTCCCGCGCGGCCGAACATTTGCAGAATCTCGTCGCCGGTCAGGATATGTTCCCGCATGCCCCGCCGGTAGGAATCCCCGGCGAGCGCGACGCTGCGCAGTGAGAAGTTGATTCCGGCCGCGAGCCCCATGGTGGCGACAACCACGCGCAACTGCCCCGCCTTGGCCAGCGGCTCGATCACTCCCGCGCGAGCGCCATAACTCAAACCGCTGTGGTGGCAGGCCACCCGGGCCTGCAACATCCGCGACAGTTTCGGGCCGACCAACAGCTCCTGTTGTTCGCTCAACGCAAGCGGATTGTCGTTCGGCAACTTGTGCGCCAATTCGTTCGCCAGGTTCTCGGCGGCGCGCCGCTGCGGCGCAAAAATCAGGATGGGACCGAGGCCGTCAGCCAACGCCTTGGCCACAAAGCGGGGCCAATACGTCTTCAACCGCGACGGAACCTGGTAATTCAACGCGGCGGCATTGACCTCGTCCAAAGGAACCGGCCGCTCGTCATGCCGGACCAGGACCGCCTGTCTCCCCAGGCGCTCCAGCCATTGAACCACGCTCTGAGGGTTGCCGACGCTCCCACTCAACAGCAACAACTGCGTCTTCGGCGGGGCCAACGCCAAAGCCAGTTCGTAGTTGAGCCCCCGATCCTCGTCGCCGATCATCTGATACTCGTCAACCACCAGCAAATCCGGCCCCTCCCCGTTGACGAGTCGACTCTTCTGCGTCTCCATGGTCGCGACCACGATGGACGCGTCGAGGTTGTCGGAAAGATCTCCCGTCGCGATGCCGACATCCCAGTTCTTTGCGCGCCACTCCGCCAGCTTGTCGTTGGCCAGGGCGCGGGTCGGCACCGTGTAGACGGCCTTGTCGTGCGTCTTTCCGTGGTTGGACCAGAGCTCAAAAACCAGCGTCTTCCCCGCTCCCGTCGGCGCGTGAACAACGACATCCTTCCCCTCGCGCAGAGCCTGCACCGCAGCCTGCTGCCAAAGATCGGGAAAGATCATTCGGTGCAGCCCTTCCGCCTTTTCCAATTGGTCTGCGAGCGCATCCATGCCGCGACAAGATACCCGATTCCCCCAGTTGCGAAACCTCCATCACTCCATCACTCCATCACTCCATCACTACGCATGGATTGCGCGGCCATCCACGGCCAAGGCCGCCTCCTTCAAGGCTTCGGAGAGAGTCGGGTGCGCATGACAAGTCCGGGCAAGGTCCTCAGAGCTGGCCCCGAATGCCATCCCCGCTGCCGCCTCCGCAATCAAATCGCCGGCGTTCGGACCCAGAATGTGCACGCCCAGAACACGGTCCGTTCGAGCATCCGCCAGAACCTTTACCCTCCCCTCCGCGCGACCCGACGTGTGCGCCCGCCCGTTCGCGCGAAAATGGAATACGCCTTTCCGGTAGTCCACACCCGCCTCCTGCAACGCATCTTCGCTCCTGCCGACCGAAGCGATCTCCGGATCCGTGTAACAAACCGACGGCACGAGGTCATAATCCACGTGTCCGCGACCGGCAACCATGCGCTCCACGCAGGCAACGCCATCCTCCTCCGCCTTGTGCGCCAACATGGGCCCCGGAATCACATCGCCGATCGCATGGATCCCGGGAACGTTCGTGGCAAAGGAATCATCGACGACGATACGCCCTCGCTTGTCCGGTTCGATGCCGACCGCCTCCAAACCAAGCCCCTCAGTGTTCGGCGTCCTGCCGACAGCCAGCAGGACTCGGTCACATTCGATCGCCTCCATATCCTCAGCCTCGACCCGGCAGGATTCGCCGGAAACGACTGCTGAAGTCACCTTCGCGCCCAGTCGAAATTCAAAACCCTGCTTGTTGAAAATCTTTTTCGCCTCCAGGGCGATCTCGGAATCCGTTCCCGGCAGAATCCGGTCCAGATACTCCAGCACGGTGACCTTGGCCCCGAGCCGCAACCAGACCGCCCCCAACTCCAGACCAATGACTCCCGCGCCAATCACCACGAGGTGATCCGGAATCCCGGGATAACGCAACGCTTCCGTGCTGGTTCCAATGCGATCGCCATCCAGTTCCACCCCGGGCAAGGACGCCGGCTTGCTGCCGGTGGCGATGATGATGCGTTCCGCCGACAAGGCCGTCTCCCCTTCCGGTCCCGACACGATCACCCGTCCGTCCCCGGCCAAACGCCCCGTCCCCACGTGGCGATCAATCTTGTTCTTCTTGAGCAGACCATCGATTCCCTTGCCCAATCCGGCCACGATGCCTTCCTTGCGTTTCATCATGGCGGCCACGTCCATGCCAACTTCTCCCAACTGCACCCCATGCTCCGCCATGTGACGCCGGGCCGATTCATAATGATGGCTGGACTCCAGCAATGACTTGCTCGGGATGCAACCGACTCGCAGGCAGGTCCCGCCCAAAACCGCCTCCTTCTCAATGCATGCCACATTCAACCCCAGTTGCGCCGCGCGGATCGACGCCACATACCCCCCCGGACCTCCCCCGATCACGATCAAATCATAGTGTTGCTCGCTCATTTCAATTCTGGATTCACACTCAAACTTCGCCCGCGATCATGTTCCAAAACCCACACGTGGCAATCCAATTCACCCAAACCGCCCGTAACACCTTCGCCACCCCACCTGCGCCAAGCCGTCACACACCTCATTTTGATATTGCGACTGTTGACACCACTACATTTTGTATGCTATGCCACACACTTCACATCGCTAATCCCGCCTCCTAACTCGAAATGCGTTGCCCAAAATGCGCCTGCCAGGATGACAAGGTCATCGATTCCCGTTCCTCTCGGGAAGGGGCGACCATTCGCCGTCGGCGGGAATGCCTCAAGTGCGGCCATCGGTTCACCACCTACGAACAGATCGAGCACAAGGGCCTGATGGTCATCAAGCGGGACGAACGGCGGGAGGAATTCAACAAGGAGAAGCTCCTGGCCGGCATTCGCAGCGCCTGCGAGAAGAGGCCCGTTTCCCCCGAGTTGATCGAGGAGATGGCCGAGCGAATCGTGAACGAAATCACCGAGCAGTACGAGATCGAAGTCCCCTGCGGCGTGATCGGCACGCATGTCATGGAGGCGCTTCGAACCGTGGACGAAGTCGCCTATGTGCGTTTTGCCAGCGTTTACCGACGCTTCGAAGACGCCGGCGAGTTTCTCGAAGCGGTCAAGAACCTGGACGTGAGGCATGATACAGCTACGATCCGACTGCCTGGAATTTGAGATGGCCAGCGGGGAGAAGATCCCCTGCTCCGCAGAAACCGTGACGGTCGAACTCATCGGCAAAGCGGTGGCCTCGATCGACCCCGAAGTCGTCCGGCACGCCGCTGAAGCCGTGCTGCACTACTTCAAGGAAGAGTTGGGGCGCCAGCACGTCACCATCGACGAATTCTCCCACGCACTGGAGAAGGTCCTGAAGCGCATGGGCTTCTCGGTGGATTCCGAGGACAACAATTCCCAGCCCGGCCCCGACAACGTGGTGCAAACCGACTTGGGACGCCTCGCCTTTGAGTCCGGCAAAGGCTACGAACTGATGTTCTTCAACCGCTTGAAGGCGGAGATCGAGGAGAAACTCAGCGAATCGCCGCAGATCCTCCACTTCAAGGGCATCCGCCGCTGCGTCAAGCAATTGGTCGGCGCGCGACGCTGGAACGGCCGTTGCCAGGAATTGCACGATCAAATCGTCGCCTATCTGCGAACCCACTGGGAACGCGGCAAACCAGCTGACTCCTCCGCCCTCCTCGTGGAATGACCACCC
>CAZFLK010000025.1:0-19012 GCA_964519245.1 uncultured Verrucomicrobiota bacterium
TTACGAAGTCGTTGCCTTCAGTGTAGACGCAAGCTTCATCAAGGAATCTGAGTTGGGCAACTTCACCATGTACAACCTCGCGGACGATCTGTCCGAGGCGACCGAACTTTCGAAGACGGAACCGCAGCGCTATGAATCGATGCGGCGGCGCATGGTGGAACTGCACGCTGAAATTCGCGCGGAAGGCCCGGTTTACGAATTGCAGTCAGGAAAAAGAAAGAAATCCAAATGAATCCAGGAGGCAAAGTCGCATTGGTGACCGGGGCGAGTCGTGGGGGCGGAGCGGCCACAGCAAAATTGTTGGCGGCGGAGGGCTGCAGCGTCGCGGTGAATTATCGGGCGTCGGCTGATGAGGCGCAAGGCGTCGTCGCGGAGTTGAAGAGGTTCGGCGTCGGCGTGGTCGCCCTGGCGGGTGATGTCGCGTCCGATGCGGATTGTCGCAGGATTGTTGAGCAGACGGTGGAGGCCTTTGGTCGCCTGGATATCCTGGTCAACAGCGCCGGCACGACGCGGTTCATCGATTTTCCGAACTTGGACGACGTTACGGACGAGGTCTGGGATGCAATCCTGGGAACGAACGTGAAAGGTGTTTTCAACTGCGCGCGCGCCGCGGCGTCTCATCTGAAGACTTCAGGGGACGGGGTGATCGTGAATGTGGCCAGCATCGCCGCCTATATCGGGGCCGGCAGCAGCATCCCTTACTGCGCGTCGAAGGCCGCGGTGGTCAACTTGACGGTGTCGCTGGCGCGGACGCTGTGCCCGGAAGTGCGTGTGAACGGCGTGGCTCCAGGCGTCATCGATGGCGAATGGCTGCGGCGCGGTTTGGGCGACACATTTGATTCCGTGATTGCTGAGAAATCAGCCGAGGCTCCGCTGCAGAAGGTCAGCAAGCCGGAGGATGTGGCGCAGGCCATCATGGCCTTGATCAGGGCGGACCTGATCACAGGGCAGACTTTGACCGTGGACGCCGGGGCGACCCTGGGACCGCCGGTTCAGCAGGGAATCCGTTGATCACGAGAGCAGAGGAAGAACGGAGGTTCAGAATGCGCGGCAGCGTCTTGGGTAGCGGCGCCGCGCGACGGTTGGCTGTCCGCGGGTCTGCCTGATGGCGGACCATCGATTCTAAGGCGCCGTCATTTCATCCAGCACGGCCTGCAACTCCACTCGCTGACGTTTCTTGGCCTCCTGCGGCAGCGGGTTCTTCTCCAACGGGTCCTTCTTCATGTCGAACAGGCGGCCGTTGTCATAGAGTTTCCAGGCGAGGGAGCGGACGCAGCGTTTACCGCGGTGGTCTGTGTAGATCCAAGGTCGTTCGCGGGCGCGTTCCATGCCGAAAAGGATGGGCGCGAAGCTGATGCCGTCGCGTTCCATGGCGTCCCTCTCGATGCCGGCCAAATCGGTGAAGGTGGGCAGCAGGTCGGTGAGGTCGACCATGGCGCTGGATTCGCTGCCGGGTTCAATCTGGCCGGGCCAGTTGGCGATGAAGGGGACGTGCGTGCCGGTGTCGTCGAGTCTGCCCTTGCCGCCCGGCACGACCTTGCCGTTGCGGATCGAAAAGGTCTTGGGGCGGACGTATTTCCCCTTGTCGTTCACATAGAGGTAGCTGGCGGAAGGTGTTCCGTTGTCGGTGGTAAAGATGATCAGAGTGTCCTTTCGCGCGCCCATGCGATCGAGGGCGGCGACCAGTCGGCCGACCATGTCGTCCATGGAGGAGACCATTTCGGCGAAGGTCATCCAGCGCCCGTCGGTCGCGTAGGCGACGTGACGTCCCTTGAGATCGTCGGTGACGTCATGACAGAGCGCCATGGGGTAGTAGGCGAAGAAGGGTTTGCCGGCCGTGTGGTTGCGCTCCATGAAATCGACCAGGAAATCGACGTAGAGATCGGGGCCGTATTTGCCCTTGGTGTCCGTGCGGAGCTTGCCATTGTGGTAGAGGTAGGGATCGTGGAAGCGGCCGCCTTCATGCCACCCGAAGAGCAGCCATTCGTCGAATCCGGTGCGACGCGGTTGATCCAGATCATTCTTCATCAGGCACAACTGCCATTTGCCGGCGACGGCCGTGGCGTAGCCGCCGGCCTTCATGAGATCGCCGATCGAATGTCCCTCGGCAGCCTTCGGGTAATCGCCCCATTTCTGTCCGGCCTTGCCGAAGCGAACGGGGTAGCGCCCGGTCATGAGGCAGATGCGGGACGGGTGGCAGACGGGTTGCGCATAGCCGTGATGAAACTTCATGCCGCCGGCGGCCAGCTTGTCGATGTGTGTTGTGGGATGGCTTTGGCCTCCGTAGCAACCGATGGCGTCGGATCCTACGTCATCGGCCATGATGAGGAGGATGTTGGGTTTGGATGGGGCGGAAGACGAGAGGAGCGGAGCAGTGATTGCCGTGGCGAGAATCAGGACAAAGAACGGAATTCGGTTGGGCATGGTGAGGATCATTTCAGGATGTTCGGTGGCTGTGAAGAGTGAATTCGGGGCCGATGAGCGCGGTCAGCGGAGGGGACGATCGACTACGGAACACACCGAAGACACGGAAACGGAGCAGATCCGATCGAAGGTCTTTCTCCGCGTCCTCCGTGGGCTGTGTGTTCAATTCAGCGCATTGAGCATGGCCAAAGCGCGGTTCTTGAACACAGAGGGCGCAGAGAACTCAGAGAACCACAGAGGGGGATTTGATGGACAGCGGCGCGTGTCTTTCTTCCGCGTGTTCAGTGTAATCCGTAGTTTTGTTGTCACAGCTTCCTGTTCTTGACCGTATGCGGCAAGCCCCGGACCGCGGGTCTGTGACCCGCAGCGACGCTAAGAATGCCTCAGCCCAGGTCCGAACCCCAGCCCTGTTCAGCCGGTGGTTGCTGCGGCTCACAGACCCGCGGTTCAGGCGCGTTTTCTTCGATCAAACCTGGGCCTCGCACGAACGCTTCGGAAAGCCGCTTCCGGACTTCCGGGGATTTGTGCATGATCCTCCCTCATGAGATCGTTCTCAGCGCTTCTGTTCTTATTGATTGTCGGCGCGGTGTTTCCCGCTCCGCCGCCCAACATCGTCCTGATCATGGCGGACGACTTGGGCTATGGGGATCTGGGTTGCTACGGCAGCGGGAGTAACCGGACGCCGCATATCGACGCACTGGCGAAAGGCGGGTTGCGCTTCAAGGATTTTCATGCGTCGGGACCGATGTGTTCGCCGACGCGCGCGGCGACGATGACCGGGCTTTATCAGCAACGTTTCGGGGCGGAGTTTGACTCGGCGCTGTCGGGTGTGAGCGACCGCGATACGGGGCTGCCTTTGGAAGCGGTGACGATTGCCGAGGTCTTGAAGAAGCGCGGTTACGCGACGGCGTGCTTCGGCAAGTGGCACCTGGGCTACCAGCCGCCGTTCCTGCCGCCGAGCCAGGGCTTTGATGAGTTCCGCGGATTGGGTTCCGGCGACGGCGATTTTCACACGCATATCGACCGGTCGGGCAACGAGGACTGGTGGCGCGACAATGAACTGGAGCCAGAGACGGGTTACACCACGGATTTGTTGACGCGCTACAGCGTGGATTTCATTCAGCGACATCGGGAGCGGTCGTTCTTTCTCTACGTGCCGCACCTCGCGATTCACTTTCCCTGGCAGGGGCCGGATGATCCGCCGCATCGCACCAAGGGGGAAAGTTGGCACAAGGACAAGTGGGGCGTGATCCCGGATCGGTCAAATGTCGCGCCGCATGTGAAGGCGATGATTGAATCGATGGACCGAAGTGTGGGGAAGACGGTGGCGGCGTTGAGAAAGTGGGGCTTGGAGAAGAATACCCTGGTGATCTTCACATCGGACAACGGCGGCTACCTGACCTACGGCAAGGACTTCAAGAACATCTCCAGCAACGGCGCCTTGCGAGGACAGAAGGGGCAGCTCTTCGAGGGTGGTCACCGCGTCCCGTTGATTGCCAGTTGGCCGGGAAGGATCAAGCCGGGAACAACGGATGATATCTCCCATTCGACCGATTTGTACGCAACCTTTGCCCGCTTGGCTGGCGGGAGCGCAACCGAGCTGAAAACCGATGGGGTGGATCTTTCGCCGCTGCTGTTCAGGGGGAAATCGTTGCCCGAGCGGGCGCTGTTCTGGCGTAAAGGAGGGGAATGGGCGGCGCGCAGCGGTCGTTGGAAGGCAAGGGGGATGGGCGAGAGGGCGGAACTATACGATTTGTCGGCAGACTTGGGCGAAACGAAGAATCTCTCGGCCAAACATCCGAGTCTGGTGGAGCGATTGCGGAAGGCCTGGCGGGATTGGGAAGCTGATGTGAACGAAAGCGCGAAGCAATTCAGGACGACGAAATGAACGGTGGGAAATTTCAACTACGGAACAGACGGAGTACTCGGAATTCGAGACAAGCCAATCAAAGGTTTTCCTCTGTGATTTTCAGAGTTCTTAATGGGTTCTGTGTACAACTCAGAGTCTTGAGCATGGGCCAAACGCCGGTCTTTAACACAGAGGTTGCAGCGGACTCAGAGCAACACAGAATGGGCGCTGAAGAGTTTCGGCCTTCTGCCTTTTTCCGTGTGTTCAGCGTATTCCGTAGTTCTCTGATTCTGGTGTTTCTCGCCATTGCAGTTGAGGCGGCAACGATCCGGCCGAACATCGTTTTCCTGATGGCCGACGACCTGGGCTATGGCGATGCGGGTTGCTATGGCGGGACGACCATCGCCACGCCGAACATCGATCGTCTGGCGCGGGAAGGAATTCGTTTCACCCAGGCGTATTCGGGCGGCTGTGTCTGCACGCCGGCACGGTGCGTGTTGATGACGGGTAGGCATAATGGTCGCGCTGCCGCCCGCGACAACGTGCCGCATTATCACACCTATCTGAAAGACGAGGATGTGACGTTGGCCGAGGTTCTGAAATCGGCCGGGTATCGCTGCGGTGGCGTGGGCAAGTGGTCGCTGGGCGACGCCGGCACGGAAGGGCGCGCGACGAACCAGGGGTTCGATTCCTGGTTTGGCTATCTTAACCAGGACCACGCGCACTACTACTACCCCGAGTATCTCGATGACGATGAAGGGCGGTTGGAACTGAAGGGCAACAGCAGTTCACGCGAACACTACAGTCACGACCTGATGGTCGATCGCGCGTTGAAGTTCATCAGGGAATCGAAGGAGGCGCCGTTCTTTTTTTACGGAGCCTTTGCGCTGCCGCATTTTGCTGCGCGGGATGAGGACAAGGATGGCTTCACAGTGCCGACGACGGAGCCGTATACCGACCGCGACTGGGACATGCGTTCGAAGAAATACGCCGCCATGGTTCACCTGTTGGACCGCGATGTCGGGCGGATTGTCGACCTGATCGATGAGCTTGGATTGGCGGAGAAGACATTGATTGTCCTCACCAGCGACAATGGCGGGCACAAGACAATTCACTCGCGCTTCAAGACCAGCGGGCCGTTGCGCGGTTTCAAGCGCGAGTTGTACGAGGGCGGTATCCGGGTTCCGTTCATTGCGCGCTGGCCGGGGAGTGTTCCCGCCGGCAGGACGAGCGACGCTGTCATGGCCTTTCAGGACATGCTGCCGACCTTTGCGGCGTTGGCGGGGGCAAAGTCGGTTGCGAGTGTGGACGGGTTGGATGTGTCAGCCGCGTTGATGGGGGGCGGGTTGGGAACTGCGCGCGAATACCTGTATTGGGATTACGGGCACTGTCGGGGCAGGAACTACGCGCAGGCTCTGCGACTTGGCGATTGGAAGGGGATCCGCGCGGTGAAGGACGGCAATCGGATGGAACTCTATGACTTGGCGAAGGATGTCGGCGAGTCGAAGGACGTGGCTGAGGCAAATCCGACGATCGTCGCCCGGATCGCGGCGCTCATGGAGAAGGCGGAGGAACCTAATCCGCGCTACGAGATCGGCACGGTCTACAAGGGGAAGCCGATCTGGCGGAAGGGGGATTAGCCTCGGGAACGCGATGGCCGGTTGGCTGGAGCGGCCCTATCGATCAAGGTTGCCGAAGAATGACATTCTTCAGTCTTCGCCCCAGTTCGTGGGCGATGGCGCTCATTTTCGCCGCCCGGTCGGGGGTCAGTTGGCGTTGGCAGTTGAAGTCCCAGAGTTTGAGCCAATGATCAAAGAACTCGGGTTGAATGCCGATACGCAGGTGCGCGCCCGCGAAGCCTCCTCGATAGGAGGAAGGGCCGCCGGTCTGCAATGCCCAGAAGTCGGCGATCTTGGCGAGGTGGATATCCCAGTCCTTGATGTGTGCGTTGAAAATGGGTCCCAGGATCTCGTGTTGCCGGACGTCCATGTAGAAGGGGCGGATGAACTCAAGGATGCCTTCGTGGCCGCCGAGTTGGGCGTAGAGTGTTTCGGAATCTGATGCGGGGGGCATGTGGATTGGATTGTTCGAAAGGCTGGTGAATTCAAGTTTCTCCCACGGATAGCAGAGCCGACCCACGGAAGAAGAAGGGATATCTGTGGGTCGGCCTTGCCATCCGTTGGGTGTGTGAGTTCGTTCATCGAGGCCAGGTTCGGAGAGCCTTTCCATCAGCGGATCGCAGGGTCAGATCGGAGATGACGGATGTTCCGTTCGTGTCGCCGGTGTCGAGTCTCAGGCCGAGGATGGTCTTGGTCGTTTCGATCTTGATGGCGATGTCGCGCCATTCGTTGTCGGGGAGGATCTTGAATTCCGTTCGTGGGCTGCCGGGGAGGTTTTGTCCTGGGTTGGTTTGAACGAAAAGTTCGCCCTGTGAACCGGCCGCGGCCTTGAGGCGGAAGGTCAGTTCGTAGGGGCCGGCGGCGCCGATGTCCTTGATGCGATCGATCGCGATGCCGGGATCGCCGTCGCTGGTGAATTCAAGATGGATTTGTCTGCCGTTGATCTGCATCCGCGTGTTCTTGCGGGCGCGGATCTTGTCGGGACGACGCTGGCCGCCTTTTGATCGGGCTTTGGCCGTCGAGGTCCGGCGTTTTCCGATCTCGCCGAGGGGTTGTTTGAAGTCGGTCCATTCCGGATGGAGGTGGTCGGTGGCTTTCGTATCCACCGGAAGGTTGGCTTTGGTCGGGGCTTTGAGAACGTATTCGGTCATGTTGTGCCAGTGTTTGGCCATGGTCTCGAGCCGGTCGGGATGTTTGCGCGCCACGTTGTTCAACTCCGTGCGGTCGGAGGCGAGGTTGTAGAGTTCCCAGGGTTGGCGGCGAAAGCTGACCAGTTTCCAGTCGCCTTCGCGCAGGGCCCGGTCATCGGAGAAGAGGAAATGAAGGGGTGATTTGCGGATGAGCGCGTCGCCTTGGAGATGGGGGAGCAGCGAGGTCCCGGAAACGGGTTCCAGTTCCCGTCCGGGCCAGGTTGCGGGAATATCCGCCTTGCCCATTTCGGCGAGTGTCGGAAGCACATCGACCAGGTGCGCCGGTTCGTGGGTGATGGAGCTGGGCTTGTGTTTCAATCCGGCGGGCCAATGAACGACGCCGGGCGTGCAGATGCCTCCTTCGAATTGGTTCTGCTTGTAGTAGCGGAAGGGGGAGTTGCGCGCCCAGGCCCAGCCGGTGCTGTCGCTCCAGGTCACGTCGGGGTCGTAGGGCATGCGATCCAATTTCGGGCTGCGGCGGTCGTAGGGGCAGGCGCCATTGTCGGAGACGAACAGGATGAAGGTGTTCTCAAATTCACCGGCCCGTTTGAGATCGGCGATCAAGCGGCCAAGTTCCTGGTCGATGCGGTCGATCATGCCGGCCAGCGCGGTCATGCGTTTCGTTTCCCAAGCCTGCCGATCTCTCGGCAGGTCCGTCCAAGCGGGGATGTGATCGGGGCGGGGCGAGGGCTTCACGTCCTTGCCGAACAGGCCGAGCTTGCGTTGCTTGGCGAGCCGGGCTTTGCGAACTGCGTCCCAACCTGAGTCGTAGCGGCCGAGGTATTTCTCGTAATCTACCTTGAGCGGTTGGAGCGGGGCGTGCGGGGCGTTGAAGGCGAGGTAGAGATACCAGGGTTTCGCAGTCGTTCGCGCTTCTTTCAGGAACTTGAGCGCGAAATCGACCTTGGCGACCGTCGTGTAGAAGCCGGAATCGGGAACCTTCCAAGGCTCGCCGTTGAGACGGAAGGTCTTGTCGCCGCGATAGAAGTTGCAGGCGCCACTCAAGTGGCCGAAATAACGTTCGAACCCGAAGTCGGTGGGTTGCTTGTCGAGGTGCCACTTGCCGGACATCGCGGTGAAGTAGCCGGCCTTGCCAAGAACTTCGGCGGAGGTGGTGGCGCGGCTCAGGCTCGTGTTGCCGGCCTGGAAGGCGTAGCGGCCGGTCAGGAGGCTGATGCGCGAGGAGTGACATTTGGCCGTGTTGTAGAACTGGGAGAAGCGCAGACCGTTCTGCGCGAGTGCGTCGAGGTTCGGCGTCTCAATTTCACTGCCGTAGCAGCCGAGATCCGAAAAACCGAGGTCGTCGGCCATGACGATAAGGAAGTTGGGGCGGTTGGCTGCCGCGGAGGTGCAGATTGCGGACCAAAGGCAAAGAACGAAAAGGCATGGCTTGCGCATGCGGCGACAGTAGCGATGCCGGTGAATGAGTAGAAGCCGGAAGAGGCTGGAGAACTACGGAATACGCGGAATAGACGGAAACGGAATTCCTCCCATTGCGATTCTTCCGTGTATTCAGTGTATTTCGTAGTTCAAAGATGAGCGTTCGTGCTGGACGGTGATTCGCATTCCGCCATGATCCCAGTCCGATGAAGAAAATTCTTTCCGCCCTGGTTCTCACGCTCGCATTCGCAGCGGCCGCCTCTGCCGCACCGCCTGACAAACCCAACATTCTCTGGATCTTTGCCGAGGACACCTCGCCCTGGATGGGGTGTTATGGCTCCAAGGCGAACGCGAACGCCACGCCGAACATCGACGCCCTGGCGGAGTCGGGCGTCCTGTTCAGCCGGGCCTTTGTGCCGGCGCCGGTTTGTTCGGCCTGTCGTTCGGCGATGATGGGCGGGCAGAGCCAGATTCGCTTCGGCGCGCATGAACATCGTTCCGGTCGCGGGGCGAACAAGATCCATCTGCCCAAGGGCATGAAGCTCCTGCCGCAGCTCATGAAGGAGAACGGCTACTTCACCTTCAACCACGGCAAGACCGACTACAATTTCGAATGGGACGAGGAGGCGACCTACTCCGACCAGTTGAAGCAGGGGAAGGCGGAGATCTTCGGGGCTCTGAAGGCGCGTCAGCCGTTTTTCGGCCAGATCCAAACCCGCGGCGGGAAGAATAACACGTCCCGGTTTCCGGACGATCGCAAGACCGACCCGGCTTCGGTGACCGTGCCGCCCGACTATCCGCAGAACCAGATTTACCGTGAGGTGGTCGCCCAGCACCATGACGCCATCCGCATGGACGACGACCTGATCGGAGAGATCATGGAGAACCTCGAAGCGTCTGGCATGCTGGACAACACCATCGTCGTCTACTTCGGCGATCACGGCGCGAACAATCTGGTGCGTCACAAGCAGATGCCGACCGAGGGCGGTTTGCATGTGCCGTTCATTGTCCGTGGGCCCAAGAAACACGTCCCTCAAGGCCGCGTGCGCGACGACCTGGTGAACCTGTTGGACCTCTCGGCGACCACCCTGGCCTGGGGCGGGGTGAAACAACCGGTCTGGTATGAAGGGCAGGATCTGTTTGCCGCGGACTTCAAGCCGCGTTCCTTCGTGACGGCGGCCAAGGACCGTCTGGATCACACATTGGATCGCGTGCGCACCGTCCGGACCGACCGTTTCCGCTACACCCGAAACTACAAGCTCGACCGTGTCTTCCTTCAGCCGCAATACCGGGATCGTCAACCCTACCTGAAGAATCTGCGCGAGCTCTACGCCTCCGGCAAACTTTCGCCCAAGCTGCAGGAGATCTATTTTGGCGAGCGTCCGGCCGAGGAGCTATACGACGTGTCCAAGGACCCGGCGCAGATCAACAATCTGGCGAAGGATCCTGAGTTCAAGCAAGAGCTTGTCCGGCATCGGAAGTTGCTCGACGACTGGCTGGCCAAGGGCGACATGGGCGAGGGCGAAGAGCCGGTCGAGGAGATGCGCGAGAACGCGGATGGCAAGAAATGGGGGCAGGGCGTGAATCCGGAATACGAGGTCTATCGGGAAGACAATGACGGCGACGGTTTGTCCGACACCTGGGAGCAGGAGAATGGTCGTGATCCGCTGGATGGGCGGCTGGTCTTTGAATTCGACTGTGGCGGTTGGCAAACCGAGGGCTGGCGGGCGACGGCCGGGATCAACGACAATATTGCGGGCTATCAGGGTTACCTGGATTTCACCTTGGCCGCCGGCGCGGGGGGGATATCACGCGACGGCTTGAAGGCGAAGACGACCGACGCCGACAGGGCCCTGGTCGTGAAGTTGCGCGCCTCGAAGCGCGTCACGGTGCAGCTTTCGGCGAATGGCAAGAAACTGGGCAAGGTCGCAAAAGTTGGCGGCGCCAAGAAGTGGAGTTCGGTGCGGGTTCCGTTGAACGGACTGGCTGGTTGGAGCGGGACGATCGAGTCCTTGGAGGTGGCGTTCACCGGCAGGAAGGGGGCATTCGTGGAGGTGGATTCGATTTCGGTGGAGCGTTGATTTCGGATCGCGGGTCTGCGACCCGCAGCAACCTTCGGACGGGCGGGGCTGGGTTGCGGGTCATGGCTGGCGTGCGATCCGTGTCGCTGCGGGTCACAGAGCCGCGGTCCGGAGTTTTGGGCGCGAGGCCGGCGAATTGACCCCATTCAGCATTGCCAAGCGCGCGGTTGAAATGGAGCATTCGCTGATGCGCAAATTGATTCACCTGGTGTGTTCTGTTCTGTTGATCGCGGCGTCCCTCTCCGCCGCGGCTGACAAACCCAATGTCCTCTTCATCGCGGTCGACGACCTGCGTCCCCAGCTCGGCTGTTATGGCATTGAGCAGATGCACTCGCCGAATATCGATCGCCTGTCGAAGCGCGGCGTGGTGTTCAATCGTTCCTATTGCATGGTCCCAACCTGCGGGGCTTCGCGGGCGAGCCTGATGACGGGCATTCGTCCGGCGCGCAATCGCTTCGTTTCCTATCAGACGAGGGCCGACAAGGAAGCGCCCAACGCCGTCACGTTGAACACCCACTTCAAGGACAACGGGTATTACACGATCTCGAACGGCAAGGTCTTTCATAATCCCGCGGACAATGCCAAGGGCTGGTCGGAACCGGCTTGGCGGCCGAAGACCGGGAGCATTGCGTATCATATTCCGGCGAACCAGGAGTTGCATCGCAAACGAGGAAAGGAGCTGGGGCGTCGCGGTAGGGGACCAGCCTATGAGGCGGCCGACGCGCCTGACGAGGCCTATGGCGATGGCATGATCGCGCGGAAGGCGGTCGAGGATTTGCGACGATTGAGCAAGCGGGACCAGCCCTTCTTTTTGGCGGTCGGTTTCCTGAAGCCGCACCTGCCCTTTGTCTGCCCGCAGAAGTATTGGGATTTGTATCCCGCCGATACGATCAAGCTACCTGCGACCTATCACGTTCCCGAGAACGCTCCCAAGGAGGCCATTCACTCTTTCGGCGAAATGCGCTCCTATGCCGGCATTCCGAAGAAGGGGCCGGTTTCAAAGGAGACGGCGTTGAAACTCATTCGCGGCTACTACGCTTGCGTCAGTTTCACCGATGCCCAGATCGGGTTGGTGTTGGAAGAACTGGATCGCCTTGAGTTGGCCGAGAATACGATCGTCGTGCTTTGGGGCGACCATGGTTGGAACTTGGGAGAGCACACCTTGTGGTGCAAGCACTGCTGCTTTGAGACTTCGATGCGCGCGCCGCTCATCGTCAGCGCGCCCGGCATGCAGCGCGGCAAGATGACGCAGGGATTGACCGAGTTTATCGATATCTACCCCTCGCTTTGTGAGCTTGCGGGACTGGAGAAGCCCGGGCATTTGGAGGGCAAAAGCTTTGTGCCGCTGTTGAAGAATCCGGAGGCGGCATGGAAGGAGTTTGCCATCGGGCGTTTCGGGAATGGCGACACGATCCGCACGGATCAACACCGTTTCACTGAGTATCGGAGCAGAAACAACGCGCCAGTGGCGCGGATGCTCTACGATCATCACGAGGATCCTGATGAGGACCGGAATATTTCGGAACGGCAGGCGAACGCAAAGGTCGTGGGACGGTTGACCGAATGGTTGCGACAGAACAAGGGCAAGCCGGGGAAGCGGTAGCCCAAGGAGCGGCGACATGCCTGTCGCCGTGGCGTCGCAGACGCCAGACTGGCGCGTGCGTTGCAGGCTGCGCCTTCATGAACCCGATGGGCTTGCGGCGATGCCCGCGCCATTGTGCCTGCTGTGCAGGCAGGGCGGCAGGAATGCCGCCCGGGTGTGAATTAAACTGGGATGAGTTCATCCGGGAACTGAAACTCCCTGGCCGGTTGGAAGATCGCGCCGGCGGTCGAAGATCCAAATCTCAAGAGCGGTCGCCGGGCTTGATCGCAGACGTTCTTGAAGCGCTCGTGGTCGCGCTTTGTTGAAGTTTGGAGCTTGGAACTTTTTTGGGATTTGGAGCTTGGAGCTTGGAGTTTGGGATTATGTTCCCGCAATCAGCATCGCGGCAGAAGGCTCCCCTCCTCATCCCAGTTTCAATCCCGGACCCATCCCGCCCCTCCTTGGAATGCTGTTCTTGCCATTGGCCGCCTTCATCCGAATGATCCCGGCATCATGCGAATTTCCCGACTGCCGATGTTCCTCGCATCCCTGCTATCCGTCTCATTCCTCGCTTCCGCCGCCGATCTGCCGCATTGGATCGCGCCGGGAAAGGGATGGGGGGAGGTGAACGATGGCCCTGACCTTTTTCAACACTCGTTTCGCACAGATCGCGAGATCAAGTCCGCCGAGTTGCGCGGCGTCGCCGACTTCTGTCGGATCAAAGTGCGCGTCAACGGGGAGCTCGTCGCTGAAACGGATTTTCTCGATCCGTTGTTTCGCCACGATGTCACGACTTCTGTCCGCGCCGGCGTCAACCGGATCGAGGTCAATACATTGGCCTCGGCCGAAGGCCCGTCAGCCTTCTTCGCCCAGGTGAAGGTCGAATATGCCGATGGCGCTTCGGCGTTGATCAACACGACGCCGGATTGGGCCGGCGGCGCCAGTCTGGGCGCGATCAATCCGGACTACTGGGATCTGGAAGGGAAGGGGATTCAGGTCGATGTCTTCGCGGACTACGAACAATGGCAGGACGCGAAGAGCCTGGGCGAAAGCACGGCGGCGTCGAAGTTCCAGATTCCCGAGGGCTTCGAGATCGAGCGGCTTCGCTCGGCCGGCAAGGATGAGGATTCCTGGATTGCCATGGCCTTCGATCCGAAGGGGCGGTTGATCATTTCCCGCGAGCGGAAGGGGGGGCTGCTGCGCATGACGTTGCCGGAGAACAACGATGGCGAGATGAAGGTTGAGGTGATCAATGAAGACATCGCCGAGATCCGCGGCATCCTCTGGGCGCACGACGCGCTCTATGTGAACTCCAACAGTCATAACGTTCGCAAGGAGCCGCGCGACCGCACGGGCGGGCTTTACCGCCTGCGCGACACGAATGGCGACGACCAGTTCGACAAGGTGGAGCTGCTCGGAGAACGCACCGCCACCGGCGGACACGGTCGCAATGACCTGACGCTTGGTCCGGATGGAAAAATCTATCTGATCGGCGGCGATTCGGCCGGCCTGCCGAAGAAGTTCAAGGACCTCACGCCGCGCGTGGCGAAGTTCCTGCCCGGCGACGACCGCAACCACGGCCACGTCATGCGCACGGACAAGGACGGGAAGAACTGGGAACTCGTCTGCAAGGGGCTGCGGAATCCCTACGGGATCGATTTTAATCCGGACGGCGAGATGTTCACCTACGACGCCGACGCGGAACACGACATGGGTTCGCCCTGGTACCGCCCGACGCACGTTCGGCATCTCGTGCAGGGCGCCGACTACGGCTGGCGCGCGGTGACCGGCCAGTGGCCGCCTTACTTCTGCGACCACGCCGACAATCCGCCCACAACCCTGATCATCGGCAAGGGCTCCCCGACTTCGGTTAAGTTCGGGACGCGCAGCTCCTTTCCGGATCGTTACAAGAAGGCGCTGTTCGTCCACGACTGGACCTACGGCCGCATCTTTGCCGTCCACATGACGCCGCGCGGCGCGAGCTACGCCTGCAAGGCCGAGCCTTTCCTGCAGGGCCGCCCCGCCAATGTCACCGACTTGGACTTCGGCCCCGATGGCGCGATGTATTTCGTGACCGGAGGGCGGGGGACGCAGTCGGGATTGTATCGGGTGAAATGGGCGGGAGGCGCTCTGAGTTCCGTGCCGGACACCGTTTATTCAGTCGCGAGGATGAATCATGCATTCGCCGCGCGTGAACGGCGTGATTTTCGTTCGGTAGCCTACTCTCTCGATACTCGCATAAACGCGCTCTTGAAAGAGGCCAAGACCCATTCGTCCAAGCAGCTGCATGGGTCGGTCGGTCGGTTGAACGGCATGCGTCTCGATTCCCTGCCTGCAACGCGATTGGTGGAAGCCCTTCGCGCCTACGAGATCATCCTTATCCGTTCGCCGAAGCTCGAACCCAACGTCGAAAGCATGATCCGCGCAAAGTTGCTCATGCTGTTTCCCTCCAAGTCCGATCCGGTCAATCGTCAGCTTGCCTCGCTGCTTATCCGCCTCGGCGCGGCAGACGCCGTGCCGCGAACGATGAAGCTCATGGAAGCGGCGACCGATCAACACGAGCAATTTCATTACCTTTTCCATCTGCGCGACGCCCGCAACGGCTGGACGGACGAACTGCGCGAACGTTACTTCATCGCCTTGCGCCAGGCAGTCGCCGAGTATCGAGGCGGGCGAGGCCTGCCTGGTTTCCTGAAGCAGGTTCGGGAGGATGCGCTGGCCGCGATTCCCAATCCCGATGCCCGCGCGCGCTATGCGGCTCTTGGTGAGTCGGGGAAGGAATCCAAGCTCAACTACGCCGATCTCACTGCGGGGCGAAAGTTTGTGAAGGAATGGAAACTCGGCGACTTTGACAACGACCTGAACTTTTTGCGCGCCTCCCGCGATCTGAAGAATGGCCGGAAGATGTATTCGGCCGGCGGTTGCGTCCTGTGTCACCAACTCGGAGGGGCGGGGCGCGTCTTCGGGCCGGACTTGAGCAATGTCGCCGGCCGTTTCAGTCGGCGTGATGTGTTGGAGTCGATCCTTGCGCCGTCAAAGATCGTCTCAGAAAAATATCGCAACGTGACCATCGAGACGATGGACGGCGAGTCGCACACCGGCCAGATCGTCATGGAGGGCGATTATCGGAAATCGAATCTCAAGCTGGTGACCAATCCGTTCGAACCGGACGAGGCGTTGGAGATTCCAAAGATCAAGATCGCGGGCAAGCGGGAATCAGAGGTCTCCGCCATGCCCGAGGGGTTGCTCAATACCTTGAGTCGGGAGGAGATCCTGGACCTGCTGGCGTTTATCGAGGCGGGCGGGCGGGGAGGGGAGTAGAGACGAACGTTCAACGCCCAACATCCAACTTGTCAGCGTTAAACGTTGATCGTTTGACGTTCGTCTTGGTTCATCCCTCCGCGTTGTCTGCTTCCGGTTCCTCTCCCGCGTTCTCCGCCGGCTTCGTCGAGGCGTCGATCCAATCCAGATAGCCCGCGCTGCCACCGAGGGCGGGCATGGTGAGAAACTCCGGCGTGTCGTAGGGGTGTTTCTCGTTGATGAGTTTCTCGAGGTCCGCGAGGCGGGCGGTCGTGGTCTTGAAGACGACTTGGGTCTCGTCGGCCTTCTGCAGTTTGTCCTCCCACCAGAAGAAGGACTCGACCTTGGGGACGACGTTGGCGCAGGCAGCAAGGCGGGACTCCAGGACAGCGGCCGCCAATGCCTTGGCGACCTTGAGATCCGGCGCGGTGACGAGGACGACGACGTGGTGGTGGGTATGTCTCACGGGCGAGACTTTCGAAAACGCGCCGGCAGTCGACAAGTGTAATCGGCGGTAGGGTGAAAAGCTTGATTGCGTTGGCAGGCGACGGCTGCTAATAATCCTCCCACTTCACCTGCGGGTGTAGTTCAATGGTAGAACGCAAGCTTCCCAAGCTTGACACGAGGGTTCGATTCCCTTCACCCGCTCCACTTCTGATTTTTTGGTTTCCTGGTTTGCTCGACAACGTGCCTGCAGCGTCGCGTCCGTTGGCAGCTACAACCATTCCTGTGCACAGAAGTGTCTGCGCGGAGAACGAGGGAAGGTGCGCAGCCGGTTTGGGGCAACGCTTTGACGGACGGTAAGCGGCGGCCTCAGTGGGGCGCGCAGCCGATTTTGAGCATGCCGAAGGCGAAGCCGCCGGTCACCAGCAGCAAGGGGACGACATTGCCCTTGACCGCAGCGAGGATCCCCCACGCCAAGGCGAGGGCCATAAAAATCCAAACAAATGTGGCCAGCCAAAATTCTTTCATAGGGCGCGGGATGTTAGTCGGATTTTCCCCGGAGGCAAGCGTTCGCGGGAGATTTGTTTCGATTTCGACTGGTGGAAACGCCCCTTTGACAACCTGTGAAATTCGTCGTATCAGTGACTTATCCCGCTCAAAAAGGTTTTCTAGTCATTCGCGATCACCGTCGTTATGCCCAAACGCGCCCGTCAATCGACTTCTTCCAACGCCCCGCTGATCCTCGCGGTCGTCATTGCCTTGGGGTTTGCCTTGTGGCAAACGCGCGAGAAGGTCCGTTTGGAGGCGACGGCGGAGGCGGCGGAGTTGAATGCGCAGGCGCTTCAAGAGCGGCATTCCAGCACAATGCAGGAGCAGGAGGAGCAGATCCTGGAATTGACGGAGCTGCTTCAACGCTCCACCGACAAGTTGCAGCAGGCGACGGCTGCGTTGACCAATCGTGCGTCGGCCCTGGCGACTCCCGCTGGTCTTGTTCCTCCGCCGCTGACGACGGAGGATGTGCGGGAGTTGCAATCCGAAATCAAGGCGCCGTCCGTTGAGGTGGTTGTCGGGCAGGACGGCGAGGAGACCGCGATCTACACGTTTCCCGAGTTGGTCTCGCCTGAGGGTGAACTGCTCGGGGCGGACATGAAGTTCAGCCGGCGGTATGGCTCCAAGTTCGCCTTTCGGGACAATGAGGGCCAGCCGGTTTCCTTTGATGCCGCGGCGTTGCATCCGGGGATCTTGACTCATCTCGGCATCGATCCCTATGAGGCCCAGCGGGAGCAGGACGCGTTGGAGGAGAAGCAGGCGCGGCGCAAGGAGATGGCCCGGCTGCGGCAGATCGCCCGCCTGCAAGCGGAGGCGGAACGGGCGGAGCTGGCCAAGGAGCTGCGGAAGGAGGCCTTTGAACGACAGGCCCGCCTGGCCGAACTGGAGAACGAACGAACGAAGGCCGAGGCGGCCATGAAGCAGGCCGACGCCGCGATGGTTGAAGCGAACAAACCCCCGCCCACACTGATCAACAACCCGGCGATCTCGGGCGGCTTCGGAGTTCAAACGATTGTTGTGCCGGCGACGTCCACGGCGAACGGGCCCCTGGCGCAGAATTCGGTGGGGCAACGCGCCGCCAGCGGAATCCAGAATACAACGGCTCAACCCGCTCAATCGCCGCCGGTCTTCACCCAACCGAGTCGGCAGCCCCGGCTGCCCGGTCAACTCCGGACAGGGCAGTAATCGAAGGCAATGGACTCACGGTTGCCATCCCTGGTCTTGGCCGCAGTCGTCGCCGTCGTTCTTTTCGGAAGACGTTCCTCAGCCGCTCAGCGCGGCGTCCCAATCTTTCCAGACGGGTTCGTAGCCCATGCGGGTGATGGATTCGGCGACAGCTTCGACTGAACGCTCGTCAGCAATATCGAACTGCCCCGTGGCGCCTGAGCAGGCCGCGGCTTTCATTTCCGGGCTGAGTTCCTCGATCCGGCCCCGGGTGGTGACATGCAGGTTCTCTTTGCCGGCGCCGGTGTAGCCGCCGGGTTCGGTATGACTGCCGGCGCTGACCATGGTGATCCCAAGCGGGATCAGACCATCCCGGAGGGAAGGGGATTCCCGGGTTGAGAGGACGATCCCAATGTCGGGGAACATCAGCCTGAATGCGCAAACGAGTTGAGCCAGATCTCGATCGGTGAAGGGCGTCAACGGATCGAAGTCTCCCGCGTTGGGGCGGAGGCGGGGCATGGACAAGGTGACTTGAGCCTTCCAACAGTGACGCAGGAGGTAGTCGGCGTGCGCCGCGACCCCGAGGGCCTCTTCACGCCAGTCGCTCAGACCGAACAGCGCCCCGATGCCAAGGCGCCGAAACCCCGCGGCGTAGGCCCGCTCGGGAGTCTCGAGCCGCCAGTCGAAGTTGCGCTTGGGACCCGAGGTGTGCATGTCCTTGTAGACATCGCGATCATAGGTTTCCTGGTAGACGACCAGGCCCTCGGCGCCGGCTTCCACGGCCGCTTCGTAGTCCGGGGTTTCCATCGGGCCGACCTCCAGGGAGACGGCGGGAACTTCCCGGGCCACGGCCTCGACGCAATCGGCCATGTAGCGGTTGGAGGCGAATTTGGGATGCTCTCCCGAGACGAGCAGGATGTTGCGGAAACCTTGCGCCTTGAGTTCGCGGGCTTCCTTGATGACCTCGTCGAGAGAAAGCGTCACGCGCAGGATCGGATTGTCACGCGAGAATCCGCAATAGCTGCAGTTGTTGACGCATTCGTTGGAAAGGTAAAGCGGGGCAAAGAAGCGGATGACCTTGCCGAAGCGTTGTTGCGTCAGGGCCTGCGATTCCCGGGAGATCGGCTCGAGGATCTGGGCCGCCGCCGGGGAAATCAGGCGTGCGAAGTCCTCCAGGCTGCGATGGGAACGAGCCAGGCTTGCTTGGGCCTCCTCGAGACTTGCGTTCCGGGCAAGACTCGAAAGCCGCTTGAGCGGCAGGGCGTTAAAGGCTTCAACAAACGACATGCGGAGACGGTAGATTCATCGAAGGGCGCCAGCAAGGGGGGAATTGCGTTCGGGATGCGGGATGCGGGGTGCGGGGTGCGGGGTGCGGGGTGCGGGGCGCCTGGTGCGGGGCGCCTGGCGCGGGGCGCCTGGCGCAGATGTCA
>CAZFLK010000025.1:19112-49884 GCA_964519245.1 uncultured Verrucomicrobiota bacterium
GGTGCGGGGCGCCTGGTGCGGGGCGCCTGGCGCGGGGCGCCTGGCGCAGATGTCAAAAAAAGCGGCTCCGGATGGGAGCCGCTTGGTTGGGAATTGGATTTGCCCGGGGTGGGCTGTGGGGCGCCTCAGATGTCGGCGACGCAGTTGTCGTAGAACTTGACGAACTCGTCGCGTTCGGGCGCGTCGAGGACGCGCATGGCGGCGCGGGGGTGCTGGTTGAGGTAGCCGGTGATGTTGTAAGGAACCAGCGCGCCCCATTCGAGGCCGCCTTCCTTTTGCAGTGGGTAGACGAACTCCTCGAGAAGCTTGTAGACCGGTCGCAGCTGAAACTTGGGATTGCGGAGGAAGCCGAGCAGCAATTCCATGCAGCAGTTGCCGGCGCCGCGGCCCATGCCCATCATCGTCGCGTCCAGTCGGTTTGCGCCGGTGATCAATGCCTCGATCGTGTTCGCAAAAGCCAGTTGCTGGTTGTTGTGCGTGTGGATGCCGATCTCCTTGCCCGTGCCCTCCAAAGCCTTCTTGTACTTGTTGACGAGATTGCGGATCTGCTCGTAGTTCAGCGCGCCGTAGCTGTCGACGACCACGACCACATCGGCCGGTGTTTCGCGCAGGACTTCAAGCGCCTGATCGATCTCCTTCTCGCCGACGGTCGAGATGGCCATGATGTTGCAGGTCGTCTCGTAACCCTTGTCGTGGGCGTCCTTGATCATGTCGACCGCGACATTCAATTGGTGCACGTAGGTCGCCACACGAATGCAGTCGAGGACGCTCTCGCTCTTGGGCAGGATGTCGGTCTTGTAGTCGCACTTCTCGGCGTCGGCCATGGCGGTGAGCTTGATCTTGCCGCCCTCGTTGTCGTCGACGATGCGGCGCATGTCGTCCTCGGTGCAGAATTTCCAGTCGCCGTGTTCGTCCTTGTTGAAGAGGCGACCGGAGTTCTTGTAGCCCAGCTCCATGTAGTCGATGCCCGCCTCGATGCAGGTGTCGTATACGGCCTTGACGAAGTTGTCTTCGAACTTGTGATTGTTGATCAGGCCGCCGTCCCGCACGGTGCAGTCGAGCACCTTGATCTCGGGGCGAAAGGTTATCCAGGGAGCAGTCTCTTCACTCATGTTGTCTTGTCGTTGGTTTGTCCAAAAATACCGCCGAATCCGTTGAGGAAGGGGCTGTTCGTGAGCGGAAAAAACACGGGAAAACCAGCCTTTTCAGCCTCTCGGGATCAAAGGAGCGGGAACCATTTCATTCGCAAATTCGTTTGTCAACGAATTCACCGAAACGTTTTCAAGGCTTTATTTTGCGGTATTTGAAGTTCCGGAAGGCGGAGCTGGTTTGGAAGGTGGCCAGGCCCAGCGGCATGTTCAGTTCGATATCGCCGGGGCGCATGCCGAGTCGCCGACCCTCGATCTCGATGTCGACGATCTTCTCAGCGTCGAGCCACACCTCGATCTTCGGCTTGGTGACCTTGACCGTGACCCGATACCATTGGTCGTCCTCGAAGCGGATGTAGTCGGTGGTTTCGTTGTCGGAGGCATCCATGTGGTCGATGCTGGAGATGCCGACGACCGCGCCGCCCCAGCCGCCCATGACCAGCGTGACGCAATTGGTTCCAACGGGGAAGGTGAGGCCGCAGAAGAAGTCGGAGCCTTGGAGTTTCTTGGCGTCGAGGGTGAGTTCGTAATTCATGCGAGGCACGTCATTGGACCAGGTGATGCCGCTGAGCATCTCGCCCATCTCGATGACGAGGTCGCCCTTTTCGACATGCGCCTCGCCGCCGCCGGGGAAGTTGGGGTCCTTCCAGCCGGTGAGGGTCTTGCCGTCGAAGAGCGGCGTCCAATCGTTGATGCGGGCGTCGAGCTGCACCATGCCGCGCTTGAGCTTGCGCTGGTGTTGTTTCACTTCTTCGGAGATGTCGGCGAGGACCTTCGGATGGTCTTGGGCGACATTCCATTTCTCGGAGGGGTCGACGTCGAGGTTGAAGAGCAGGGGGGGGGCATGCTTTTCGGGTTTGGTGCCGTCGTAGGCTCCCTGGGTAATGAAGTGGGCCTTGAAGGCGCCCTTACGGACGGCGTAGAGCTGCTCGCCGCGGTAGTAGAAGATAGAGTCGCGCTTGCCTTTGCCCTTGCCGGTCAGGATGGGCGTCATGTCCTTGCCATCGATGATGCGGTCGGCCGGGACGTCGGCTCCGGCGAGGGTCAGGCAGGTGGTGAAGAGATCCATGGTGGAGCCGAGTTCGTGGGTGACGCTGGCGGGCTTGATCGTGCCGGGCCACCAGGCGATGCCGGGTTCGCGCATGCCGCCGTCCCAGGTGCAGCCCTTGCCGTTGCGGAGTAGGCCGGCGGCGCCGCCATGGTCGTTGAAGATCAGCCAGGGGCCGTTGTCGCTGGTAAAGAAGACCAGCGTGTTCTCATCGAGTCCGTTCTTCTTCAACGAGGACATGATTTGCCCGACGGACCAGTCGATTTCCTCGATCACGTCGCCATAGAGGCCGCGGCGGCTCTTGCCGTTGAATTCCTTGGAGGCAAACAGCGGGACGTGCGGCATGCTGTGGGCGAGGTAGAGGAAGAAGGGGTTCTCCTTGTTCTCGCCAATGAATTTCACCGCCTCCTGGGTGTAGCGCTTGGTGATCGTGGTCTGATCGGCGGGGCGTTCGACCTCCTTCTTGTCGCGCAGGATGGGAACGTTCCAGTATTCGCTCTTGGGCGTCCAGAAGAGGCGTTTGCGGAAGTCGGGATTCGGTTCGCCCTTCTTCTTGGCGAGGACGCGGTCCATGTCATTGCTGTAGGGAATGCCGAAGTAGGAGTCGAAGCCGTGGGAGGTGGGCAGGTATTCGGGGAGGTGGCCGAGGTGCCATTTGCCGACGGCGGCGGTTGAGTAGCCTTTCTCCTTCAGCGCGCGGGCGATGGTGATCTCGCTTTGCGGCAGTCCGCCGGAGGAATCCGGAAAGAGGACCCGTCGCCGGTCGCTGCACATGCCGCTGCGGACGGGCAGGCGGCCGGTCAGGATCGCCGCGCGGCTGGGGGTGCAGACACAGGCGGCGGAGTAGAACTGCGTAAACTTCATGCCCTCGGCCGCCATGCGGTCGAGGTTCGGGGTGGCGATGGTGGGGTTGCCGTAGCAGCCGAGATCGCCGTAGCCGAGGTCGTCACAGAAAATGATGACGAAGTTGGGCGTCTTTTTCTTGGGCGCGGCGTTGGCCGGGCCGCCGATGGCGAAGGCGAGGAAGGCTGTCAGGAGGAGCGCGGCGGCGCCGTGGGGGAGTCGTTTCGAGAATGACATGGGCGGGAGAATAGACGAATCGACCTTCGAATCAATTCGTTGTTTGGCCTGGGGCGGGGCGCTTGTAGTCGGCGGTCGCTTCGAATTCAGCAACGCTCGGACGCAGCCTGCTTGCCTCGCGTGCGATTGAACGAGGGTGGCGAGGGAAACGTGCTGCCCCGTCTCTTCGTTGACATGGGCTCGACGGAGTCTCTCCCCACCGGCTGCACGAGCCATCCGGCTATAAAGAACCGCTGTTGGCAGCGGAGTCGTGGGTGGCGCTGGCATGGAATGAAAGGCGCTGAAGCGCGCGACAGCGAATCGAAAAGGCGGTGGGGCGAGACTCCGTCGAGCCCACTTCGACACCCTGCAGGGGTGAAAGCGGCGAAGGGAAAGCGCTGCAGGTGAGCCATAGACGGCGCTGCGGTCAGGAAGACCTCTTTTCGTCCCTTTGGGACTTGGGCTTGCGCCACCCGTTGAGTCGGGCGGGCCTATCCCGGACCCCTTGGCTCACCTCTTCTCGCGCCCTTCAAGGGCGCATTCCTATATGGGCGTGATTGTGTTTCCGGTGGGACCATTGTGCAGGCAGGTCAAGCGTGAGTCCTTCGTTTGGGAGCGAACTTCACTCAGGCGAATCCAGACGTTCACTCCACCCTCATCCCGCCAGCGCGTAGCACGGCTTCGTGGACGGCGAGGTCGTGTTCGTGAGACCAGGCCAGTTTCTTCTCGCCACGGATGATCTTGGCCAGGTCGAGGAACTCCGCGTCGTAGCGGCCGGCGCGTTTGGGGAGGGGCACATCCTGGAAAGCCTTCTTGAACTTGCCTTGCGGACGGTCCAATCCGAGGCGGACCTTGGGCGGCTCCAGCGGCTGGATCTGCAGTGTGCCCTGTGTGCCGGTGACGTTGAATTGCCGTCTGGCGAAGCCCATGGGATCGATGTGATTGCAGCGGATGGTGGCGATGGCGTTCCGGTAGTCAAACACCGCCATCTGGTTGTCGGCGAAGCTGTCCTTGTCGGGTTGCGTACGATGATTGAAGGCGGTAACGGATTCCGGTTTACCGAGCACGGCGACCAGGGCGTCGATGATGTGGCAGGCCAGTTCAAACATGCCGCCGCCCTCGAACTCGGCGAGTTCCTTGCGGCCGGCGTCGTTCATCTTTTTGCCCATCATGCCGGTGACCTCGGTGATCTCGCCGAGCCAGCCTTTCTTGAGAACGTCGAACAGGAATTGGAAGGCGGGGTTGTAGCGCAGCATGTAGCCCATCTGGATGGTGAGTCCGCGGTTCCTGGCTTCGGCGTGCAATTCGCGGCATTCGCTCATGGATTCGCCGGCGGGTTTGTCCAGGTGAATGTGCATGCCGGCTCGTATGCAACGAAGTCCGGTGGGGACCAGTTGCCGGACGTCGGTTTCCACGGCGACGGCCTGGAGACCGGGGACGGCCAGGAGTTCCTTCTCCGACAGCCATTTCAAGCCTTGGTAGGTCTTGCGCTGCTTGACCGCATCGCGTTGTTTCGAATCGGGCTCGACGACGCCGACGACCTCAAAAATATCCGGATACTTCCGGATGGCATCCATCTTGCCGTGGGCGTGGGCGTGTTTGGTTCCGATTTGGCCGATTTTGATTCGTTCGGGCGCGGCTATTGCCGTGCGGCTGAGTGAAAGTCCGATGCCGGCGACTGCGGCGGTTTGAAGAAAATGGCGGCGCGTTTGCGACGTTGAAGCATTCATGCTGACCATCCTTTTGGCGGGATTTCCGCAATTCAAATAGAAATAGTCGTTTTGGAGCATTTTTTCTGAAACATGCATTTGATCAGGACGATAGGATCAGTGGCGCCGCATTCTGTCGGTCGACGGGGCGTTTTTTGTTCGTTGGAGGTTGGAAATTGAAAGTCATTCGGTTATGAAGACCTGCTAGTTGTCTATGAGGGGCCCTGCCAAGAGCATGTCGCGAGTTTAGAGTTGTCGCAGCGGACGTACGCCGTTCCCGCTCCTCCTTCGCAATTTTTTGAAACTTCTTTTGCAACTTTCCGAATCTCAATCGTAACCATTGCGAGACAGGCTCTCCACTCTGGGAAAACCAATTATGAAAGAACTAGCAAAATTGGGGCATGTATGCCCTGATCCTTGCTGCGGTCCTGCCGCCGTCCGCTTCTGCACAAACCGCGTTCACCTACCAAGGCCGACTGGGCGACAACGGCGCGCCCGCGACCGGGCAGTATGACCTGCGCTTTTCGCTGCATGACGCCGCCAGCGCAGGGAACGCGATCGGGTCTCCCGTCACCCTTGCGCCCGTATCCGTCGTCAATGGGGTGTTCACGGTCACGCTGGACTTTGGCCAGAGCGCCTTTCCGGGAGCCGGACGCTGGCTCGAGGTCGGTGTGCGCGACAACGGCTCCAGCGACGCCTACGCGACCATCACGCCGCGTCAACCCATCACCCGGGCGCCGTATGCCATCCACGGGAACACGGCCAATTCGGTCGCCCCGGGCGCGGTGAGCGGCGAGTCGATCGCAAATGGAACGATCTCGGCGGTGGATATCGACGCGACCTCGGTCGGGCTGTGGAGTGCGTCAGGGGGGGATGTTCACAGGACTTCCGGCAATGTCGGCATCGGGACGGACACGCCCGCCGCCAAACTGCACGTTCGCAAAGCCAGTTCGGGGAAGGCGTTGCACGGTTCGGCAGACTTGATTGTTGAGGATGTGGGGCACGCTGTCATCCAGTTGAACTCGGCGGGCAGCGCTGGCGGGGGAATCTATTTCGGAAGCGCCAGTGACGGTGGCGATGCCGCGATGAGGTATAGCACCAGCCGGGATCTGGTTTTCGATACCGACGCCACTACGCGAGTAATGATCAAGAGAAGCGGCAATGTTGGCATCGGAACAACGTCGCCGGAACGACGCGTTCACATCCACGACGGCGCCAGCGGCAATCCGAATATGATTGAGGCGGATTTGGTTGTTGAAGACAACGAAGATGCAGTTGTTCAGCTGAATTCATCGGATGGCGAACTTGCGGGGATTGCGTTTGGTCGAAATGCACACAGCAATCACGGACGCATTTTTTACAATGCCAGCAACAATCTTGAGTTCTGGACAGGTGGAGGCATTCCGCGGATGGAGATCACGTCAGGGGGACTTGTCGGTATCGGGACGACTTCCCCCAATACGGCGTTGCATGTCAAGTCGGACGGCGTTCCGACGGTCATCGACTCGGCCAACGGCAACACCTACAAGATCCAATTCAGCGACGACGGGGTCACCCGGGGCTTCATCGGGGCCCGAACCACGGTTGCCTTCGAAGTGGCGAGCAGCACGGCGAGCCGGTTGCTGACGGTGGCGGACGACGGGGACGTCGGCATTGGAACCTTCGCGCCTACGGCCAAGCTCGACGTCGTTGGGACGGTGAAGGCGACCAGCTTCAGCGGCGATGGCGGCGGGTTGACCGGGCTGAGCGCCAGCGCCTTGACCAGCGGGACGATCGACGGCGCCCGCATTCCGAACCTGAGCGCCAACAAAATCACCGACGGCTCGGTGGACGCTGGTTGGACGGCCAATCCCGATGGCTCGGTGGACGCGTTGGAATTGCGGGACGGTCGGTTGTTCGTTGGCGGTTCGTTTGCGAACATCGGTGGTCGGCCCAGGGCGAACCTGGCGTCCTTGAACGCCGGCACGGGAGAAGCCGACGACTGGAACCTGTCGGCGAACGGGCGCGTCCTGGCCCTGGCGGCCGCCTCCGGATTCCTCCATGTCGGCGGTGAGTTCACGACGGTCGGCGACGGAACGTCCGGGGTAGAGCCCTCCGCGCGACAGAACCTGGCGCGTTTCGATCTTTCCACGCGACGCGTCAACAACTGGCGCGCCGACGCCAACAAGCCGGTCTTTGCCATAGTCGCCGACGGCTCGAGGGTCTTCGTGGGTGGGGCGTTCACCAGCATCAAGGGCGTTCCACGGGAAAAGGCGGCGGCCTTGGATGTGGCGACAGCGGCGGTCAGCGGGGATTTCTTTGCTCCACAGATTGGCGTGGTTTCGGGCGCGGACAACACGGTGCGGGCATTGGCGATCGCCAATGGAGTTCTCTATCTCGGCGGCGATTTCTCGATTCTGCGGAATCACGACCGGCAGTTTGTCGGAGCCGTGGACATCGCGACCGGCGATATCGTGATGAACTGGGATCCCAATGCGAATGGTCGGGTGGATGCGATTCTTCCGGTCGGGAACGCGGTCTATCTCGGCGGCGAGTTTTCGCAGGTGGGCTCCTTCAAGCGGAATCGCCTGGCGGAGGTGGCGTCGGCAGCGGGCAACGCAGCGGCCCAGGTGCGGCCCTGGAATCCGAATGCGTCGTCGGCGGTCCGCGCGCTGGCCTTCCAGGATGGCGGGATCCTGGCCGGCGGGGCCTTCCGCAGCGTTGGCGGCGCGGAACGACGGTTCCTGGCGGCGATCGACAAACTGACCGGCCGGCCCACCGACTGGGCGCCGAATCCGGACGGCGAGGTGCGCGCATTGCTCGCCAGCGGGCGGACGCTCTATGCCGGAGGATCCTTTGGGAATGTCGGCGGAGGAACCCGGAGCCGCGCGGCGGCCTGGGATATCGAAACCGGTCAGTTGATCTCGTGGAATCCCGACGTGACCGACACGGCGGCCGGAGCCAAAACCGGAGTGGACGCCCTTGTGCGCAGAGATGATCGCATCTTCCTGGGTGGAAGTTTTACGCACATCGGCGGAATGGCGCACGATAACCTGGGAGCGGTGGACGCCTACACCGGCATGCCCACCGCATGGAGCGCTCACCCGAATAATCGTGTGTTCGCTTTGGCGGCGATGGGCGGTCATCTCTACGTCGGGGGACAGTTCTCCTCGGTGAACGCGGTGGCCGTTGGCAGCCTGGCGCGAGTCAATCTGACGACCGGGTTCCTGGACCAGCTCTGGGCGCCGGCGCCGAGTTCCACCGTTCTGGCCCTGGCGGGGCGCGGGGGAACGTTGTATGCCGGCGGTCTGTTCCGCAATTTCGGCGGCGGCAGTCCACGGCGGGCCCTGGCGGCGTTGGACGTCGCGGTGGCCAGTCCAACGACCTGGAATCCTCAGATCTTCCATTCCTCGAACCCGAACTTTGCGGTGAACGCGCTGCGTATTATTGGCGACGTCATCTATGTGGGCGGCGACTTCGAGGAAGCGCGGGGGCAGGTCCGGGAGAACCTGGCGGCGATCAGCCTGGACGGGGACGGTCTGCCGACGGCCTGGAATCCAAACCCGGACGCCGCGGTCCATGCGTTGACCGGCGTCGGCAACGCCATCTATGCCGGCGGCCGATCCACCTCAGTCGCGGGGCAGGTCCGGGAGAACCTGGCGGCGTTCACGTTGCCGGGCGCTCCGGTGATTGTCGGGTAGCCGGCTGATGTGTTTTCCGCGATCGGCGTCGATGTGACCCTGACGGTCGAGGCCATGGGGGCGGCGCCGTTGACCTTTCAATGGCGGAAGAATGGGGTCGATCTCAGCGGGGAGACGGGCGCGATCTTGGCATTGATCGACGCGACGGCGGGCGACTCCGCGGTCTATTCCGTGATCGTTCAGAACGAGCAGGGCTTTGTCACCAGTCGCGACGCGGTCGTGACGATCCTTGCGACGCCGATGATCGGGTCGCAACCGCAGTCGCCCGGCACGGTGAACCCGGGTGACGACGTGATTCTCTCAGTGACGGCTTCGGGCGGTTCGCCATTGACCTACCAGTGGAAGGTCAACGGCGTGAACCTCCCGGGCGAGATCTCCCCCGTCCTCCGGTTGGACAGCATCTCGCCGGCACAGTCCGGCTTCTACCAGGTCGTGGTCGCGAATCCGGTTGGCGCGGCGGTCAGTGTCGCCGTGGATGTGACCGTGAACGTGCCGTCGGACGCCTTGCTTCAGAACGCCTTTGCGGCATCGGCGGCGGCGCCGATCGTCGGCAGTTTTGGCGGGTCGGCGCACCAGAGCAACGCCGATGCGACGGTGGAACGGGATGGAGGCATGCAGGAGCCGTATCATGGCGGCAAGAATGGCGGCCGTTCCCTCTGGTTTACCTGGAAGGCCCCCGCCAGCGGCATCGCGACCTTTGACACTCGGGGCAGCGATATCGACACCGTTCTCGGCGTCTACACAGGGACTTCGTTGAACGCATTGCTGAAGGTGCGCGACGCCGACGACCACAAGGACGACGAGAGCGACATGGGAGCCGAAGACCAGCAGGCGAATTTCTTCGCGGCGGCGGTGCGGTTCGAGGCGGTGGCCAACACGGATTACCACATTGCGGTGGATGCCTTCGCGGGGACGATCGGCAATGTCGTGGTTAACTGGGCCTTGGAAGAGACCACGGACGACCTGCCTGGAATCAAGGAGGAGACAAACCGCCGGGTGGTGGCTGACCCGGGCGATTCTGTCGAACTGCGCGTGTTGGGCTTCGGGGTCGCGTTGAGCTTCAAGTGGTTTCACAATGGCGTCGAGATTCCCGGCGCGAATGGGCCGCTCTACGTGATCGACAGTCTGGACGAGACAACGGTCGGCCAGTATCAGGCTGAGGCGTCAACCCAAGGCGGATCACGCCGCATTCGGAGCAAGGAGTTCCTGGTTGAGATCGGCATGGACGAGAATGCCAGCACGGTCAACAAGCTGCAGGATCTGGAGAGCCCTGCAGGGCAGGGCGCGAGTATTTCCGGATTCCGGGCTCCGCAGAATCTCGTGCCAGTGGCGGCCGGCGCGCTCGGGACGCAGGTGGCGAACAACGCGCGGTCCGCGACGCAGCAGGATGAGATCCGCATCGCCAACCAACTCGGCGGCGCGTCGCGCTGGCTGCGTCTGAAGGTCACGGAGAACACCCGGCTCACCGTTGACACCATGGGCAGTGAAATTGACACCCTGTTGGCCGTTTATACCGGCGCGGACCTGATCAATGCGACCTTCGCCGACCTCAGTTTTGTCGGCAGCGATGACAACGGCGCCCCGGATGGCCTGCGCAGCCAGTTGGCGAATGTTCCGGTTTCGCCGAACGAATACCTGATCGTGGTGGATGGCAAGAACGGTCAGAAAGGCGAGATCAAGATCAACTATCGCCTCGGCGACGCGCCGGTCGTGATGCAGCAGCCGGTCGCCGATGTTCCCGCGCCGACGGTCGGGCAGAGCGTGAGTCTTTCCGTCGCGGCTGCCGGGACGCCGACGCCAACCTTCCAGTGGCGGTTCAACGGCGAGGATATCCCCGAAGCGACCGGGGCAACCCTGAACCTGACCGATGTTCAGCTGTCTCACAGCGGCGCCTACAGCGTCATCGTGAAGAACCACATGGGTGAGCGAGTGAGCCAGGTCGCGCCGTTGAACGTGTCGCCGGGCGGGATGGCCCCGACGATTACAGAACAGCCGATGTCGCAATCCGTTTGCGCCGGCGACAGCGTTACGTTCAACGTGGCGGCCACGGGGACGCCGGCTCCCGCGTTCGTATGGCGGAAGAACATGACTCCCATCCCGGACGAGACCGGGCCTTCATTGACCTTGGACTCCGTTTCATCCGTCGCCGCCGCCGTCTACGATGTCGTGGTCTCGAATTCCGAAGGGATGGTCACAAGTCAGATGGCGACGCTTGTGGTCGGCCAGCCGCCGACGATCACCCAGCTGCCGCGGCCCCTGACCATCGTCAGTTCCGGGGATTCCGTGATGCTCGGCGTGGTTGCGAGCGGCGCGGGACCGTTCACTTACCAATGGAAACGCAATGGAGTGAATGTTCCCGGGGCGACTGGATCGACGCACGCGATACCGTCGGTCACGCGCATGACGGCGGGCCGCTACACGGTCGAGGTGTCGAATGCTTGCGGGACGACGGAAAGCGCCGACGCGGCGGTTCTGTTGCGGCAGATGGCGCGACAGAGATTTGAAGGCGGCAAGTTTGGCTTCGAGTTGGAAGCGGCGGAGAACGCCGTCTATCAGGTCCAGTATACCAGCGACCTGAAGACCTGGATGAATCTGGGGACGGTGACTCTGGACGGCAGCGGCGCGCCGGTCAGCATCACCGGAAGCCTGAGCCTGGACGGAGGACGGGTGGTGGACGAATCATCCACCACAATGGTCGATAGTCGCATCTACCGAATGCGATTGGTCCCTTGAGGGAAAGGAGCGGGATGAATCTCGTTGGCCCGGAGCAGGGCGCGAACTGGGCTTGGTGATCTTCGGCGCTCTTTCCTTGTTGGGCACGGTCTTGAAACGACCGAGGCGCAGCAAACGGGATGAACCCCGTTCTACGTTGAGCGGCTCACTGCATCCGGATCTGGAAGTTCAGCCTCTGTTTGCCGCGCAGCACTGTGATGGGGAGCGTGTCGCCCTTCATCTTTCGGCGCATGGCGTGAGCCAGGGCCTGCTCCTCAGTGGCGCGCCGGGTGACGCCGTCGAAGGCGATGATGATGTCGCCCTTGCGAACGCCGGCGCGTTTGGCGACCGCGTGTTCGCCGTATTGGCCGACGTGCTTGGCTTCCAACGCGAGTTGGGAGCTGCTCAATCCGCGCGTCCGGCGCTCGGCGTCGGTCATGTCCTCCAATTTCATGCCGCCGAAGCCCATGCGCCGCATGTCCCAGGAGGTGACGCGCCAAATGAAGGGGCTGGCGCGACGCCAACCGACGGGCAAGGTGACGTTCAGATCCCGGGACGAACCGTTGTTGGAAACGCTCCAAACCTGCCGAGCGGCGGTGTTGCCGGTCTGTTCCAAAGCCCATTGGATGTCTCCGATGGAAATGATGGGTTGGCCGTCGATGGATTCCACGGAGTCGCCGGCTTGAAAGCCTGCCCGGGCCGCGATGGAGCCCGGAGCGACCTGCTGGATCTGGGCTTTCTTGGAGGGATCCATCTTGAGCCCGATGACATCGGGCATGGGGAAGGGGTGAAGCAGCTGGTCCGGGATGGGTTGCTTGCGGTCCCGGAAGATCCGCCGCTGCGCCTCGCGGACCTGGTGGCAGTGGATGCAACTCTTGGCAACCTGGCCGTTGTAGTCGAGGGAGGATGTGTACTTCGACTGCAGCAAGGGGTATTGCTCGGGGGTCTTGTAGCGTTGTTTGACGCCTTGTTTTCGGGCGAGAGAAGCCTTGTTGGACGGGTAGCCCTGATGGATTTCCAGGGCATTCTTCAGGGCGGCGCCGAGACTCTCCAGCGAAATCTCCCGTTGCGCTTCCTTCATGTCCGACCGTGAGCCGTAACGACCGTAGATCGTCTTGTCGGCGTTCATGAAAAACACCGCGAAGGTCATGTCGTAATCGAACTGGAAAGTCTCCAGGTCGACGCCGTTCATCTGAATCATCCGCACACTGACGAACTGGTCCATCAGTTGGCGGATCTTGGGATCGCGACGGACAACCTGCCCGTCAAATTCAGCGCAGCTGTGTCAAGGGATGCAGCGGAAGACGACCATCAACGGCTTGCCGGTGCGGCGGGCTTCGGCGCGGGCCTGTTCCAGGTCGTTGTAGATCCATTCGTCGATGCGCTGAACGTCCGACTTGTCCTTATGGACCATCTGGTCGCGAGTGAGCTTGCTCTGGGCGGACTGGACAGCCGTGGCTGCGCCGAGCGACAACGCAATTGAAGAGAGAATGAGGAACCGTTTCATGGCGAATGACCGATCTGTCGCGGAAGGTGGCAGATCGGGCCGCGGAATGCGAGGCGTTTTTCGAGGCGGCGTCGCGGCTGGAAATTGACGCGGCCTGCTCTTGGCGCGCAAGATGTCACGCATGGCGCGACTCATGTTTGCCCTCAGGAAGATGTGCGTGATGGCCCCTCTGCTGATTGGGCTTGGGGTTCCGGTTCAGGCCAACGATTGGCCTTCTTTTCGCGGGCGCAACGGTGACGGCTTGGGCGAGGGCAATCCGCCTGTCACTTGGAATGTCGCGTCCGGGGAGAACATTGCATGGAATGTTCCGGTCGAAGGGCTTGCGTTGGCGTCGCCGATAATCTGGGGTGACAAGTTGTTTCTGACCACGGCGGTGGGGGAGGCGAAGAATCCCAAGTTCCAGCAGGACCCCTCGTTCGGCTATGATATCCAGCGGGAGAAGGATGTCTGGCGCTGGAAGGTCCTCTGCTTCGACAAGCGGACCGGCAAGCGGCTTTGGGAGAAGGTGGCGCATCAGGGCGTCCCGCAGAATGGCCGCCATTCGGAATCCACCCACGCCAATCCGACTCCCGTCACAGACGGATCGCATGTGGTGGCGCTGTTCGGTTCGGAGGGATTGTTCTGTTTCGACCTTGAAGGCGCTTTGCAGTGGAAGGCGGACCTGGGGCGCATGGGGGCTGCGCCGGAGGGTCATCCCGAGTTGGAGTGGGGTTTCTCCAGCTCGCCGATCATCCATGATGGCAAGGTTCTAGTTCAATGTGATGTGCAGGGCGGTTGCTTTGTGGCGGTTCTGGACTTGAAGACGGGCCGGGAGTTGCGGCGGATCAAGCGCGGCGATGTGCCGACCTTTGCGACGCCGAACGCCTACTCGCTGAAGGGCCATGACCTGGTTGTTTGCAACGGTTATGACGAAGCGGCCGCCTATGATCTTTCGACGGGGCGCAAGGTTTGGTGGTATCGCGGCCGCGGCGATGTGCCCGTGCCTCGTCCGATCTTCGCGCACGGGCTCATCTACATGACCGCGGCCCACGGCGGGCGAAACCTCCTGGCCGTCCGCCCGGAGGCCGTCGGCGATGTCACGCCGACCGTGGATGACCCGCATCCGCGCGGGACGGCATGGGCCGATGGACGCAGGGGATCCTATATTCCCACTCCGATCGTGGTGGGCGATCTGCTCTACGTCCCCAATGAACGCGGGGTGATGGCGGTGTTTGAGGCGCAGACAGGGAAGTTGGTCTATGAGACGCGACTTGTCCCGGGGCGCGGCGGTTCCTACTACGCCTCGCCGGTGACTGCCGGGGGACGCATCTACATCACCCAGAACAACGGCGACGTCCATGTGATCAAGGAGGGGCGGGTTTTTGAAAAGCTGGCGACGAACGCGATGGGGGAGAAATTCATGGCCACGCCGGCCGTTTCCGATGGTCGGCTGTTCATCCGCACACGGAGTCGGTTGTATTGCGTGGGAAACTGAATTCGCGCTCAGGGTCTGGAAATGGCGCCCCGGACGGAACTGAACTTTCGCCTCCGGTTGGATAGCCTCAAGGCAGGATCACCACGCGATAAAGGCGGGTGGCCTGTCCTTCGGGAATGCTGTCTGTCACGATCAGTTCACCGCCGGTGGCGGATTGATCGGTGGAGAAGGTTGTCCAGTTGATCAGATCGGAGGTGACCTGGGTTGTGTAGGCGACGTTGGGTTTGGCCTGGATCGCGATTCGGATCTCGCCGTCGGCGATCGTGGGAGGTTGGAGTTCGAACGGCACGAGCAGGACCCAGTTGAGACTGATCGTTCCCTGTTGGCCGCCCACGCCATCAACAACGATCTGGTATTCGGTATCGGTTTTGGCGGTGAAGCTGAGGCGACTGCGGACGCCGTCGGGCGCGCCGTTGTCGTCGGACTTGACGAGGCGGAGGTTGGCGAGGCCGGAGCCCTCGTAGACAGCGAGGACGGTGTCGATGGCGCTGCCGAGGGTGTCCAGAATCATTTGGCCGTCCTCTTCCGGTTGGAGTGTGAACCAGCGGGATGAGCCGGTGGCCTGGCCGGCGTGCATCGGTTCACCCTGTTCGGCTCCGGAGTCGAAGTTGCTGAAGACCTGGACGCCAAGCGCTCCGGAGCTGACGGGGATGATGCCATCCTTGCCGTGATTGGGTGTTCGGCCCTGGGCGACGGGCCCGGACCCCGTGCCGCCGTCCCGGAACTTGTTGCGCGAGATCAGATTGGGCGAGGCTCCGAGCTCCAGGTTGGCCGGTTCGCTGATGACGGCGGCGCCGAAGCTGTCGGTCACCGCGACACGGTAGACCCCCACGTGTTCGGCGGAGACGTGGGGAATGGTCAGCATGGCTTCGGTGGCTCCAGGAAGCTCGACGCGGTTGCGGGTCCATTGGTAGGCGAGTTTGGCGGAGGACGTTGCGACGACCGCGAAGCTGGCGGTTGCGCCGGCGACAAAGGCGCGGTCTTCCGGTTGCTGGACGATCTTGGGCGGTTCGCGGGTCGCCGTGACGGAGCTCCAATTCATGACAATCTGTCCGGAGGCCCCGTCGTAGCCGTCCACCGCGATGTGGTAGTCGGTCCCGGCGACGGCGTTGAAAGTCACGGCGCTGGTCAGGTTGCCGCCGCTGTCGTCATCGCCGGCGACGGGCGTCAGGGAATCCAGACCGGCGCCGGTGTAGACAGCGAGCAGGGTGTCGAAGCCGCTCTTCTCCAGTGTGAAGGTCGCCTGGAGGTTTTCCGGCGCGGTCCACTGATACCAGACTGAGGCGCCGTCGGGACTGTCGTAGTGATTGGGTTCGCCGGATTCCTTGGAGGCGCCGAGGTTCGATCCGCTCAGGGATCCGTCCTGCGTCTCAAGCGTGATTCGGTTTGCAAAGGCGTCATGGGCGGGGCCGAAACGGATGCTCACTCGATGGAACGCGCTGAACACGCCCTCGTTGTCCTTCGCCACGGCCGAGATTCGATAGGAACCGCCATCGAGACCGGACAGGTTGGCTGTGTAAGGGGCTGTGTCGTCGATGGCATGCAGGTCCGGTCCGAGATAGAAATAGACCTGCTCGATGGAGCCGTCGACGTCCTCCGCCTGGGCGGTGATCTCCACGTTGGCCAGGGGTGCGAAGACGGCATTGTCGGCGGGGGTGAGGATCTGAACGGCCGGGGCTTCGTTGAGATTGTTCAGCGTCAGATTGAGGGCAATGTCGCCCTGGTCGCTGTCGTAGCCGTCCACGGCGATGAGATACTCCGTTCCCTGGGCGGCATTGAAACTCAGGATGCTGGCGTTGCCGCCGTCCGGGTCCTGGTCATTGGACGCGACCGGGCTCAGGGTGGACAGGCTGGAGCCCGTGTAAACGGCAAGCAGGGTGTCGATGGCGCTGCCGCGCGTGTCGAGCGTGACGTTGCCGGTGGCGGGCGCCGTCCAGCGCCACCAGATGGAGCGACCGCCGGCGTCCCCGGCATGATCGGGTTCGCCCGCTTCCTTGGAGGCTCCCACATTCGTCCCGGAGACGCCGACCGCGGGGCCGGTGAGAAGATATGGATCTTCAAACAGATCGTTGTCCGGTTGCCGCCCGATGACGAGGGAGACCGCGCCGGCGTCGCCGTTGTAGCCGTCGACGGCCAAGTGATAAGTCTCGCCGGACACGACGGGAAAGACGATCAGGCTGGTGAGCTTGCCGCCGTCGTCATCGTTTCCAGCAAGCGGCGTCAACGAGTCGAGGGCGGCTCCGGAGTAGGCCGCGAGCAGCGTGTCGAAATCGCTGTCCTCGGTGGACGCCACGGCGCGGCCGGTGAAGGGGGCGGTCCACGACCACCAGACCGAACGGCCGCCGGGACTGTTGGCGTGAGCAGGTTCATCCGGTTCCGAAGCGGCGAACCGGTTGACGCCTGAGCCGAAGGCCTGGCTGCCCGACAACGGAATCCGGTTGGCAAAGGCGTCGTTCTCCGGCGCGACGGTCACCGTGATGGGGTCCGTATAGCCGATGGCGCCCTGATTGTCCCACGCGCGCGCCTGGATCCGCAAAACGCCGAGGGGCGGCTGGATCAGTTCGTGTTCGAAGGGCGGTTCCAGATCGCTGCCGACGGAGAAATCGTTGACGAGGAACTCGACGCGTTGGATGGAGCCGTCGGGGTCCGAGGCGTCGACGGTGATGTTCAGGTTTTGACCGTCGGGAATTCGGGCCCCGTCGCTCGGCGATGTGAGGGAGGCCGTGGGGGACAGGTTTCCGGGGAGGGAGGCGGCGTACTCTCCGAGTCGGTCGAGTCGGTGGGGGCTGTTGTAGCCGCTGGTCGCGTCGTCGGCGCCGATGGCGTAGAGTCGGCCGTCCATTTCGATCAGCGAGGTGTAGCCGTGCGGCATCGGAATTCGCTCTTCAAAGGCTCCGTCGTGGAAGATAAACAAGCTGACGCCGTCGGTCCATTCGGACAGGAAGTACACGCGTTCCGTCTGGGGCGAGTAGTGGGGGCGCCCCTGCAGGTCGCGGCCGTGTTCCTCGGTGAAGAAAATGCGTTCCCAGTCGGCGCCGTTCGCGGATGTCCAGACGGCCATGGAGGCGGAGTAGGGGTTCTCGACCGATGCCGCGTAGAGTCGGTCAGGCGTCGCGACAAGTCCGGCGAAGGCGAAGGAGTTGAACGCCGCGGATTCGGTCCACTCTACGCCATCGCCCGTGCTGACGATGCGGGAGGAATAGTCGTCCTCGCCGCGGTCGGCGACATGGAGTCGACCCCGCCATTGGGTCATCGATGTGATGGTCGACGGAAGCGTGTGGCGAAGCTGGAATTCGCCGTCGGGCGTCCGTGCGAAGATGCGCCCGTTCAGCGTGCCGAGATAGAGTGTCGTGTTCAATTCAGCCATCGAGGTGATGTGGTCGCCGTCGATGTCGTAGGGCGGTCGGAGGTAGTCGAAGGACATGCCGTCGTGCCGGGTCAACCAACCGAAGGAGTCCGCGATGTAGAGTTCCCCGTTCAATTCACGGATGGAGGTGAAGCGGGAACCGTCGATGTTCTGCAGGAAAACCGTGGTTGAATCATCCGCGGGGTCGAACTTCAGGATTTTCGTGGGCGACGCGGTTCCGTCCAGGCTGGTCGCGTAGTAGATCTTGTCCTCGTAAGCGGCGACGGTCTGGTCGGCGTCGATCTCGGCGTGGATTCCCGCAAAGGAGGCGAGAGGCTCCACCTGGGTATCCGGAAAGAACGGGAAGACCAGGCTCCAGGAGCCCGTGGGTGCGTAGGCGTCCCTGATCGTGACGTTGTTGGGGGGTGAGACGGTTTTCAAGCCGAGGTTGTCGACGACTTCGGCGTGAAACGTGTGGCTGCCCGCGGGGAGTTCATCCGTCGTCCACACGAACGGGGCGGCGCTCACGGATCCAAGCAGGCTTTCGCCGTGGTAGAAATCGACCGAGGTGACAATGCCGTCGGAATCCGCCGCGTCGGCCCTGAGGGTGAGTGGGGTGGGACCGTCGAAGGCGGAGCCGTTGGCCGGGAAGGTCAGCGCGGCGGAGGGGGCGGTGTTCACCTCGGGGATGAGGGTGAGTGAAAGCCGGATGTTGCCCTGTGCCCGGCCGAAGCCGTCCACCGCAATCTGCAGGGGAATTCCTGCGGAGGCGCTGAACGAAACGAGGCTGTGCACGCCGTCCGCGTCGTCGTCGTTCTGCGCAACGGCGGCCAGGTTGGCGAGGCTGTCGCCGGAGTAGACTCCCAGCAGGGTGTCGAAGTCGCTGCCCTCCGTGCTGATCTCCAGGGTTCCGTCGATGGGCGGGGTGTAGGTCCACCAGACGGAGCGTTCGCCGGCGGTGCTGGCGTCGCCATGGACAGGTTCCGACGTCTCGGCTGAGGCGTCGATGCTGTGGGCCGAGACGAGGTTGACGAAATCCGTCAGGGGAGTTCGCGCCGCGAAATCGTCGTTGGCGGGGCCGCGGGTCAGTTCCAGGCGAAGCCGGCCGGAATCGCCGGCAAAACCGTCCACGGCGATGAGATAGGTCTGGCTTTGGATGGCCTGAAACTCGACGCGGCTGGTCAGGTCGGACCGGGCGTCGTCGTTTTCAGCGACGAGCGTCAGGGTCGTGAGGCTGGAGCCGGTGTAGACGGCGAGGGTGGTGTCGAAGCCGCTGCCTTCGGTTGAGATGACGGTGGCGCCGTTGGCGGGCGCGGTCCAGGTCCACCATAGCGACGCTCCATTCGGGGCGTCGCCGTGCGCGGGTTCGTTGATTTCCACCGTTGTGCCGGCATTGGAGTCGGTCAGCAAGGCATGAGAGCCGGCGATCGCCGCGGCGTCGGCGAAGGCGTCGTGATGGACCCGGAGGTTCAAGGCGACTGATCCGGAATCGCCATTGAATCCATCGACGACGATCCGGTATTCCACACCTTGCCCGGCGTTGAAGCTCAGCAGGCTGGGGCCGGGCGCGCCGCTGCCATCGTCGTTGGCGGCGATCTCGGTCAGTGCGTCCACGCTGGAGCCGGTGTAGACGGCGAGGGTGGTGTCGAAGCCGCTGCCCAGGGTGTCGATCTGCACGGTTCCGTCGACGGGGGCGGTCCAGGACCACCAAAGCGACGCGCCGCCGGGGGCTCCGGCGTGATCGGGCTCGCCGGTTTCTGTCGTTGCGGACGAGGAGTTGTCGGACAATTGCACGTGGGCGCCGGATAGCCGCGCTGCGTTGGCGAAGTTGTCGTGGTCGATCCGCAGGGTCAGGGCGATGTCGCCCTCGGCGCCGGCGAAGCCGTCGACGGCGATGAAAAGCTTCTCGCCCTCGATGACGTTGAGGCGGACGGAGCTGGTCAAGGTGTTCGAGTCCGCGTCATCGTTCTCCGCGGCGGGCGTCAGACCGGCCAGGGTCGTACCCTGGTAGACCGCGAGGGTGGTGTCGAAACCGCTGCCGTGAGTGTCGATCACGACCGCGCCGGAAACCGGCGCGGTCCAGGACCACCAGAGCGAGGCGCCGCCTTCGTTGCCGGCGTGAGGCAATTCGCGCGGTTGCCTGGTTGCGTTGAATGAGGAGGTCTCGACGGCGGCAAAGGAACCGGACAAGGGGGAGGCGTTCTCAAAGGCGTCATTTGCCGGGGCGAGGACCAGCGCGAGTTGCGCGAAGCCGCGGGCGTTGTCCGCGCCATCGATGGCGATATGATAGGACACGCCCGCCTCGGCGAGGAAGGTCACTTCGGAAGCGCCGAAGCCGTCGATGTTGCGATCCGAGGCGGCGACGGTAAGCGCGTTCAAATTGTCGCCTGTGTAAACGGCGAGCAGGGTGTCGAAGCCGCTGCCGAAGGTGGAGATTTCCGTTGCTCCGGTGTGCGGGGCCGTCCAGGTCCACCAGATGGAGCCGCCGCCGGGGTTGTCCGCGTGGGTCGGTTCCCCGGTTTCGCGGGTTGCAGAAAAATTGTCGTCCTCGATCAGGATGTCGGTTCCACTGAGGGGCGCGCGGTTGGCGAAGGCGTCGTTGTCGTTGAAGACGCTGATGTTGAGACTGATTGTCCCGGTGTCGCCGTTGTAGCCGTCGACCGCAATCTGGTAGGTCGTTCCCGCTTCGACATTGAGGCTGAGGTTGCTGATGTGATGGGGGCCGCCCTCGTCGTTTGAGGCGAGTTCGGTCAGGGAGGCGAATTCCGTTCCGGAATAGACGGCGAGCAGGGTGTCGAAGTCGCTGCCGGTGGTGTAGATCCGGGCCGTTCCGGAAACGGGCGGCGTCCAGGACCACCAGACCGACGCGCCGCCGGTCTCCCCCGCGTGATCGGGCTCTGAGTTTTCGCTGGTTGCGCCGACGTTGGAATCGATGAGCCAGAGGCGTTGGCCGATCAGGTGGAGGCGGTCCCCGAAGGCGTCGTGCTGCATGTGGCCGTTCAATCGAATGTTTCCCGTCGCGCCCTGCCAGCCATCGACCGCGACGAAATACTCAATGCCTTCGTTGGCGAAAAAGGAAACCAAGCTCGTGTTGTCGCCGCCGGACTGATCGTCGCTTTCGATTGGGGACAAGGCGTTCAGGTCCGTTCCATGATAGACGGCGAGGAGGGTGTCGAAGTCGCTGCCGATCGTGTCGATGACGACCGTTCCGGAAACCTGGGGCGTCCAGCGCCACCAAAGGGACGCGCCGCCCGGTTCGCCGGCGTGCATGGGTTCGCCGGGCTCCGCGCCGGCCCCGGCGTTGGCGTCGGTCACGCTGAAGCTGGAGCCTGACAGGAGGGCGGCGTCGGCGAAGGCGGCGTTGGCGTTGGCGACCGTGAGATTGAGCGTCGCGGTTCCGGTTGCGCCCTGGTAGCCGTCCACGGCAAATTGGTAGGTGTGGCCGGCGAAGGCTTCGAAGGTGAGGCTGCTGGTGTTGTTGCCGCCGCTTTGGTCGTCGCTGGCGACCGGTTGGAGGTTGGCGACGTCGTAGCCCGTGTAGACCGCGAGGAGGGTGTCGAAGTCGCTGCCGATCGTGTCCAGTTGAACGGTCCCTGAGACGGGCGCGATCCAGGACCACCAGACGGACGAGGCGCCGGCGTCGCCTGCGTGGTCGGGTTCGCCGGACTGTTTTGTGCCGGCGCTGGTGGATTGGGCGGTCGATAAGGAAGAGGCGTGCAGGTAGATCGCGTCCGAGAGGTTGTCGTTGGACGGGGCGGTCTGGGCCTGAGCCTGCAGAGCCATGAACAGGATTAGGACACCCAGCGCCCATCCGAGGCGGGAAATCGGGACGCCATCGCCGTTGGCGACGGGTCTGGAAAGGGGAAAGAAGAAAGAATGGATATTCCCGTGGCCTGAGAAAGGCTTGGTTGGGGACCCTGGCTTCCCGATCGGAATCATGTGCGACGATTGACATTGGCGCCTTGGCGCCTACGGCCGCCCGAATAACACGCCTGAATCAATACATTTACAATCAGAAAAGGCGGGCGGGTGTCGCGGGTTCTTGCATCAATCGCTGGACAGGACGGCTGGGTTGCGTGTAATTCAGCGGGCAGTGGCGTCTGCTCCTTTTTGAATGTTTCCCATGAAAAACAAGACCTTCCTCCGAACCCTCCTCTTCACGCTGGCGACAGTGGTCGCCGCCCACGCAGACTGGAAACAGTGGCGGGGGCCGACCGGGCAGGGCCATGCTGAGGCGAATCTTCCGCTCAAATGGAGCGAGACCAAGAATGTCGCCTGGCGGACAGAGGTCCCGGGCAAGGGCTGGTCCTCGCCGGTGATCGAAGGCGAGCAGATCTGGTTGACCGCGGCGCATGAGGTCGAGGCGACCGAGGCGGAGAAGGCCGAGCGGCTGAAGAGTAATACTGGAAGCCAGCCCGTAGTCGTGCTCTCGCTGGTGCGCCTTCACGCCATCTGTATCGACAGGAATACCGGACAACTGCTCCACGATTTCGAGATTCTGCGGAAGAAGGATCCGCAGTGGTCGCACAAGCTCAACAGCTACGCCTCGCCGACGCCGGTCATTGAGAACGGGCGGCTCTATTGCCACTTCGGCTCCTATGGCACGGTCTGCGTCGATACCGGGAAGGCGAAGGTCATCTGGACAAACCAGGACCTGCAGGTCGCCCATGAAAACGGCCCGGGCAGCACGCCCGTTCTCTGGGACGACAAGCTCATCTTCCACATGGATGGCAGCGATCAGCAGTACATCGTCGCGTTGGACAAGGAGACCGGGAAGGTCGCCTGGAAGACGGACCGCAGCGGCGAAATGAATGACAATCTCCAACTCAAGAAGGCCTACGGCACGCCCATCGTATTGAACGTGAATGGCAATCCGGTCGTGTTCTCTCCGGCCGCGGACTGGCTCTATGGCTACGATCCGCGGAATGGGAAGGAACTTTGGAAACTGAACTATGGCGCGCTGGGCTTCTCCATTGTCCCGAAACCGGTCGCCGGTCACGGGATGGTCTACCTGAGCACGAGCTTCATGAAGCCGCAGTTGCTGGCGGTGAAGTATGAAGGCGTCGCGAAGCCGGAGATTGCGTGGAGCTTCAAGCGCAATGTCTCACAACAGCCTTCGCCGATCCTTGTGGGCGATGAGATCTATTTTGTGAGCGACCGCGCGGGCATGGTGACCTGTGTCAACGCCCTGACCGGCAAGGAGCATTGGCGGGAGCGCATCGGCGGCACGTATTCCTCATCGCCGACCCACGCGAATGGCCGCATTTATTTTCACAGCCGCACCGGCGACACTACGGTTTTGCAGGCTGGCAAGACTTTCAAGAAGCTGGCCAAGAACTCGCTCAATGGAGAGCTCATGGCGACTGCCGCAGTCGATGGCGACGCGTTGATCCTGAGGACCGACAAGGCGCTGTATCGGATTGAGGAGTAGGAGGGGCGTTTTTCAGGCCCATGGGGTCGGCCCCTTGGGCCTCGCAGATTGGGGCCTTGGCGTTGTTCGTGCCGCGCAATTTGAACGCAATTCGGTTGAAGTTCACAACGAGCGCGGCATATTGATCCCAATGACATAGGAGAACCTGCAAAGCGCAATTGAATCAAATCGGGCGTTCGTGATCTCCATGGCGGACGGTAAGGAGTATGCCGTTCCGCATCGAGATTTCATCTCGTTTACGCGCAAGGGGACAGCGGTGATCGTCTCCACCGAGGATGACAGAGTTCATATACTTCCGCTTATCACGATGACCGGCATCTCGCAGGACAGTTCGGTCGATGCGCGATGAATCGGGCGCCGACAGGGCATCTTTTTCATCACAGAGGGCTCAGAGGGAAGGAGAACCACCGAGGGAAGAAATGTATTCCTCTGTGGTTCTCGGTGGCCTCGGTCTCAATAACTGGGCGAACAATTCGACCAAAGCTCCGGTCCGCAAACGAGTATGAGCCTCCTCACGTCGGCTGCTACGAGCTGGTGGAATCGTCTCCAAACATCCCTCTCAAGTTCTTCCCATAGGGCGCTGTCACGATCCCCTTCTCGGTGATCAGTCCGGTGACCAGTTCATTCGGCGTTACGTCGAAGGCCGGATTGCGGGTCTTGATCTCCTCGGGCGCCGTGCGGCGATGGCCGAAGTGGCAGACTTCCTCGCCGTCGCGCTCCTCGATCGGGATGTTGTCGCCTGAAGGCGTGTCCAGATCCACGGTGGATGAAGGGCAGGCGACGTAGAAGGGGATCTTGAAGTGTTTGGCGAGAATGGCAACGCCGAGCGTTCCGATCTTGTTGGCGACATCGCCGTTGGCGGCCACGCGGTCCGTGCCGGTGATGACAAGATCGATCAGGCCTTCGGACATCAGGTGGGCGGCCATGTTGTCGGTGATCAGGGTGACGTCGATGCCGGATTGCTGAAGTTCCCAAGCGGTGAGGCGCGCCCCTTGGAGCAGGGGGCGGGTCTCGTCGGCATACACTCGGAAGTTTACGCCGCGGCTCTGGGCGACATACATGGGGGCCAAGGCGGTGCCGAGTTCGGAAGTGGCCAGGGCTCCGGCATTGCAATGGGTGAGAATGCCCATGCCTTCCTCGATCAGCGGTGCGCCGTGCTTGCCCATGCCGAGGCAGAGTTGCCGATCCTCCTCGTGGATGGCTTCCGCTTCGGCTGTCAGCGCCTCGAAGATGGCCTCGGTCGATTGGGCGTTTAGGGAGGCGGCCTTGGCGACCATGCGACGGACAGCCCAGCCGAGATTGACGGCGGTCGGGCGGGAACTGTCGAGGTAATCGGCCTGTTTCTTCAGTTCGGCGATGAAGTCGTCCGGCGGCAGGTCCTGCTTGTCGCGCATCGCGACCAGCAGGCCGTAGGCGGCGGCAACGCCGATGGCGGGCGCGCCGCGAACCTTGAGTTGCTTGATGGATTCCCAGACCTGTTCGACGGTCTCCTGCTTTTCTTCAACGGTTTCCAGTGGAAGCCGGGTCTGGTCGAGCAGGTAGAGTTCGCCGTCAGCCCAGCGGACTGCGCGAGGGAGTTGGTCGGCGGTGAGTTGTTTGGTCTCGGACATGGGGTGGGGGATCAGGCTTGCGACAGCGATTACCCTCAGAAGCTCCAAATCCCAAGCTCCAAATCCCAGAGAAGCTCCCAGCTCCAAATCTCAAATCCCGATTGTCGGTCAATTCGCTCGACGGTAAAATGACTGCGTGGGGCGGGTCCGGTTCGATTTGGAGCTTTTTTGAGATTTGGAGCTTGGAGCTTGGGATTTTCGCCTCTGTCACCTTGCTTGGCAGATGGCGCCCAACTTTGTTTTGCTGAATTGCGGCATTGACCCGTTGGCCAAAGAATGAGATTTCCATTCGCTCCGATTGGCTCCCTCGTTTTCAGAAATCATGAAAGAAAAGCATCGTCCTTCGTTGAATTCCTTCGTCCTCCTGACGGTTGCGGTCGCGCTACTGGCGTCGTCTGCGCTGGCCAACCCTGTCAAGTATCCCGCGAGCAAGCCGGCCAAGGGCAAGAAACTCGTGCTGATCGCCAGCGATCACGAGTATCGCTCGGAGGAGACGATTCCAGCCCTGGCCCGTATCCTCGCCAAGCGTCACGGGTTTGACTGCACTGTGCTGTTCGGGTTGGACGCCGACGGCGAGATTGAGGGAGGTGTCTCCAACATTCCGGGCCTCGAGGCGCTGAAGGACGCCGACGGCATGGTGATCTTCACCCGTTTCCTCGCGTTGTCGCCGGAACAGATGAAGCATATCGACGATTACCTGAACCGGGCGGGACCGGTGGTCGGATTGCGCACGGCGACGCATGGATTCAATTACAAGCCGGATGCGGCGAAGGACCCTTACTTCAAGTATCACTTCCGCTACGAAGGCAAGGATTACAACGCCGGCTTCGGACATCAGGTGTTGGGGCAGAGCTGGGTGGGGCACTACGGCCGCAACCATCAGCAAAGCACCCGCATCTCCATCGTCCCCGAGCAGGCCAAGCATCCGATCCTCCGCGGCGTGAAAGATATTCACGTGCAGGCCGGCGGCTACAATGCCGAACCGCAGAAGGACTGGAACATCCTGACCATGGCGCAACCGTTGATGAGCATGGAGTTCAACGGCAAGCCGGATGAGAGCAAGCCGCCGATGGCCAGCGAGTGGACGCGTCACTACACCGGCAAGAATGGCAAGAAGGGCCGCGCGTTTACGTCGCTGTATGGCGCTTCGGAAGATCTCCTGAATGACGGCTATCGTCGCATGATCGTCAACGGCGTCTATTGGAGTATTGGCTTGGAGGATCAGATCAAGGCGGATTCGGACATCGCGTTCGTCGGGCCGTACAAGCCGAACACGTTCCGCAACAAGGGCTACGCCCGCGGCATCAAGCCGGCCGCCTACAACGGGTTCACCAGTCCGATCCCGGCGAACAACAATGTGTCTGTTCCCGCCAAGCCCAAGCGCGTCGCCAAGGCGAAGGGCGCCAACAAGAAGAACAATCGCAAAGCCGCCAAAGCCGCGCCCGCCAAGCCCGCCGCCCAGGGAGCCAAGACCGCCGCCCAGGGCGCCAAGACCGCCCGTTACGTCCGAATCCAACTGCCGGGCAAGAAACGCATCCTGACGCTGGCCGAGGTGGAAGTCATCAGCAGCGGCCAGAACGTGGCCCGCGGCGGCAAGGCGACGCAGTCCAGCACGCATGGCGGCGCCGGAGCCGACCGCGCCATTGACGGCAACAAGGATTCCGACTGGGGTAAGGGCGGGCAGACCCACACGGTCAACGCCGGCGAGAAAGAGCCCTGGTGGGAACTGGATCTCGGCAAGGACGTTGCCGTGGAGAAAGTGCAGGTTTGGAACCGCAAGGGGTTCGAGAGTCGTTTGGACGAGTTCTCGGTGACGCTGCTCGACGCCAAGCGCAAGACTGTCTTCGAGAAGGCGAAGATCGCGGCGGGCGAATCGGTCGTCGTGGACGTCAGCGCCAAGGGCAAGTTGGCCTACCTCACTTTTGCGGGCAAACCGGGCGCTTCCATCAGCCGCGGTCGCGTGCAGCCCACGGACGTGGAGCCGGAGGTCTCGGAGATTCCGGCGAACTACCGCGATCCGCTGCCCTTCAAATTCAACAAGGGCGACACCATCGCCATCCTCGGCAACGGCCTGGCCGATCGCATGCAGCACGACGGCTGGATGGAGACGTTGATCCAGAGCGAGTTGGCGGATCACCGACTCGTCTTCCGCAACATGAGCCTCACCGGCGACCGGCCCAACAATTACCCCCGGAGCAAGGGCTTTACGCCCATGACGCGCTACCTGCAGGACGTGAAGGCGGACGTGGTCTTCGCCATGTTCGGCTACAACGAATCCTGGGACGGCCTTGAGAAGGCGGACGCCTACAAGGATCTCTTGATCGACTTTGTGAAGCAGACCCGGGGCTCCAAGGCCAACGGGAAGACTTATCCCCGCATTGTGCTCTTCAGCCCGATTGCGTTTGAAGACCGGAAAGATCCCAATCTACCGGGTGGCAAGGAGCACAATCAGCGGCTTGCCGCCTATGCCAAGGCCACCGAGGCGGCGGCCATGGAGGCGGGTGTCGCCTACGTCGATCTCTACACCCCGAGCGCCAAGCTGTTCGCCGCCAAGGGCGTTCCGTTGACCATCAACGGCATCCACCTCAACGAACAGGGCAACCGTCGGGTGGGTGAAATGATTGCGTCGTCCCTGTTGGGGCGTGAGATCAACGCCTCGGCGGAGCACGAAGCTCTGCGCCAGGCGGTGTTGGACAAGAACGTGCATTGGCACAATCGCTATCGCGCCACCGATGGCAACGACGTCTGGGGCGGTCGTTCGACCTTGAAGTTCGTCAATGACCAGACCAACGCCGAAGTGCTGCAGCACGAGTTGAAGATGTGGGATGTGCTGACGGCCAATCGCGACCAGCGCATCTGGGCCCGCGCCAATCATACCGACATCAAGGTCACCGACGACAATGTCCCGGCCCCGATCAAGGTGATCTCCAACGTCGGCGGCGGCAGTCGCAGTTCCAATGCCATGAAGGAGGGCAATCTCAACTATGTCAGTGGCGAGAAGGGCATCGATTTGATGGCAATGAGAAAGGGGTTTGAGATGAATCTCTTTGCCGATGAGAAGCGTTTTCCGGGGTTGGTCAATCCGGTTCAAATGCAGGTCGACACCAAGGGTCGGCTCTGGGTTGCCGCCTGGCCGACCTATCCCAAGTGGGAACCGCTGAAAGAAATGAATGATTCGTTGATCATCCTGCCGGATGACAACAATGACGGCGTGGCCGATCGCGCCATTGAATTCGCCCGGGTGCACAACCCGCTTGGATTCGAGTTCTGGAATGGCGGCGTCATTGTCACTTCCATGCCGGATATCCTGTTTCTCAAGGACACGGATGGGGACGACAAGGCCGATGTGCGCGAGGTGCTTTTCCAAGGCATCGGCTCCTCTGACACGCACCATGCGGCGAACAACATGATCTACGGTCCGGATGGCGGCATCTACTGGCAGAGCGGCATTTTCCTGCAGCACAATCACGAGCATCCGTGGGGACCGAACCTGGCCGCCACGCAGTCCGGCATGTATCGCTTTGATCCCCGCCGATACACCATCGCCCTCCACGGCGCGAACAGTCCGAATCCGCACGGCATTTCGTTTGATCGTTGGGGCTACCATTATGCCACCGACGGCACCGGCGGGCGCGCCTACCAGGTGCGTCCTGAAGGCGCGGGGTGGAAGATGCATCAATTGCTGGTGAAGGAGGTTCGTCCCGTTTGCGCCAACGAGATCATCTCCAGCGCGAACTTTCCGGAGGATATCCAGCAGGACTTCATCCTGTGCAATGCGATCGGCTTCCTGGGCATTAAGGAATACAAGCTGCATCGCGACGGCGGCTACGAGCTCACCAAGACCGAGGGGCGGGGCAAGAACGCCAAGCAGGTCAAGTCGACCACCAAACTGGGCGAGGCTTGGGGCGTGCCCAATGGCGGCGATCTCAAGGTCGACAAGGTCCTCCCCGACGGCACGACCCAGACCGAGGAATCCAAGGGGCTGATGATGAGCGGCGACAAGAACTTCCGTCCAACCGACGCCATTTTCGGCGAGGATGGCGCGCTCTACATCTCCGATTGGCACAACGCCATCATCGGGCACATGCAGCACAATGTCCGTGACCCCAACCGCGATCACAAGCACGGTCGCATTTACCGCATGGTCGCCAAGGGGCGCCCGCTGCAGAAGCCGGTCAAGATCGACGGCCAGCCCATCATGGCGCTGCTGGACAACCTGAAGCACCCGGTCGACGGCGTTCGGCATCGCACCCGGGTGGAGTTGAGCGAGCGCGATCCGAAGGAGGTCATCTCCGCGACCAAGAGCTGGATGAAGCAGTTTGATCCCAAGAAGAAGGAGCACGCGCATCATCTGCTCGAGGCGCTCTGGTTGCACCAGGCGTTCAATGTCCGGGACGGAAAGTTGTTGAACGCGTTGCTCACCTCTCCGGAGCCGCACGCGCGCCAGGCGGCGCAGACCGTGCAGCACCATTGGTACAACGCCGATCCCGCTGCGGGCGCCGGCCAAACGCAGGAGAAGGTCGTCGAGGTCGTGCAGAAATCCGGCATTCTCAAGGACACGGATGAGCTCACCGAGATCCGCATCGCGACGGTGGTCGAGAAGATGCAGTACGACATCAAGGAACTGACCGTGAAGGCGGGCAAGAAGATCAAGCTGACCTTTGCGAACCCGGACTTCATGCCGCACAACATCGTGCTCACCCAGCCCGGCAAGCGCGACACGGTCGCCATGGCCGCCATGACCCTCGGCGCGAAGGGTTTCGAACTCGGGTTCGTGCCGCCCAGCAAGGATATCATCTGGGCCAGCAAGCTCCTCGACCATGGCAAGGAAGAGGTCATCGAGTTCACCGCCCCAACCAAGCCCGGCGACTACCCCTACGTCTGCACCTTCCCCGGCCACCACATCCTCATGCGCGGCATGTTGAAGGTTCGGTAGAGCGGAGAAGTGTTCATGGAATTGCGGGCGGTCATTGACACGAATGTCTTGATCGCGGGCATGCGGAGCTCTTTGGGAGCTTCGCATGCAATCCTCTTGGCGATCCGCCGCGGGGAAGTGATCCCCGTTTTCCGTCCCTTTGATGATGGAGTAGGAGGAGGTCTCGAAACGATCTGGATTGCTTCTTCATTTGAGCGTTTCGCAGATCGAAGCGATGCTCGACCAGATCTGCAAACGAGGCGAAGAACAGCGGATCTTCTTCCAATGGCGGCCGTAGTTGCCCGATCCGGACGATGACATGTTGTTGGAACTGGCTTTGGCGTCCGGTTGCGGAACAATCGTAACTGCCAATGTGCGGGACTTCGCGCCGGTGGTTGAATTCGGAATCACCGCCCTTGAACCACGTGAGTTTGCGCGTATTCTACAAGAATCATGAGTCCGATCACGATCCAGATTCCTGACTACCTGCGCAAGCAGGTGGAGCGGTTGGCTGCCAAGGAAGGACTAAGCGTCGATCAGTTCTTCGCCACCGCGGCATCCGAGAAGCTCGCCGTGTTGGAGGCTGTGGATTACATCGGCGAACGCGCTGCGCTGCGCGAGCGATGCGGCGTTTGATGAAGCCGTATCACGGATCCCGGCCGCCCTGCTCGAGGGGGAGTGGGACGAACCGGCTTCATCGAGCGGTGCAGAGAGATAGGAATCCGCGAAAAGGGAGCGTGGGCGGCGGCGGTTCTGGTCGCGATTCCCAGTGTGCGTTCATTCCGCACATTCAGATAGGGCAGCGAGAAGATGGACCACGACGAGGCTATTCCCTTCATCTACATCAGCCTGGAAGCGGACGACGATGGGCCGGCCTACAAGTATTCCAGAGTTCCTCGTGAACTGATCGAACGCATGATGCGGACCCGTGTGTCGTCGATACGCATTTATCGTCGTGGAATTCAGGGCAAGTATGAGGAAACGGAGGTTGCGACGATGCCGTGAAGGAGTGGCTCAAGGGATGCCAGCCAAGCGCTTTCGTTCCGTTGGTGGTTTCGTTATGTTTCCACTCATGAAATCCGGACTCGCTCGTATTCCCGCTGTCTTGTTGGCTCTTTTCACGCTGACCGCCT
>CAZFLK010000026.1:0-49822 GCA_964519245.1 uncultured Verrucomicrobiota bacterium
AAAACCATCTGGTTAGACTAACAAACTGACCACTCCAGTTCAGGGGGCAGCGCCAATTCCGTCACCAGTGTGATTCCGTCACCAGTGTGATTCCCGGAGCGCCGAGCATTGCTCGGCGAGAACCGGTTTCGACAGCCGATGCCGAGCAATCCTCGGAGCTCCGGATCGCAGGCTCAATCGCGCCGCATTGGGGAAGCAGTTGGCCGAAACATCTCGTCAGTCCTTCCCCTGATTCCAATCTCCGGCGGATTCGTAATGGTGACGTGAACGCCAACCATGCAGAGTGTCTCCATGTTTGCGCGCTTGCTTGCCCTGTTCATCTGCATCCCGCTGGTGGAGTTGTATCTCTTGTTCCTGATCGGGGAGCGGATCGGTCCGGTTCCGACAGTGGCCTTGGTCGTCGTGACGGGATTCATCGGTGCCTCACTGGCGCGGCAGCAGGGCTTCAAGGTCTGGCGGAGCATCCAATCCGAACTCAATACCGGCAAGATGCCCGCCGGGGAATTGATCGAAGGCTTCCTGGTGTTGATCGGTGGCCTCGTCCTCCTGACACCGGGCCTGCTGACCGATCTGTGCGGTTTTGCCCTGATGATCCCGGCAGTCCGCGCCGCAGTGAAATCCCAGGTTGAAAAACGATTCCAGTTGCGCACGAATCAATTCAACAACCATCAGCGAACGGAGTCGGATGACATTATCGACGTTTGAAGTGGGTCGCCTGCGGCGAGGCGCCCCCCAAACTGTCTGAAACGTTGGTTCGCCGCCCCTTACATCAAGCCGAGCAACGCCTCGGCCATCTGGCTGGGCGTTTCGGCGACAGCGATGCCCGCGTCCTTGAAGGCGGCGATCTTGGCTTCGGCCGTGCCCTTGCCTCCACTGACAATGGCTCCGGCGTGGCCCATGCGGCGTCCGGGAGGCGCCGTGGTTCCGGCGATGAATCCGGCGACCGGCTTCTTGCAGTTGTCCTTGATCCATTCGGCGGCCTCTTCCTCGGCGGACCCGCCGATTTCGCCGATCATGATGATGCCCTCGGTTTCGGGATCATCGTTGAACATCTTGATCACATCCAGATGGCTCGTGCCGTTGACGGGGTCGCCGCCGATGCCGACGCAGGTGGATTGCCCCTTGCCAGCGCAGGTCAGCTGCCAGACAGCCTCATAGGTCAACGTGCCGCTGCGGGAAACCACGCCAATTGTGCCCTTCTTGTGAATGTAGCCCGGCGCGATGCCGATGCGGCAGCCGCCCTTGGAATCCTCCCCCGTGCCCGGCGTCACGAGGCCCGGGCAATTCGGTCCGATGAGGCGCGACTTGCTGCCTTCCATCACCCGCTTCACTTCGATCATGTCGCGGACGGGAATCCCCTCGGTCACCGCGACAATCACCTCCACACCGGCGTCGACCGCCTCCAAAATAGCGTCCGCTGCGAAGGGCGGCGGCACGAAGATGGCGGAAGCCGTTGCTCCGGTGGCGTCGACCGCCTGGGAAACCGTATCGAAGATGGGCACTTGGTCTTCAAACTTCTGGCCGCCCTTCCCGGGCGTGACGCCGGCGACAACGTCGGTGCCGTAGTCGAGGCTGAGTTTGGTGTGCCGGGCGCCGAAGCTGCCCGTGATGCCCTGGATCAGGACCTTGGTGTCGGGTTTGACGAGAATGGACATGGGGAAAAGTGGTGAGTGGTTCGAATTGCGTGGTTTTGGCGGCGCGTCCCGATCCGGCTCAATCAGACGGTCTTGACGACCTTTTCAGCGGCGTCCGCCATCGAATCGCCGCTGACGAGTGAAAGCCCGGAGCTGTCTAGAGTGGCCTTGCCTGCGGCGACATTGTTGCCCTCCAGGCGGACAACCAACGGAAGCGTCAGTCCCGTCTCCTTGGCCGCCGCGACAACGCCCTCGGCAATGACATTGCAGTCCATAATGCCGCCGAAGATGTTGACCAGGATAGCCTTCACATTGGGATCGCTCAGGATGATCTTGAAAGCCGCCGTCACCTGTTCCTTGCTGGCGCCGCCGCCGACATCCAGGAAGTTGGCCGGCTCGCCGCCGTAATGCTTGATGATGTCCATGGTGGCCATCGCCAAGCCGGCGCCATTCACCAGGCAAGCGATATTGCCATCGAGCTTGATGTAGTTCAGATCATACTTGCTGGCTTCGACCTCGAGTTCCGCTTCCTCGTTAAGGTCGCGCATTTCCTCGATGTTCTTGTGGCGGTAGAGCGCGTTGTCATCGAATCCGATCTTGGCGTCCACGGCGGCGATGTCCTGGCCGCCATCGGGAGTTTCCACGATGCAGAGCGGGTTGATTTCCACCAACGAGGCGTCGCATTCCCACCAGGTCTTGTAGACCCCCATCAGGAGCTTGGCTCCCTGGTTTAGCAGCTTGCCGGTCAGTCCGAGGCCCGTGGCAATCTTCCGGGCCTGATAGGGCATCAGTCCGAGCGCGGGATCCACCAATTCCTTGAGAATTTTCTCCGGGGTCTTCTCCGCGACCTCTTCGATGTCCATGCCGCCTTCGGTGCTGGCCATGACCAGCGGGCGGCCACTGTCGCGATCGAGCAGGATGGAAAGATAGAACTCGCTAACGATTTTTTCAGCCGAAGCGATCAGGATGGTGTTGACCTGTTTGCCCTCGGGGCCGGTCTGCTTGGTGACAAGGACATTCCCCAGCATGGCCTCCGCCTTGGCCACGGCGTCCTCGGCGCTATCGCAAAGGTGCACGCCTCCCTGAAAGCCGTCCTTGAAGGTTCCCTTGCCCCGCCCTCCGGCATGGATCTGGGATTTGACGACGACCTTCGAATGCCCTTCACCGAAGATGCGTTCGGCGATCGTCCTGGCTTCCTCGACGGTGGTGCAAGGCTCACCGGACGGTACTTTGACGCCGTATTGGGCAAATAGTTGCTTGGCCTGATATTCGTGGATGTTCATGGGTCTATTGTGCTTCCCAGGTCACAGCCGGACCTCGGGTATGACATTCTGGTCAGTGGTCGGAGAGGAGCCTGCTTGGTTCAACGCTCGGCGACCGGGACAAACTTCAGTCCCTCGGCGCCAACATATTTCGCCCGCGGCCGGATGAGCCGGTTCGCTTCAAGTTGCTCCAACACCTGGGCCGTCCAACCGGCCGTGCGCGCAATCGCGAACAAGGGCGTGAAAAGGTCCGTCGGGATGCCCAGCGAGTAGTAAACCGTGGCTGAGTAAAAATCAACGTTGGCGTTGAGATTCTTGCGCTCGAGCATCAATGCCGCGATGCGCTCGCTCATGTCGATCCACTTAGTTTCACCCAATTCAGCGGTCAGCTTCTGAGCCATGCGCTTGAGGTGCGGCGCGCGCGGATCGAGCACCTTGTAGACGCGATGGCCGATGCCCATGATTTTCTGCTTGTTGGCGAGGGCGTTCTCCACGTAGGCGTCCACCTTGTCGAGAGAGCCGATCTCCTGAAGCATCTTGATGACGCCCTCATTGGCGCCGCCGTGCAACGGCCCCTTCAGCGTGCCGATGGCGGAGGTGATCGCCGAATACATGTCGCTCAGGGTCGCAATGGTGACCCGGGCGCTGAAGGTGGACGCGTTGAACCCGTGATCCGCATGGAGAATGTAGCACATGTCCATGGTCGCAGCCTTATCCTTGGAAGGCTTCTCGCCGTCGATCATGTAGAGGAAGTTCTCGGCCTCGGAGAGCGACGGATCCGGATGCACCAGCTCCTTGCCCTCGCGCAGCCGGTGGAAGTAGGCGGTGATCACCGGAATCTTGGCCAACAAACTGACCGACATCTTCCGGGCCGCTTCCAGGCTGTTGTCGTCGGCATTGGGATCGAAGCAGCCGAGCGCGGAGACCGCTGAACGGATCGCGTGCATGGGTCGCGCATCCTTGGGAAGGTCCTTGATGAGAGTGATCACGGGATCCGGCAGCTCGCGGCTTCCTGACAGCTCCGCCTTCAATTCGTCCAACTCGGCCTGGTTGGGCAGCTTCTGGTGGAACAGGAGGTAGACAATCTCCTCAAAGGTGGCGTTGCCCGCCAATTCGTCGATGTCGTAGCCGCAATAGATCAACTGCCCTACATCGCCCCGGACGGAGCTCAGCTTGGTTTCCGCGACGACAACGCCCTCAAGGCCCGCTTTGAAATCCGAATTTTCCGCCATATGGAATCGTGTTTGGTATCTATTTGTTCCGACTGTTGAACAAGAAGGCAGCCGCCCGGACCTTTGACCGGGGAGCAAAACTTAGGGACTGGCCAAAGGGGCGTCAACCCGATTTGAAAAGGGTTGCCCCTTTCTCAAAAAATGCAACTCCATGCGCGTTCGGGCTTGCCACCATAAGGGGCCATCCTCTACACATCCAGGCTTATGATCCGGGCGGGAATCGCATCGTTTTTACTCCTTGTGGCCGCGTTTTGCGCGCCGGCCGACACCTTCGTCGACCGCCTTGATTCGGTCCGTCTTTCTGGCGGGAAATATGTCCGAATCAGCGAGTGGGCAGACGCAATCCGATTCGAGACCAAGTGGTTGCAAAAGGGACGGTCCCTCGAGGCAAGCAGCCGCTGGTCCAAGCTGATCTTCACTATCGGCTCCGCCAAGGCTGAGATGAACGGGGTCCGGCTCTGGCTTTCCCGAGCCCCGCGAATCTGGAAAGGCGCAGCCTATATCTCCTTGCTCGATCTTGAGAAGACCATCATGCCGGTGCTGCATCCCCCGAAGGCCGACGCCAATACGATTACAACCGTTTGCCTCGACCCTGGGCACGGGGGCTCGGATCCTGGCAACAGCGAGGGACGCTACCGGGAGAAGAACCTCACGCTGGAGTTGGCTCAATCCGTGCGCAAGAAGCTGGAGGCAGCCGGCCTGAAAGTCGTCATGACCCGCGACACCGACAAGGGGCTCAAACTTGATTCCCGACCGGCAGTCGCGCTCAAACACAAGGCCGACCTCTTCATCAGCATTCACTTCAATTCCGCCCCGGGCGCGGGACGATCGGCTGACGGCCCCGAGGTTTACTGCCTCACCCCGCCCGGCGCGGCCTCCACCAACGCCGGAGGGCGCGGCGCGACCTCAGTCGCTTATCCGGGCAACCGTCACGACCGGGAGAACGCCTTGCTCGCCCACCAGGTCCAGCGGGCCCTCGTAGACGCTGACGCCCCCCGCGATCGCGGCATCAAACGCGCACGTTTCGCAGTGCTGCGTTACGCCGCGATGCCGGCAATCCTGGTCGAGGCCGGGTTCATGTCCAATCGCAACGAACTCAAGAAACTCACCAGTTCCACGCATCGCGAAAAAATGGCGCGGGCCATCGCCGATGGCGTTCTCGGATACAAGAGCACCGTTGAACGGGGAAGTTGACCGGCCGGCAAGCTAGACCAACTGCTGCCCGCCGCCATCCATTCCCTCTCCCTCGAGGTCGATCAAGATATCCCTTGGTTCAGCGCCTTTGGACGGCCCCACCACGCCCAGATCCTCCAGCTGGTCCATGATCCGCGCGGCGCGCGTGTAGCCCAAGCGCAGTCGACGCTGCAGGAGGGATACACTCGCTTTCTGCTCCGTCCGGATGACGTCGATGCAGCGCTCGATGATCTCATCGTCAGGATTGCCTCCTTCGCCCCCCCCGGACTTGCCACTGGACTCGAACTCCGAAGCCGGCCGTTGCAACTGTTGGTGGATCTCCTTCTCATACGCGGGTTTGCCCTGCTCTGCGATGAAGTCGACCATGTCCTGGATTTCCTCGTCCGTGATCAAGGCCCCCTGAGCGCGGATGAGTTTCGCGGAACCGGGCGGCAAATACAGCATGTCGCCCTTGCCCAGCAACTTGTCCGCGCCCATGGCATCGAGAATGGTTCGGGAATCCACCTTCGCCGCCACCTGGAACGCGATACGCGAGGGAATGTTCGCCTTGATGAGGCCGGTGATCACATCGACGCTCGGACGTTGCGTCGCGACAATGCAATGAATTCCGGCGGCGCGCGCCATCTGGGTGATTCGGGCGATCGCTTCTTCCGTCTCCTTGGGCGCCATGATCATCAGGTCCGCCAACTCATCGATGATGACGGTGACGTAACTGAGCTTGTCCGGAATCAGGATCTGCTCGTCGTCATCGGCGACCATTTCCTGATCCAGTTCGACCGCGAAGCCTTCCGCCTCGGCCTTGCCGTCCAGCCGGAGCTCAAACTGATCCTCCTTCCTCTTCCGCTTCTTGACCTTGTTGCGGGTATTGAAGGAATGGACATTGCGCACGCCGACCTTGGCGAAGATCTGGTAACGCTTCTCCATTTCGGTGATCACCCACCGCAGCGCCATCACGACCTTCTTGGGATCCGTGACCACGGGGACGACCAGGTGCGGCAGGACGTTGTACTGCTGCAGTTCGACCACCTTCGGGTCGATCATGACAAAACGCATTTCATCCGGCGCAAACTTGGTCAACAACGACGCGATGATGGAGTTGATGCAGACCGATTTGCCCGAGCCGGTGCTGCCTGCGATCAGCAGATGCGGCATGTCGGCCAGGTCCGCCACGATCGGCTTGCCATAGACATCCTTGCCCAGGGCGAGTGGTATCTTGGCCTTGCTCTTCGTCCACTCCGGCGATTCCAGCAGGTCGCGCATGACGACCTTGGTCTTGACCCGATTGGGCACCTCGATGCCGACCGAACTCTTCCCGGGAACCGGCGCGAGGATGTTGATGCGCTCGGCTTTCAACGTCGCCGTCAGGTTGTTGCTGAGATTGGCGATCTTCTCCAGCTTGATGCCCGGCGCCGGGTGCAACTCGTAGCGGGTGATGGTCGGCCCCTTGGTGATGTCCCCCAAGGAAACCTCGATGCCAAACTGCTTCAGTGTGTCCTGCATCAGCTTGGCGTTGGCCATCAATTCCTCCTTGGTCTCGCCCCGTTTCGAAGGAACATCCCCCTCGTACATGAAGTCCGACCCCGGTCGCTTGTACTTGGCGATCTTGGGAGCCTGGGCCACCTCAATGCGCTTGAGGTTCCGGGGAACCATCTTGCCGCGGAGGGACGACAGGGTTGGTTTCCTGGGCTGCGGCGCCGGAGCGTCAACCGGCTCGTCCGCCTTCGCCTCGCCAGTCTCAGTCCCCTCTCCAGCCGCCTCAGGTTCCTCGGCGTGCGCGTCCTCCGCCGCTCCGGACTCCTCCGCAACATCTGAAATGGCGACGTCCTCGTCGGCCGCGTCTTCCATTCCCTCCCCCCCCTCACGGTTCCCTTCCCCGAGCGTCGCCTTGCCCAACAACTCCTCGGTTGAAGCCGCCCCGATCTCACGCGCTGAAATGGTCTCCCCTTCCTGGACCTCGTGCTCCGCGTCCTCGATTGTGTCCGCCTCATCCGCCTCCTCGGATGAGGACTCGCTTTCATCCATCGTCTCCTCGTCCTCGTCCTCCGATTCGTCGTCTTCGTCCGAAGCTTCCTCACCCGCCTCAGTCTCCCCCCGGTCGCGATCGCTCACATCCCGGAACGTCGGTTCCGGCACAGGTTGAAGATCGGCGCCCAGAGGGGTTGCAATCCCCGGCATTTCCTCCGGCAGAGCCTCCACTTCCTCCGTAGGCCCCTCGGTCGCTTCCGCTTCCGGCTCCGGTTCCGGCTCCGGTTCCGGTTCCGCCTTCTTCCGGCGTCGGCGTCCCTTGGGCTTTGCCGGTTCGAACGGATTCAGTTTCCGCTCGATCTCCTGCGCCTCGCGTTCCAGTTCTTCGACCTTGTGCTGAATTTTCTCCTCCTCCGTCATCCGGGCCAACTTCGCCTCCTGCCGTCGGTCCAGGTATTCCCGGGCCAATCGCATCACATCAATGTCGGCGATGTAGACCAAACACATCAGATAAAGGCAGCCGAAAACAAACGTCCCGCCGATTTGCCCCAGGAAGCGCTCGATCAACAGCACGTTCAAATACTCCCCGATCAACCCTCCCGGACTCGTGATGTCCATGGAGTCCTTGAAATCGAAAATGGGCTCGTAGAGGTGGAAGAGCCCCATGCAGGCAACCATGAAACCGATCAACCATGGCCATCGGTGGCGAATATGCTCCAAGGCGCTCCAGAAATAAGAGGCTCCGTAGAGGGCCAAGGCGCCCGCGAGAATCAAGGCTGGGAGACCAAAAACGAAATACAGGGCATGCGCCACATAGGCGCCCATCGGCCCAATCCAGTTGCTCTTGCTCTCATTGGCCGGATAGCGGGAAAACGCCGTGTCGTAAGGATCAAAACTCAATAATGCGGCCAACAGCATCACGGCTCCAGCGAGGAGGAGAAACCCTCGAATCTCGCCGGAACCCTGCCGGGAAACCGCATTGCTCGCCGTGTTGTTGCGCGCCATCCGGACAGCATAGAGGCAATTCAATTCAGGTGAAGAGCAAATTGTTCAAACACGCAGAATTTTGTGATTACCCGGCCACGAAACACTACCCCTTGGGGCTTGAATGGAGCCATTCCCGTCAAGACCCGCACCTCACCACACCTTTGAAGCTATCAGGGAGACCGGTCCTGCGCCCGCTGCGCCGCGTATTCCGGCGCCGCCTTCATTCCCCCTTGCTTGGGTTGCGACCCGTGGCAACGAGGATCCTCCCATCCAAGAGCATCCAAATCCGCCGCCGGGTTCGCGGCGGAACGCCGGGCTTCTCACAGAAACTCCGAAAGCAACAATCTGTTTCTACCCCAAATATGGCCGTTCGTGGCGACGACCGGACAAAAAAATTGAAAAAACACCCAGAAGAGCACCGCTCCGCAAAGATTCGCAAGGAGCGCGCGACACAACGTTCAATCTCCGCCCAATTCACGCGTTGGCTCAGCGCCGCGTTTGACACCCCTCACTCAATCGCTATATTTCGCGGCCCTTTATGAAAGAAAACCCTCATATCGCAGTGGTTGGCGCGACCGGAGCCGTCGGCATCGACATGTTGAACGTGCTGGAACAGCGTCGGTTTCCGGTCGGAAAACTCACCCTCCTGGCCTCGGCCCGTTCAGCCGGCAAGACCCTGAGCTTCCGGGGAGAGGAAATCACCGTGAAGGAATTGACGAAGGAGTCTTTCGCCGGGATCGATATCGCCTTGTTCAGCGCCGGAGGCGGCATTTCGAAGGAATTCGCCCCTGCCGCCGAGGAAGCCGGCTGCGTTGTGGTGGACAACTCCAGCGCTTTCCGCATGGACGACGACGTCCCGCTGGTCGTGCCGGAACTCAATGGCGAGGATGTCAAACGTCACAATGGCATCATCGCCAATCCGAACTGCTCAACCATCATCACACTGATGGCCCTCGCGCCGCTGCATCAGGCCTTCGGAGTGAAGCGCATCTTCGCGTCGACCTACCAGGCGGTTTCCGGCAGCGGCGCCAAGGCATTGGAGGAACTGAAGAACCAGGTCGGGCAGATCGTGAACGGAGAGCCCGTGACGAAGGAGGTCTACCCGCACCAGATCGCCTTCAACGTCCTGCCTCATGTCGATGTCTTCCTCGATTCGGGCTACACGAAGGAGGAGATGAAGATGGAGAACGAGGGGCGCAAGATCATGCATCACCCCACCTTCCGCGCCAGCACAACCTGTGTGCGCGTGCCCGTCTACCGGGCCCATTCCATCGCCGTCAGCGCCGAGTTTGAGAAGCCGGCGTCCGTCGAGGCGGCCCGCGAGGTCCTCACGGCCGCCGCCGGCATCGATGTGGTCGACTCGCCCGAGGAGAACCAATATCCCCTGCCTCTCAATGTGGCCGAACGGGACAACTGCCAGGTGGGTCGCATTCGCAAGGACTGCGCGATGGACAATGGCCTCTGTTTCTGGGTCGCGGGAGATCAACTCCTCAAGGGCGCGGCGCTCAACGCCGTCCAGATCGCGGAGGAGTTGCTCAAGCTCGACTGAGGGCTGCGCTTCATCGCGGCAGTTCGCGGTTGCAGACTCCCTCTGTCCCGGGGGCAAAAAGATTGCTGGAGAAGCGCAGGTTCTGAGGCCCGCGCGGACCGCCCGGCAGGATCACCGCATAGCGGTAATGCGGCTCGCCAATGCAATGGATCAGGTTGCCGATGACGAGCACATCCGCCAATGCCGGGTCGTCGGGCTGCTGCCCCGTGTCGAATTTGAAAGGCGACCGCTCCTTCCCCCAGATCCAGCCGGCGTCGCCGTGACCGAAGTCGGAAATGATGTTTCCGGAAATGATGGAGCCCCCGTCGCGGTTGCCATCGTGAGCCGCCGCGCCGGGCATGAGCCCGATCGCCCAGAGGCTGTTCCGCGTGAACTGGTTGCCACGGATCAGGACATTGCGCGAACCGTGCATCGCCTTCATCCCGATGAAGGAATTCACGACAACGTTGTCCGCGACGATCACGTGGTCGGAATGCAGGTCAATGCCCTGGGCGGCGTTCTCGATATGATTGCCCAGGATGCGAGTAAGGTCGCTGACCTCCGGCGAGGTCACGATGATGCCGGAGCCCTGCTGCCAGTTGTCCGTGTAACCGGCGTCCCAGGCTTGCTGACTGACGATGCCCCCCTTCTCCGGGTTCTTCTTGATCCAGTCACCAAGACGATGCTTCGCCTTGATCTCCGGCGTCGGGACCAAGTTCTCCTCAATCACCCGATTGCCCTCGATCAGGGTTCCCCGGCTGGTCCTGACGCTGATGCCCGTGCCGTCCGTGCAGTTGAAGGCGTAGCCCCAGTCTGGGCTCCCGGTGCGGTCGTCCACGGTGATGCGCATGTAGTTGCGGACCAGACAGCGACTGATCCGTGCATCGCGACAGTCACGCAGGGCGATCGCGGCTGAGCGCGTGCGGTTGTCAACCACCCGCAGGTTCTCAAGCGTCAAGTCGCGGCAACGAATCGCAAGGACGCCCTCCTTGTCGGTGTCCAGCCTTCCTTCGGGCCGCGTCAGGGTCAGGTCGCGGATGACGATGCCGGTCGCGTTCTCGATCTCGAGGATCGGCTGGTCCGCGCTGGTCTGGATGATCCGCCCGGAGCCATACAATCCGCCGCCGTTTCCCCGCAAGCGCAGTTTCTCACTGATGACGTGATCGCCGGCCGGGACGTGGATCATCACTCCGGGATGAGCGTCAAGCGCGGCCTGGATCGTGTCATGGTCGGCGACGGAAATCCGATCGCCCGCGCGAGATGGAAGAGCGCCAACGAACAAGAACGGCCCGGCGAGGAAAAGAAAGCGAACAGAGCGGGGAATCAGATTCACGGGCGTATTGGTATCCTGAACGACCGTGATTCAACAACCTCCAAGAAGACGCGCTGCTCGATAGCCCCAGCCCGTCAATCCCCCTTCACCGGCAGCGGCGGGCGATAGATATGGAAGGCCGCCGGACGCAGGGATTTCCCTTTCTTCTCCGGCAGCAGGGTCAACGTATGCGGACCATTCACCAACCCCTGAGCCAGAACGGCCGTCAAGGTGGACTCACGAGTGGGGTCGAACTCCTTCGGCGCCCGCCAAGTGTCCACGAACAGCGGCTTCGTTTCCCAGGTCACCTGGTAATCTACCGGCAGCTTTGCCTTACGGTAACGCAGGGACCAGTTGAACATCCACATCCGCGGCTCAATCACCACCCGCCCCGAACTGGACACGAAACGCTCCTTGTGATCGCCGCGCCCGTCGAAACCGGTCTTGGAGCCGGTGACCTCATACTTCAGGACATCGTCTTCCAGATCGCATTCCAGAATCTTCGCGGTCCAGGTCTCCACCTGCAGCGGCGAAACATGGTCAATCTTGTCGAACGCCGGCCGCCCCGCCACCGGCGTCGAGCTCGGCCGGGTATGGTAGTAAAGCGCAGGATTCGAAGAGGGCGCCTTGCCGTCGATCAGGACCCGCGCCGCGCCGCCGCCGGAATCCGGCCGCGCCACCACGTCCACGCGGTTGCCGACAAAATCCAACATCAGCGAACCGTCCTTCCCCGGTCGCACCCGCGGATCGTCGCCGGGAACCTTGGTGACGAGCCCACGCCAAGCCTCGTCGGCACGCCCGGGATGGCATTGCAGGTGAGGCTTGACCAGTTCGGCGATGAGGAAGTTGCCCAACTCATTCGGATGCACCGTATCGCGGAGGGTGTCCTTCACGACGAGCCCGTGCTTCTTCAAGTATCGCTGCATGCCGGCGCGAACATCGGCGACCTCGCATCCCAACTCACGACCGAGTCGGTGATAGAGATCCGAGATTGCCTGGTCGGCGCCGTCGGTCCGCAACACGTCGGGATGGTGCGGATCGCCATCCGGCGGCACGGTCTTCGGCCAGCGGAGATTGCTGGTCCAGAGCAGGACCTCAGCGGTCGTGCGTTCGCGGATGCGACGGATGATCTTCTCCTGATGCCCGGTCTCAACGCCGCCCCAGACATGAAAGATCACCAGATCGGGATAGAAGAGATACAGGTCGAACTCCGCCGTATTGATCAAAACCGGCCCGCCGTAGCCACCGATCGCACGGTTCTCGATCTCCAGGTCCGCGTGGGGAAACCGCGTGCGCAGGTCATTGGCGACATCCTGCCACCACGGATTGCGCGTCACCGACTGCCCGTAGAAAAGAATGCGAACGTGGTTGCGCTGCTCCGGGGAACTTGTTGCAAGGCGGGTCATCGTCCGCTGGATACGGGAGCCAAGCGTCGCGCGATCGGCGACCGGTTCGGGCCGCGCGAAAGATTTCGCAGGCTTCGGCGCGGCGGAATGGGCGGCCGCTGCGAGAAGCAACGATAGCAACAGGAAAGAGCTCGTGCGTGTCATGACCCCACGAAACTGCCTTGATCGACCAAGGATGGGAACTACGGAAAACACGGAATAACCGGAATGACCTGATCGCTCACACCCTCCGTCGAAGCCCCTTGTGAACCGCGCCCGCGGAGCGAGGTTGTGACCCGCCTTCGGGACCAGCCGCAGCCACCCTGAACTGAAGAGAGCCTCGGCAATCCCCCTCCTTTTCGTCCGCCACAACGCTGCGGCCGGGCTCCGACACAGCCGCGCCCCCTTCCCCCGACCAAGAAATGATTGCGTTTGGCAGAATTGGGGTTGCAGTTCGATTGAATACTATGCGAATCGAATGCCTCTGATGTCACCAATGAGTTCTGGCTTCAACCAACTCCTGAAACGCGCGCTGGGCGCCGCGGGTTTGGCGACCGGTTTGACCGCGGGTTCCCTCCTGGCCGCGCCGAACTGGAAGAACGTCGAACCGATCCTGGCCGCCAAGTGCTACGACTGCCACGGCGGCAGGAAGACCAAGGGGGATATCGATCTGAAAACCCTGGCAAGCGTATCGAACTTCTCCAAGACCTTCGAGACCTGGATCCGCGCAATGGAGACCATCGAGGACGGCGACATGCCGCCGCCCAAATCCGAGCAACTGACCGACCAGGAAACGGCCGTTGTCACCAGTTGGGTGAACCGTGAACTGGACAAGCTCGCCGAGGCCAACCCCGGCGACCCCGGCCCCGTGACCATGCGCCGCCTCACCAACGCCGAGTACGACCGCACCATCCGCGATCTCACCGGCCACGACTACGACCTCGCCGCCGGATTCCAAACCGACGGCGGCGGCGGCGAGGGCTTCTCCAACACCGGCGACGTGCTCTTCCTCAGCTCAGCCGCGCTGGACAAGTATTTCATTGCCGCCCGCAAGCTCGCCGACCACGCCACGATCATGCCCGGCACCGGGATCGTCTTTCACGACCACCGCATCGGCCTCCGCGGCCCCGAACAACTCAAGGCCCACTCCGAGCAAGGACTCTATGTCTGGTACCAACAGAAGGCCGGTGAACACCTGCCCAAGGATTTCGACGACATGCGCGAGGGCGACTACATGCTCGCCTGTTGGAAACATCGCCACTTCAAGAAACCCATCGCCGACCTCGCCAAAGAAACCGGCCTCAAGATTCCCTTCCTTCAAAACTGGTGGAAGCTCGTCAACAGCACGGAACCCAAGTCCCGCTTTCTCGACCTCACCCGCGTCGCTTGGCGTGAACTGCCCCGCCCCGACGCCGCCAAACCGAAAGAAGTTCCGACCAGTGTCTCGAAACGGATCGGAGAAATCGAAGCCGATCTCCTCTCCTGGAACAATCCAAAGAAACCCGGCAGCGGAGTGCAACGCCGACAGCAGGACGCCGACGGCATCCGCCCCTACCCTGTCAGCGCCGACGTCCGCGGCCATTCCAAGGTCCACCTCTGCATCGGCGATGACGGCGACGGAGCCAAGGGCGACATCGCCCTCATCCGCAAGATCGACGTGCGCGTCGGCAAGAAAACCCTGAATTACTTCGACTGGCTGAAACAGGAGATCGGTGAGAATAGGAAACGCCTTGCCACCACGCCCGAGCCCGCCAACGCCGACGGCATCAAAGCCCGCGTCACCGAACTGGAAACGATCCGCGCCGCCTTCGGAAAACACCCGAACGAAGGCCGCAAGATCGAAGCAAACAGACTCGCCCTGTCCGCCCCGCGGGTCTTCACCCTGCCCCTGCCCAATGACGCCCACCACATCCGCGTCGACATCCGATTGGATCTTCAAAACGCCGACATCGAAGACGCCACGATGCAGTGGACCCTGACCACCGGCAAACCCCGCGACATGACGAAGATCATCCCCGGCGTCCTGACCATCTGGAAGATCAAGACCAAGGCGCACCGCCAGACCATGGGAGACTTCGGCGTGATGAGACAGGCCTTCCCGGACATGTTCGAACGCCGCCTTGAGCAAGTGGCCCGAAACCTCTATCGCAATTCCCCCGGCTACACAGTCTACTACTTCAGCGACGAGCAACTCGGCGATATCCTCGGCGAGGCCGATCGCAAGCAACTTGCGGCCATGAGGAAGGACTGGGGCCTGACCGCCCCCGGCAGCCTGAACGACGCCCAGCGGAAGGACTACGACAACTCCATGATTGGGCATCTGCGCCGCTTCGCCGAACGCGCCTGGCGCCGCCCGCTCACCGCCGCGGAAAAGGATAATCTCGCCCAACTCTACCGCGACGGCCTCGCCAAGAAACTCGACCGCGAATCCGCCGCCCGCGAGGTCTTGGTTCGCGGGCTCGTCTCCCCGCACTTCCTCTTCAAGGCCGAGACCCTGCCCCCCGCGAAAGTGGCCAACGCCACACGCGACCTGCCCCTTTCCGCATGGGAACTCGCCTCCCGGCTCAGCTACTTCCTCTGGTCCTCCATGCCCGATGACGAACTACGCCGCCTCGCCGCCGACGGCAGCCTGCTCAAACCCGAGGGGCTCGCCGCCCAGACCAGCCGGCTGCTCAAGGACGTCCGCGCCGGAGCCTTGGCTGAAGAGTTTGCCGGACAGTTGTTCAAGTTCAACGACTTCGAAGCCCACAAGGACGTGGACCTGGAGACGTTTCCCGAATTCACCCCGGAACTGCGCGCCGACCTCTACCGCGAGGCCGTGGAATACTTCACCCACCTCATACGCGAGGACCGCAAGGTGGCGGACATCATCGCCGGCGAGACCACTTTTCTCAATGAGCGGTTGGCGACATTCTATGGCGTGCCGGACGTGAACGGCCCCGAGTTCCGCGAGGTGACGGTGACAAAGCATCATCGCGGCGGCCTCCTTGGCATGGGCGCCGTCCTCACCAAAACCTCGCGTCCACATCGCACCAGCCCGGTCGTGCGCGGCGACTACCTCTACCAGGTCGTGCTCGGCTTCACCCCGCCCCCGCCCCCGCCGAACGTTCCCCAGCTGAATGAAGACAGCCTCAAGCCCGCGACCCTGCGCGAGGAATTGAAACGCCACCGGGAGGATCCGGCCTGCTCTGTCTGCCATGACCGTATCGATCCACTCGGCTTCATGCTGGAGTCCTTTGATCCCATCGGCCGCTACCGCGTCACCGACGCGGCCGGAGACCGAATCGACAACACCGGCGAGATCAAGCCCGGCCAAGCCTTCAAGGACATCGATGGCTTGCGCCAATACCTCACCGGCAACATCAACCTCTTCAACGCCCAGTTCTGTCGCAAGCTCCTTGGCTACGCCCTTGGCCGCGCCGTCATTCCCAGCGACAAGGACCTACTCGCCCGCATGGAACAGGCTCTTGAATCCAGTGAAGGCCGCTTCTCCGCCGCCGTGCAGGAAATCGTGAAGAGCCGTCAATTCCGCAACCGCCGAGCCGAAGCCACCGTCGCCGCGGCGAAATAGCAATCCACGAACCGCATTCGCAACGCTTCGTCGAGTTGAAATGGACACGAATTCACACGAATGCAGGACGACGAGATCCGGCGTTGCCGGAGCGCAAATGTGTCGAAAACCAGTCGCAGCAAGGTTGGCGACATTTAAAGTCCGGACTGTTTCCGAGAGCCCGCTCATCGGAAGTTGCTGCGGTCGGTCCCGAGGACGGGACACAGCCGCGCTCCGTGAGAGAGCATTTATTGTGGATCACCGCAAGCGCCCCATTTCAGAAACCCATCCGTGCTTCTCCGTGTTCATCCGCGGCTGAAACAGGTAGTTTAGAACCCAGATCCAATTTGCCAAATGAACACCCGCACGAACCGCCGCATGTTTCTCCGGGGCGCCGGCGTCGCCCTCGGCCTCCCCTGGCTCGAATCCGTTAATGTCTTCGGCGCCGAAACAAGAAAGGAAGCCGCCACCGCCCCTCGTCGCCTCGCCGTCTGTTTCACCGGCAACGGAGTCAATCCCCATCACTGGGGCGCGTCCATGGACCAGGGCAATCTGAAGCTCTGGAAGAGCCTATCCCCGCTCGAACCGCTGAAGCGGAACGTCACGGTCTTCAAAGGCTTGTGGAATCCCACCACCGTCCAAGGCGAGGGCGGCCACTACCCGAAGATGAACATCCTCTCCGGACTCAAGGTCAAGAAGACCACCACCGACGTCGAGGTCGGCACGACCATGGACCAGCTCATCGCCGCCCAGACCTGCCGGATGACGCCCGTCCCCAGCATCGTGCTCGGCACGGAGCGGCCGCGCTACAGCACCGATTCCGGCTTCACCTCGATTTATTCCGCCTACATCTCCTGGAGCTCACCCACCACCCCCGCGCCCAAGGAGATTTTCCCGCAGCAGGCCTTCGACCAACTCTTCGACGACGGCAGCCGCCGCAAGCGCGACAAGAGCATCCTCGACCTCGTCCTCGGCGACGCCCAGAGCCTGCGCCCCAAACTCAGCCAGCGCGACGCCCACAAGCTCGATGAATATCTCACTTCCGTTCGCGAGATTGAACAGCGCGTCGAGCAGGCCGAGAGGCAGAGCCAGGCGGAGACCACCGGCCAGGGCTGGCAGCCCTCCGTCACCAAGGCGACGCTCGCCCGCCCCGGGGCCGGCATCCCGAACAACCCGGAGGAGCACCTCCGCCTGATGTTCGACATCCTCCTGCTGGCCTTCCAGATGGACCGCACCCGCGTCGCCACCTTCATGATGAACAACGACCTTTCGAACATGCGCTTCCCCAGCGTCGAGGGCGTCCGTGGCGGCATTCACGAACTTTCCCACCACGCCAACGACGAGACCCGACTCGATCATTACCAACGAGTCAACGAGTTCCAGGTAAAGCTCTGGTCCGAATTTCTGACCAGAATGGCCGCGACCAACGAGGGCGAACGCAACCTCCTCGAAAACAGCATGATCATGCTCACCAGCAGCCTCATGGACGGCAACGCCCACGACTCACGCCAACTGCCGGTCGTGCTCGCCGGCGGAGGCGGCGGCTCGATCAAGGGCGGCCAACACCACGACCTCAGCAAGGAATCCAACCGCAAACTCTGCCGCCTCCATCTCGCCCTCATGGACCGCATGGGCGTCCGAATGGAGCGCTTCGGCGACGCCGAAACGGCCCTGCAAATCTGATCGCCCATCGTCGGACATATCATGACCTGCGCCTACGCCAGTTCAGGATCCTCGACCATCCCGCAGCAAGGAAACCGCCCCGGTCCGCGCCTCACGCACGCAGTCGCGGCTCCCAAAGATTGAGTTCCCGGCTCCCACACCACCCGGGATGCGGGTCAGGGCCCGGCCGTTCCGATCGGACTTCCCAAGCCTGCTGCTCAGGAAAGTGAATCGGGAACCCCTTGCTCCTGCAACCCGCGCTTGGTCAGCGCCCGTTGAACTCTCGAACTGCCGGGAGGCGATGAGAGGAATGCGCGAAGCGACGGAGCCAATAGCCCTAGCGGCCGAGCGAGGCCGGCTTTCCTTGGCCGGGTAAAGAGAAGTGGTACACCCATGAGGAGTCGAACCTCAAACCTTCTGATCCGTAGTCAGACGCTCTATCCAATTGAGCTATGGGTGCGCCAAAGAGCGATGGAATCTACGAAACACGGGCATTCACCGCAAGTCCTATTTTTCGGTTTTGTAACATCGTTGCCGATACTTGAGCGGCGTCACCCCCATCTCTCGTCGAAAGAGCAGCGTAAACGAGCTTTGATCTGAGAAGCCCAGATCGGCGGCAATTTCCCCGACGCTCCGCGTTCCCTCCCGCAGGCTTTCACAAGCCGCCTGAATTCGGGTCTTCAATTGGAAACTCTTGGGACTGATGCTCAACGCCTGCTTGAAGCGACGATCAAAATGGCGGACTGACAGCCCTACCTGTTTCGCCAGGTCCCCCATCTTGATCGAATCCCGATAATGCGAGCGCAAGTGGGCAACCGCCTTTTCGATCTCGGGATAGGGATACGAGAGTCGATGGCGCAAATCATAGGGCTGAACCGTCCCCATCACGCCGAAGGCCCGACCTGAGCGATCGAACATCGGGAGCTTGTTGGTCACAAACCAATCCACCAACCCCTGTCGATTGAGAAACAACTCCACCAGATCCAGCTTGGGCTTCCCTGTCCTCATCACCTCCAGGTCGCCGGATCGGAAGTTCTCGGCCAACCCTTCCGGGAACAATTCGAAATCCGTGCGCTCCAGGATGTCTTCTTCCCGGTCGAATCCAAAGCGTTCCCGAAACGCCCGGTTCGAGCGCATGATCCGACCCGCCGCATCTTTTGCAAAGAACGACACCCGGGGCATGTGCTCAAACAACGCCTGGAAATGACTGTCGTCCGCGATGCTCCCCAAGAAGTTCCGTTGCAGCGCAAGCTTCTGCCTCAAATTCATCATGGCCAAATTCCCATAAAATCTGGCCAAGCGCCACAAGACAGTTTACCGACATGCCTGCAAACTCGTGACCATGTGCAACCCCTCCGAGCCTTCTGAACTGGTAGGCTTTGACGTTCCGCACCTCGATATCGCTCGGTATGAAAAAGATACTCACGCTTTGTCTCGCGTCCATTTGGCTGGCCCTTCCCCACGCGCGCGCCGCGCAGACCGGCCCGATCCGCGCGCTGTTCCTCGGCCATGACGGAACCGGCGAGGGCCAAGCCGCCCACCAACCCGCCCCGGCCTACGCCCGAATCTCCCAGGCCCTGGGCAGGGACGCGATCTACTTTGACTACGTCGACTCCGTGGAGGCGGCTCTCGGCGACGCGGATTACCTGGCGAAGTTCGATGCGCTGGTGATGTATTGCAACCACGCGCGCATCGAGCCGCATCAATGGACCAACCTGAGGAACTACGTGGAATCCGGCGGCGGCTTCGTCCCCCTCCACAGCGCCAGCTGGTGCTTCGCCAACGAGCCGGGCTTTGACCAACTGGTCGGCGGTCGCTTCGAGAGTCACAAGGGCGGTGTATTCAAACTCAAGACCCTCCTCTCCGGTCATGCCGCAATCAAGGACACGCCCGAACTGGAGGCCTGGGACGAAACCTACCAACACCGGAACCACAATCCCCGGAACCGCACCGTGCTTCAGGTCCGCGAGGTCTCCGGACCGGACGACAACATCAGCCAACCCGAGCCTTGGACCTGGATCCGCACACACGGCGAGGGACGCGTCTTTTACACCGCCTCCGGCCATGACGAGCGCGTGTGGACCAAACCCGCGTTTCACGCCTTGTTGAAGAACGGCATCCTTTGGGCCGTCGGCGACGACCGCAAGGCCTCCTATGAACGCTTCATCGACGAGCGCGCCCCGCTCCGCTACGAACCCCGCGACAACATCCCCAACTACGAGAGGCGCCCGGAACCCCTGAAATACCAACTCCCCCTCTCCGCCAGGGACAGCATGGATCACACGCGTGTTCCGGTCGGTTGGCGGCTTGAACTCTTCGCCAGCGAACCGCAGATCATCAATCCGATCTGCCTGGCCTGGGACGAACGCGGCCGCCTATGGGTCGCCGAGACCGTGGACTATCCGAATGAGATCGCCGCGGGACGCAAGGGACGCGACAGCATCAAGATCCTCGAGGACACCGATGGCGACGGCCGCTGCGACCAGGTCAAGACCTTCGCCTCCGGTCTCAATGTCCCCTCCTCCATCGTCTTCGCCAACGGCGGCGTGATCGTCGCGCACGCCCCCGACTTCCTCTTCTTCAAGGACACCGACGGCGACGACCAGGCCGATGTGCGGGAAGTCCTGAACTCTGGTTGGGGCGCCAAGGACACCCACGCCGGCCCCTCCAATCTGCGCTACGGCTTCGACAATCGTGTCTGGGGAACCGTCGGCTATTCGGGTTACTCCGGACGCAGCTCCGGACGCAGCGTGCGCTTCGGCCAGGGCGTGTTCAGGATGGACGCCGACGGCTCGGCCGTGGCTTTCCTGCACCAGTTCAACAACAACACCTGGGGCCTGGGTTTCAATTCCCGCGGCGATGTCTTCGGCTCCACAGCCAACAACAACCCCGCCTTCTTCGCCGGTTTCCCAGTCACTGCCTACCAAGGTCAGCGCGGCCTGTCGGCTCTCATGATCGCGGACGACCGCTCCTTTCACCCAATCACGCCGAACATCCGGCAGGTCGACGCCTTCGGCGCCTATACCGCCGGCGCCGGTTACGCCTTCGCCACATCTGACAACTTCCCGGTATCCTGGCGCGATTCGATGGCCTTCATTTCCGGCCCCACCGGAAACCTGCTGGGCATGTATCGCAACACGCCGACCGGAGCCGGCTACGAAGCAAAGAACAACATGTCCCTCGTCGCCAGCGCCGACGAATGGTTCTCCCCCGTGGCCGCCGAAGTCGGCCCGGACGGCAACCTCTGGATCGCGGACTGGTACAACTTCATCATCCAGCACAACCCCACGCCGAGTCCCGATCGCGGCGGCTACCGCGCCGAAACCGGCAACGGCAACGCCCACGTCAACCCCAACCGCGACCGCCAACACGGCCGCATCTATCGCCTCGTCTGGGAAGGCGGCAAGGACGCCAAATCCATCAGGTCGCTCGCGGGAGCCAAGACCGACCAACTGCTGACCGCGCTCGGACACCACAACCTGTTCTGGCGACTGACCGCCCAACGCCTGCTCGTGGAATCAAAACCCGACGACGCCATTCAACCGCTCCGCAAGCTGGTCTCCCAAGCCGGCCGCGCCTCCATCCACGCACTTTGGACGCTGCATGGCATGGGCAAACTCGAACGCGACATTCATCAGGCCGCGCTGCTGAGCAAATCACCCGCCCTCAAGCAAAACGCCATCGCAGCCTTGGGAGAGTCAGAGGAAGCCATCCAACTCTTCTTCGACACCGCGGTCGTGGCCGATTCCGATCCCCACGTGCGCCGCGCCGCCTTCACCAGGATGGCCCATTTTCCGAAGCACCCCGCGCTCAAGAGCGCCCTGCCGAACCTGTTCCGAGATCCCACGAATCGCAGCGACACCTGGTTGGCCCTGGCCCTCAAGACCGCCGCGCGCAATCAGGGAACCGCCGCCTTCAGCGCCTCGCTCGGCCCCAACCTCCTGCCCAACCCCTCTTTCGAACAGGTGGACAACGGCTCACCCGTCCGCTGGAAACCGCACACCTTCAAGGACCTCGGCCGCACCGAGTTCGTCCACGTTTCCGACAAGTCCAAGGTGCGCAGCGGCGCCCGCTCGCTGAAGATCGGCTCCGGCAATGGCGCCGACGCCGGCTGGCGCACAGAGGTGGCCGTCAAGCCCAACACCGAGTACCGCCTCTCAGGCTGGGTGAAAACCGAGTGGGTCAGCGACGCCAAGGGCGCGCTGCTCACCGCCAGCATCCCCGAAGGCGGCGTCACCAGCAGCCTCCAGAAGATGAACGACTGGACGGAGCTGGAACTCTTCTTCAACTCCGGCAATCAGACCTCGATCACCATCCACTGCCTCTTCGGCGGCTGGGGCACATCCACCGGCGGCGCCTTCTACGACGATGTCGCCCTCCAGGAGGTCACCTTGGAAATTCAATCGGCCAACACGGCCAGCCTCACGGGCGATCCGAAACGCGGCGAAAAGATCTTCCACGAGCATCCCATCGCCTCCTGCATCCGCTGTCACCAGGTCGGCGGCGAAGGCGGCTTCGTCGGCCCCTACCTTGACGGCATCGGCAAACGCAAGGACGCCGCCTACCTCCGCGAAAGCCTGATCGATCCCCAGGCCAAGCTTGCCGAGGGTTTCCCCGCCGAAGTCTCACCCATGCCGCCCTTCGGCGTCCTTCTCCCCGCACAGGAAATTGCGGACCTGGTCGCCTACCTTCAATCGCTGAGGAAGGCCCCGCCTCCAGGCACGATCCTCAAGCCCGTGCAAGATCTTTCATTTGAGTAGAGCCTGGCACACACTTCTGACATGAAACTCGCCCACCCCTTGCTGGCGCTCATCATCGCACTGCTCTCTATTGCCTCCGCTGGCACGTCAGCGGATACGGCCACGATCCGACCGAGTGAAAGCAGGCCTTGTATTGGTTCTCCCAAGGAATCTTCAAAGCGCCCAAGGACGCCAAGCAAGGCGAGAGCAACGGCAATCCGCATCCCGAAACGCCGGGGCGCCCCGCTTCCATCAGAACGCCTTAGCGGCCGAGGACGACACGATGCTCATGTCACCCCCTATCGGTTGAGCGTTATGGACCTTAACAGCCACCAGCTGAATTTGATTGCCCCCGACGGCGAGAACGAAACCGTGATTCACGCCGCGCACATCGACACGAAAGGGTCCAGCGACATCGTGCAACCGCCCTCCTGCGCGGCCCTCACCGGCGTCATTGCCGATGAGTCACCGATCCTCGGAACGCCCGGCAAACACCGAGTGGGACAGGCTGCGGACGCGGTCCGTGACCGATCGCAAATCGCCCCACGCAACATGAGTCCATCCCAACTCCGCTCCCCGGGCGCTCAATTTCCGTCTTCTATTTCACCCCATTCGCGCTGATCTTCCCCCCTGAACATGAAAAAAGCTTTAACACTTTTGTCGGCTATCCTGCTGCTTTCCCATCCCCTTCCCGCGCTCGAAGCAGCCCAATCCGGCCCCGTCCGTGTCCTTTTCCTCGGCCACGAGAGTGAACACCATAACTCCAACAAGTTCTTCCCCATGCTCCAGGAAGCGCTGGGCCGCGACGCGATTTACTTCGACTATGTCACCTCGGTCGGCGTCGCCTTCGATGACCCGCGGCAACTCGCGAAGTACGACGCCGTCCTGCTCTACGCCAACCACTACGAGATCACCAAGCCGCAACTCTCCAACCTCATCGACTACGTCGAAAACGGCGGCGGTTTTGTGCCGGTGCATTGCGCCAGCTGGTGCTTCAACCGGGAGCCGGATTTCGTCAAACTGGTCGGCGGCCAGTTCGACCACCACAAGACCGGCGTCTTCAAACTCAAGACCCTCCTCCGCCAACACCCGGCCATCAGGAATGTCACCGAATTGGAAGCCTGGGACGAGACCTACGTCCACAAACTCCACAACACACAGAACCGCGTTGTGCTTCAAGTCCGCGAAGTCGCTGGGCCGGACGACAATATCAAGGAGCCCGAGCCCTGGACCTGGATCCGCACCCAGGGCAAAGGCCGCGTCTTCTACACCGCGTCGGGCCACGACGAGCGGGTCTGGGATCGAGGCGAGTTCCACCAACTGCTGAAGCGCGGCATCCTTTGGTCCATCGGCGATCGCCGCAAGGCGACCTACGACCGCTTCATCGCCGAACGCACACCCCTGCAATACGAGCAACGGGACAACATCCCCAATTATGAACGGCGTCCCGAACCGTTGAAGTACCAGCTTCCCCTCTCTCCCGAAGACAGCCTCGACTACACCCGCGTCCCGGTCGGCTGGCGGATGGAGCTCTTTGCCAGCGAACCGATGATCGTGAATCCCATCTACCTGCAATGGGACGAACGCGGCCGCCTCTGGGTCGCCGAATCGAGGGATTATCCCAATGAAATGACCAGCGACCGCAAGGGCAACGACTCCATCAAGATCCTCGAGGACACCGACCATGACGGAAACGCCGACAAGGTCACCGTCTTCGCCCACGGCCTGAACATCCCCACCTCCTTCACCTTCTCCCGCGGCGGCGTTATCGTCGCCCACGCCCCCGACTTCCTCTTTCTCAAGGACACCGACGGCGACGACCGGGCGGACGTCCGCAAACTGCTCTTCAGCGGTTGGGGCGACGGCGACACCCACGCCGGCCCGTCCAATCTCCGCTACGGCTTCGACAACCAGATCTGGGGTACGGTCGGCTACTCCCGCTTCCGCGGTTCGCTCGGCGGCGAGACGCACGACTTCGGCATGGGGCCCTTTCGGTTCAAGCCGGACGCCTCCTCGATCGAATTTATCGGCCAGTTCAACAACAACACCTGGGGCCTCGGCTTCATGTCCAACGGCGATGTCTTCGGCTCCACGGCCAACAACAACCCCAGCTTCTTCTGTGGCATCCCGCAGTCCGCCTACCGCGCCAAGAAACGGATGAGCGCCAAGATGATCGCCGACTCGTCCACCTTTCACCCCATCACCCCAAACATCCGCCAGGTCGATGTCTTCGGCGGCTATACGGCCGCCGCCGGCCACGCCTTCGCAACCTCCGACAACTTTCCCGAGGAATGGCGCGACCGCATGGCCTTCGTCGCCGGCCCGACCGGCAACCTCCTCGGCATGTATCGCATCGACAAGGACGGCTCCGGCTACCAGGCCAAGAACGCCTACAGCTTCCTCGCCAGCGCGGATGAATGGTTCTCCCCCATCCTCGCCGAGGTCGGCCCCGACGGAAACCTCTGGGTTGCGGACTGGTACAACTTCATCATCCAGCACAACCCCACGCCCAATCCCGGCCGCGGCGGCTACGGGGCCAAGACCGGCAAAGGCAACGCCCACATCAATCCCAACCGCGACCGCCAACACGGCCGCATCTACCGCGTCATCCGGGACGGCGCGCCCAAATCGAAGATCAATTCCCTCGCCAACGCCAAGCCCGCCCAACTCGTTGCAGCCTTGAAGAACGACAATCTCTTCTGGCGCGCCACCGCCCAGCGCCTGCTCGTCGATGGCGGCATGAAGTCCGCCGCGCCCGCATTGAAGGAACTCGCCGCCACTCAAGGCCCCGCCGCCATCCACTCCCTCTGGTCCCTGCACGGCCTCGGCCAACTCGACGAGAAGACGCACCGCGCCGCCCTGCTCAACCCTGACGCCACCGTCCGTCGCAACGCCGTCAAGGCGCTGGGGGTCGACGAAAAGTCGTTTCAAATGTTCTTCGACAGCGCCGTGCTCGCGGACAAGGACCTCCACGTCCGCCGCGAAGCCTTCGTGAAGCTCGCCGCGCTGCCCGACAGCGAAGCCCGCGCCAACACGGCCAGCCTGTTGTTGAAACAGCAGGAAAACGCCGAGGACGAATGGCTCTCCCTCGCCCTGCGCGCCTGCGGCGGCACAACAGCATCCGTCGCCGGCTTCAAGGCCGGCCCCAACCTCGTCCCCAACGCCTCCTTCGAAAAAGCCGACGGCGGCCTGCCCGACGGCTGGCGCGCCATGCGCTACTCCGGTTCGCGCGACGGCCTTGACATCGACGTGGAGACCAATCCCGAACACGTCCGCACCGGCAGCCGCTCCATCCGCATCAAATCCACCAGCGGTCACGACGCCAGCCTCACCACGACGGTCGAGCTCAAGTCCAACACCGAATATCGCCTCTCCGCCTGGGTCAAGACCGCCGGCGTATCCGGCGCCCGCGGCGCGCAGCTCAACCTCCATCAACTCCAACGCACCGGAGCCACGCGGGGCGTCCAGGGCGACAACGACTGGACCGGCATCCAATCCCGATTCAATTCCGGCTCCCACGAAGGCCGCGTCGCCCTCAACGCCCTCTTCGGCGGCTGGGGACAATCCAAGGGCGCGGCCTGGTTCGACGACCTCGAACTCGTCGAACTGATCCCGATCGAATCCAAGTCCGCCGACAAGCCCATCGTCGCCGACGCCGGCCGTGGCCGGAAGATCTTCATGGAACACCCCACCGCCGCCTGCAATCGCTGTCACGCCCTCGAGGGCAAGGGCGGCTTCGTTGGTCCCTGGCTCGACGGCATCGCCAACCGCAAGGATCGCGACTATATCTACAAGAGCCTCGTGGAGCCCGCCGCCGAATTGGCCGAGGGCTTCGAGAAACTCGTCGCCTCCCCCATGCCACCCATGAACATCGTCCTCTCCGACCAGGAACTCGCCGATGTCATGGCCTTCCTAATGACCCTCAAGCAGGACATCGATCCCAAGATCTACGAAAAGGCCAAAGCCGCGGCGGCGAAAGATTCGTTTGAGTGAGGAAAATCACCCCTTCACAGGATTCCATACCTTTTGGAAACCGAAATTCCTGAAATGCCCGATATTGGCCGTCGCGAAGTGGGTGACGCCATGATGGCGCAAGGTAAACGCCAACCGGGCGTCGATGATCTGCCGAAAGCCGGCCGTGGTCCTGGCGGCCCAATTCCACAGGTTCCGCGAAACCTCCGACTCATAATCGCCGATCTCCCAAGCAGGATGCGCGCGGAGTTGGTCGCAAAAGGCCGTGGCGGCTTTGGACGTCTTGGGCTTCCTGAAAACCGCGGGGTTGCGAAGCTGCACGTAGAGTTCCACCAGCACGAGTTCGCACAGCAGGAAGCGTTCGCGCCCATCGGCCTCTTCCTCGAAAAAACGCCGCGCCGCGTCGTGATGAGGCGAATCGGGAATGGCGGCGTAGAGAAACAGATTGGTGTCGGCGGACAGAATCATCCGGAGCTTCTTTCGGTCATCGCCTCAGCTTCAGATGAAACCGTGGCGGGATCGGCCAGGAAGTCGCCGCCGCAGTCGAGTGTCGGGAACTTCCACCCCTCCTTGGGCTCCGGCCCTTCCGGGAATCGCGTGACAAAATGCTCAGCCGCCCGGCGCATGACCTCCGCCAACGACCAGTCCTGCCGCTCAGCGATCTCCTTCAGGCGACGATAGAGCGGATCGGGGAACTGAATCTGCGTTCGAACCATGATGTCATTCCTACATCGCTCTTGCTTTGATGTCAATCTGACTCACCCGACGAACGACCGACAATTCGCTCTCGACCGCATGAGGCTTTCCGGGGATCAATGGACCATGTCCAACGAATCCAACTTCGCCTCCTCCCCAGCCATCAGTCGGCGGTCGATGCTCCAAACGTCCGCTGTCGCAGCCGGCGTTGCCGCGGCCATGCAGGCCGTTTCCAACAACATCCTCGCCGCGACATCGAACGTCCGCCTCAAGCGCAACGGCGTCATCCTTTTCCAGGGCGACTCCATCACCGACGCCCGCCGCAACCGCAAGACCGCACCCAACGCCAACAATCCGTCCGCCCTGGGCGACGGGTATCCCGTCCTGATCGCCGGCGGCCTGCTTCGAGACCATGCGAAGAGCCAACTCAAGATCTACAACCGTGGCATCAGCGGAAACAAGGTTCCCGATCTTCAGAAACGCTGGCAGGCCGACTGTCTCGACCTGAAACCCGCCGTGCTCAGCATCCTGATTGGCGTCAACGACATCTGGCACAAGCTCAACGGCCGCTACGACGGAACTGTGGAGGATTATCGGACCGGATTCGCCGCGCTTCTCAAACAGACCCGCAAGGCCCTGCCCCAAACGACTTTGATCATCTGCGAGCCTTTCGTTCTCAAGTGTGGCGCGGTGAAAGAAACCTGGTTTCCGGAGTTTGACCAACGTCGCGCCGCCGCCAAGGAAGTCGCGAACGAAGCCGCCACGCTCTGGGTCCCCTTTCAGACGATGTTCGATGAGGCCGTCGCCGCGGGAACCAAGCCCGAGTACTGGGCGGGCGACGGCGTCCACCCCACCCTCGCTGGACATGCCCTTATGGCGGAGGCCTGGCGTAAAATCGCGGGCATCTGAGCGTCCCGCCCTGGCTGAGCCGTATTCCGCGGCTACAGTCCCTCGCGCCCAACCTCGTTCGCCATCGCCTTCAACGCCTCAGCCACGACCTCTTCAGCCTCCGGCTCGAATTGTCCGATGCCGCCGCGATAGAGCCCGCGCGTCTCATAGCCTCCTTCACGCAGCACGCGTGCGGAAGGGAGATACCCATAGACATCATTGCAATACGCCGCCACCCAGAGGTTCAACGGCCCAATATCCTTTTCCAGCCGATACACGTAATCCACAACCACTTCCCCCGACATGGCGACCAGCGTCAGATCGTCGCCAAACTGCCAGACCGCGAAGGGCGCGGCGTAGTGTGTCGCCGCCTTTCCCCCGCTGTGGCGATGCTCCAGCATCTTGCCCGCCATCCACTTTCGCCATCCCCCGCTCTTCTTCATGAACTCCGGGATCTCCGCCTCGCTGAGAAATGGCTGCAGCGGCAGGTCCACCTTCCTGAATGCCGTCCGCAAGCCCCCTTCCACCGGCTGCAGTTTCCCCTCGAGAACGCGGCAAACCTCCGCGCCCAACTCATCGCCATGCGAACGGGAGGCTTCCATCGTTCCCCGGGGATAGGGATTGGCGTCGCCGGCGCACCCCAACATGAACATCGCCTGCGCCTCGGGATGAACCGTCTCGATGTAACTCTGCGAAAAGCCCGCGTAGTCGCCGCAGATCTCATAGTGCTTGCCTGTCAGGGTCGTGTTGTGCGCAGCAGCCTGATAGACCACCGCAAGCAGCTTTCCCCCGGCGTCCTCCACCCGTAGAACCGGCACGCTCCTATCCACCGGCCCGCGCGGATTGAAGCCCAGAATGATCCCTCGAGGCGTGGGTTCACGGCGGTTCATCACAAAGTTCACCACGCCCACACCCCGCAACAATCGCGCCGGCTCCCCCTTCTGATTGAGGGCCAACAGAGCCAGATCCACCACCCGGTCCTGCAACCAGCCCGTGTAGTCATTCAGCCGTTTGGCCTCCTCAGCCGGCAGGTCGCCTTCGGTCTGGGTCTTGGTGCGCGTGGCGGGACCCGTGTGCGTGTGCGACGAACTCAGCAGGATATCCGCTCGCTTCAGCCCGGTCTTTTCCATGATTCGCGCGCAAATGGCGGCCGCAACATCCGCCGGAAACCCGATCAAGTCGCTGGTGATCAACACGGCGCGATGGCCCTGCTCGTCGGTCACGGCCAAGGCCTTGGCATACAGATCGGCCGCCACCCCCTCAAATGGCTTGTCTCTCGACGAGTAACCCGACATCCGAACCGGATACGGCGGCGTGATCTTCGTCCGCGCCATGCCAACCTTCCAACCAGGATCGGCTACGGCGGCTTCAAAGGCGGGGAGCGACAGACCCAAGATGGCAATCAGGGCGACAAAGCTTCGAAGCCCACGGAGCGGGTTTGGGTGACGGGAATCGATTGCTCGCATTGCCGCATCATCACCACGCGCATTCGTATTTCAATGACAAACTGGGGGGCTACTGTTCCGCCAACTCCACCAGCATGTCGACCGCCTCGTCGACGATGCGTTCCCCGGTTCCGGCTTCCGCATAGCTGTGCAGCCCCGTCCACACCTGGTAGCCGCCCAGCTTGTGCGCGTCGAGATCCGGCAGATAGCCAATCCAGTCGTTGGCCAATTCCGCGATGTAGGTGTAGCGAAAGGGCGAGCGGTTCTTGATGTCGAGCCCCAGCTTGGTGAACAACTCACCCGGCACACCGACGATCGCCACGTCGCCGATCACCATGGCCTGCAGCCAGGTCTGCCGCGGCGCCCCCTGCTTGTCGCGCAGCTCATCCCGCTGATCCCGAAACACCTTGATGACCGCGTCGGCCGCCGCACCCTTCGCGCTGCGGCAATAGGTCGCCACCGCCCGCTCTTCCGCCTCCTCGTCAAAGACCCGGACCCGAAACGTGAACAACCGCTTGATTGACGCAATCCGCGCCACTTCCCGCGACCCCGCGACATCCAGCGCCCCGGCCACGGCCGCCTTGATCCGCTTGGTCGCCAGATCCGCGCTCACGCTGAGACGATGGGTCGAACCGGAAGCCCCCTGCAGGAAACAAAAGACGCCGCCGCGCTCCTGCTCCAATTCCTGCGCCGCCAATCCATAGAATGCCGGGGAGCGGACACGCGATCGGCGAAAGCCGATGGTGTGCGTCGAGTGGTTGAACAACGCAGCAATCAAGCCGCCCTCGGAATCCAGAAAGGAAAGCGTCGGCAACTCGGGATCAAACGGCCCCGTCGGGCGCACCGCGTTCTGCCACCCCCCACCCCAGCGAATCTGACCATCCGGCATCATCAAGCGGCTGTTACGCCCGACCGTTTCCTCCCGCCCCAGATGAAATCGAAACTCGCAGTCCGAGTCTGCGAGGTTGCCAATCGCCTTCTCCACCGCCGCGAAAATGCCTCGTTGAACCTCCTTGCAGAACACCGGATCCCGGTCATAAGCATGGACCTTGGCCGTGCTGGGCGCATGGTGCGTGTGGGTGCAGTTGATCAGGACGCGACTGCTCGGGATGCCAAGCTTGATCTCGATCTTCATCAAGGCTTGATCCATCAGGTCGCGCCGCATCATCAGGACATCGCAAGCCACAATTGCGAACCGGCCAAAGGGCTCCTTCTCCAGAACCACCGCCGTCGCCCGCAGCTCCCCCTCCTGCCCGGATACTCGCCCGCCAAAAATGCTGCCCCCGATAACCATGTCATCCGACGCCTTCAACGCCTCCGCCGCCGCGCCCACGCGCAGTCCTTCAGCGGACCGGGCGTCGCCGTTCCAGCCAAGGACCGCCGTCATCGCGACGAGCCAGACCAAGCGTAATGAAATAGGTGCAAAGGTCATCCGGGCCAAGACCTTAGAAGCTCGGAAACGCCTAGCCAATCCGATTCAGACTTGCCGCTATAGGATCTTTTTCCTATTTTGACGCCAGTTGGCACGGTTTGTGTTGCTGAATAAAGCAGCACGGTTTGTGCCGGCAACCAGAAGAACTGAGACCACCACCCAACCACGCGCATGTCGCAACATCAGGGGCTCCATTTATCCCAACGCCTTTCGCAGCAGCAGATCCTGGCGCCGCAGCTCCAGCAGTCGCTGGCCTTCCTGCAGGCGCCCACGCTGGAACTGCGCGCCCTGGTGACCCAGGAATTGGAGCAAAACCCTATCCTGGAAGAGGTTCCGGAGATTGAACTCGAGACGGAAAGGAAGCGTGAGGAAGGCGCGGATGACAGCTCCGCCCAACTCGACCCGTCCGAACCTCCAGAAGATGTCAACTTCGACCCCGCCACCGAGAAGGCCGACAATGAACCGGTCGATGATTTTCAGGCGGAGTTCGAGAAACTGACCAAACTGGACGAGGAATGGCGTGATCATTTTGCGCAGACGCGTGTTCCAAACCGCGCATCACAGGAAGACGAGGAGAAAAGACAGTTCATGATGGACTCCATCGTGCAAGAAACATCGCTGCAGGAGTTCCTGCTCGAACAGTTGCGCACGGCGGATATCCCAAACGAGCATGTTCCCATTGCGGAAATGATCGTCGGCAACATCGATGACTACGGCTACCTGCAATCAACCGTCGACGAACTGTCCTTTTCCACCAACATTCCCGCCCGACAGATCGAGGAGGCTCTGGCGGCCGTTCAGGATTTCCATCCCCCGGGCGTCGGCGCCCGCAATCTCCAGGAGTGCCTGAAACTGCAGTTGGAACGCGCTGAGCGGACCAAGTCCCTCGAGTATCGCATCGTCACCGAGCACTTCACGGCCCTCGGCAAGAAGCGCTTCCCCGAAATCGCGAGGCACTTGGGCGTGACCGTCGAGGAAGCTCAGCAGGCCGCCGAACGAATCAAACACCTCGATCCCCGGCCCGGCAGAATCTTCGAGCCCGACAACAATGAATACGTTGTCCCCGAGGTCTTTGTCACCCGGAGCGAAGAAGGCTATGTCGTCAAGACCGGGCAGGATTACATTCCCCGACTGCGAATCAGCAATCACTACAAGGACATCATGTCCGACCCCAACGCGGACGAATCCGTGAAGGAATACGTCCGCGACAAGATCAGGGCGGGCAAGTTCATCATCAAGAGCATCCACCAGCGCCAGGACACGTTGACCCGGATCGCCGAGGAAATCATCGCCCGGCAGAAGGGATTCCTCGAGAATGGCGTGACAGATCTCAAGCCGATGACCATGCAGGACATCGCCGAGGTCGTCGGCGTTCACGAGACCACCGTCAGTCGGGCCGTGTCCGGCAAATACATGGAGTGCCCGCAAGGAGTCTTTGACATGAAGTTCTTCTTCACGTCCGGCGTGGCCACCGAGGACGGCGCCAATCTGTCCAACACCAGCGTCAAGGGCATGATCAACGAAATCGTCAAGAACGAGCCCCCGAATGCCCCCTACTCCGACGAAAAACTCGTCGCGCTCCTCAAGGAAAAAGGCGTCAAGGTTGCCCGACGCACCATCGCCAAGTACCGCTCGGAGCTCAACATTCTGCCGTCCAATCTGCGCCGGGTCTACTAGCCCGATCGAGCGCCACCCCATCGAGATGAAGCGCCTCGCCCGACTCCTTTCGTTGATCGCCTTGTGCCTCGCCGCCTCTTCCCAACTCGCACGCAGCGCGCCCCCGCCAAACATCATCCTGATTTTTGCCGATGACCTCGGCTACGGCGACGTTGGCGTCTTCAACAAAGACTGCCCGTTCGAGACCCCGCGACTCGACAGAATGGCCGCCGAGGGCGCCAGGCTCACCAGTTTCTACGTTCCCACCCCCTACTGTGCGCCGTCGCGCGGCACGATTTTGACCGGGCGGTATCCATTCCGGCACTCGGTCGTGCGCAACACCGCGCCGGATGTCGGCCAGAACAACTTTGGACTCCCGCGTTCCGAGATTACGATCGCCGAATTGCTCAAGCAGAAGGGATACGCCACCGCCGCCTATGGCAAGTGGCACCTCGGCCACCGCCCCCAATGGATGCCGCGCACCCAGGGATTCGACGACTACTACGGCATTCTCTACTCCAACGACATGTATCCCGTTCAACTGATCCACAACGAGATCGTCGCCGAGTACCCCGTCCCTCAATCCAAACTCACCCGGACCTACACCGACCTGACGCTGCGCTTCATTGAGCAAAACCAGGAGCGCCCCTTCTTCATCTACCTGCCGCACGCCATGCCCCACAAACCTTTGGCGGCCTCCGACAACTTCTACACCCCCGAGTCCCGCCACAATCTCTACGCCGACACCATCGCAGAACTGGATCACTGTGTCGGCGAGATTCTCGACCGCCTTAGGAAACTGAACCTCGACCGGAGAACCCTGGTCATTTTCACCTCGGACAACGGCCCGTGGTACGGCGGCTCCACCGGCGGTCTGCGTGGCATGAAGGCGCGCACCTGGGAAGGCGGACTGCGCGTCCCGATGATCGCCCGAATGCCGGGAACCATTCCCGCCGGCGTGGTCAATCACCACCCCGCCGCCACCATCGACGTGCTCCCCACGATTGCCAAACTCTCCGGGATTCCCCTTCCCGCCAAGCGCAAGATCGATGGCAAGGATCTCATGCCTCTCTTGACGGACGCCCGCGCTCCCAGTCAACACGAGGCCATTTTCGGCATGCATGGCCTGAACCTCGCCTGTATCCGCTCCGGCAAATGGAAACTGCACGTCCGCAACCCTGGAAGTTCCACGGCTTTGAACCTGGCCGGCGACGCCGCAAAGAACTGGATCGACCCCCGCGGTCCCGACGGCGTCACCATCATCGCCCCCTTCGAACAGGCCAAGGCTTCCGACATTCCGGGACTGACCACCGGCGACGCGCCCAAACCCATGATGCTTTTCGACCTCGAGTCGGACCCGGGCGAACAAACCGACCTCGCCAACCGACACCCGGAGATTGTCAAGCGTCTGAAGAGCTTGTTCGACAAGACTGCCGCGGAGGTCCCGAGCTACCCCGCGCCCAAGAGCGACTACCTTTTCGCCCCGCCGAAGAAAGGCCAACCCCGCACCCTGATGCGACTCATCGGTGGCGAATTGCGCTACGACCGGATTCCGGAATCACAAAAACATCTGATTGCCGAGTAGGCGCCCGCTTCAACCACCCTCTGCCAGCAATTGGCCCACGTACTGCCGCATCCTGTCCTCGTGCTGCTCATGGATGCGCCGCATGCGCTCCGCCTGATCAGGCATCGATTCAAACACCGGGCTGTCTGAAATCTGCAATGCCTTCGGGTGGTAAGCCCCGTGCGCGCGAACCCGTTGAAAGGCGGCCAACCTCGTTCCATCCTCATCGAAGCAACGCAACTCGCCGCCTTTGCATTCCAGGATTTGCTCCTCCTCAATGTCGTCGTTCTCGCCCAGCAACCGCAGGTGAACCACTCCGGGCGCCGAGCGGACCACCTCGTAGCCGAATTGTTCCGGCTCACTCCGCTCGTCCAGCCGTTCAAAGGAATCTCGCGTCAACTTGAAGGCCAACGCGCCTTGGTCGTCCTCATAGATCCAACCGCCCAGGAAGGGCTCCAAATGGCTCCCATCCTTGCTATGCCCTGCAAACAACGGACCAAAAATGCTCTCGTCCCAATTGGTTCCTGACTCTGAATTCTCGTCGGCCATGAACGCAGGTTATAACACAGCGGTTGCTGAGAGAAGGAGAACGACAGGGAAACATACGACGTCACCCAGATTCAGTTTCCAGGGAATTCGATCATCCCATGTCTCGCCGCCCCAGGACATCCGTCGGACTACCGAATTGCACGCCGCTCGCGTTGACGTAACATATCGCCATGAACGTGGAGCAAGCCATGACAGCCCTGGCGGTCGTGCTCGCCTGCGCCTGCGTTGCCTGGACTGCGCGTTCCTCCACCCTGCGGGTCGGCGTCATCGGCGCCATCGCGCTCGCCGCATCCATCGTCGGCTGGCTTTGGCCCAGCGCAACCGGCCAAGAACCCTTTGACGCCGGCGCCGCCGACCGCCCCATCCAGGTTCAAGCCGACGGCTATGTCTCCTCAGATTCCTGCCGATCCTGCCACCCGGCCGAGTACGATTCCTGGCACGACTCCTTCCACCGGACCATGACCACCGTCGCGACGACCGAAACCATCAAGGGCGAGTTTCACGGCAATCCCTTGATTCTCGACGGCAAAACCTACATCCCCGGCCGAACCGGCGATCAATATTGGATTGAGATGGACGACCCCTTCGCCCCCGAGGGCGCAATGGACCCTCAACGCGTGCGCAAGAACATCGCGATGATCACCGGTTCCCACCACATGCAGGTCTACTGGTTCCCCAGTGGCAAGAGCCGGATTCTCGAGCAATCGCCCATCGTCTATTGGTTGGATCAAGGCCGCTGGCTGCCTCGCAGCGCCTCGTTTCTCTCACCGCCTGACGCAGAGGAGCCCTACCTCCAGGGTGAATGGAACCAGAACTGCAGCCGCTGTCACGCCACCCACGCCCAACCCGAGGTCGCCACTCCCAACGAAATGTATACCACCGTCGGGCAATTCGGCATCGCCTGCGAGGCCTGCCACAGCCCAGGAGAGGAGCACGCCCGACTCAACCGAAACCCCATGCGACGTTTCCAGAGCCATCTGACCGATCGAGACGACCTCGCCGTGGTGAACCCCGCCGCGATTGAATCCGCCACCTCCTCGCACGCCTGCGCCCAATGCCACAGTCTCTGGATCGAATCCGCCCACAGCATTCGCGAGTGGATGATCTCCGGCGACGCCTATCGTCCCGGCGAGGACCTCTCCCGCTTCCGAAGTTTCCTGAGCCTGACCGACGCCGATCAGGTCGCCTCGCTCAGCTCCCGAATGCCGGAATACCAACAACAATGGTTCTGGCCCGATGGCGTTCTCCGGGTCACCGGCCGCGAATACACCGGCATGATGGAATCCCCCTGCCACAAAAAGGCGACCGGCCAGGATCGAATGACCTGCTTCAGTTGCCACGTCATGCATCCGAAGCGGCAGTCCGCCAACCAACGCGCCGATTGGAAACGCGACCAACTGAAGCACGACCCCAACAGCAATCAGGACTGCCTCCAATGTCATCCGGGAATGGGGCAGGACGTGCAAGCCCACACCCACCACCTCCCAGATTCCAGCGGCAGTCGCTGCGTCAACTGCCATCAACCGCACACCACTTACGGCCTCATGACCGCCATCCGGAGCCATCAGATCACGTCGCCCGAGGTCCACCCGACTCCCGGCAGCCGCCCCAATGCCTGCAACCAGTGCCACCTCGACAAACCCCTGGCCTGGACCGCCCATTATCTGGACCTCTGGTATGACATGGAATCCCCCGACCTGTCGGAGTCGCTCCGTACAACCGCCGCCTCCATCGTCTGGATGCTGCAGGGCGACGCCGTCCAGCGCGCCATTGCCGCCTGGACGCTGGGTTGGACTGCCGCGCGCGAAACCGCCGGCGCCGACTGGCAACCCCCATTCCTGATTCAACTCATGGACGACCCCTATGACACCGTCCGCTGGATGGCTTGGGACAGCCTCCGCTCAATCAACGCCGACTACGCCGCGCTGGAGTATGACTTCGTTGGACCGGTCGAACAGAGGCGTCAACAAATCCAACGCGCAAAGGAGATCTGGAGCCGCAAGCAGGACGCCGCCTCGGCGGATCCCCGCCCCGTCCTCCTGCTCAACGCCGACAACACCCTTCAGCGGACCCGCTTTGACGAACTTCTTCGCAACCGCGACCATACCCCCATCACCCTTCAGGAATAGCCCATGCGATCCATCCATTCTGTCCCTTATCCAATCGGCCTGCTCGGCGCCCTCCTCGCCGTCGCCCCGCTTCAAGCCGCCGACAATCCGCTCAAGCAGACCTTGACGGATATGAACGCCTACTTTGCCGACCACTGGATCTACAACGACCTGAACGCCGCGCAAGCCGAGGCGCGACGCTCCGGCAAACCGATTTTTGTCACGTTCCGCTGCGTCCCCTGCAAGGCCTGCAAGAGCTTCGACGCCGAGGTCGCCAACGGCAGCGAGATCATCAAAAAGTTGGCCATGGAGAAGTTTGTCTCCCTGCGCCAGGTGGAGATGAAAGGCGTGGACCTGAACCTGTTCCAATTCGATTACGACCTGAACTGGGCTGCCATGTTCATCAACGCGGACGGGACCATCTACGGTCGCTACGGAACCCAGTCCGCCGACGGACCCGACGCCTTCAATTCCATCGGGTCCCTCGAGAAAGCCATGCGGCGGGTCCTGGAATTGCACGCCAACCACCCCGACAACAAGGCCGCGCTCTCCGGCAAGCGCGGCAAGGACAAGGGCTATCGAACCGCCCTTGAGATGCCCGGCATGAAGAACAAGGAGAAACTCCGCGCTCCAACCCACCGCGGCAACTGCATCCATTGCCACATGATCCATGACGCCGAGAACATCCACGCCCACCGCACCGGCAAGCTGAACGAGGACCTGATCTGGCGCTACCCCTACCCGGACAACCTCGGAATCGAAATCGATCCCGAAAATGGCCGCCTGATCAAGACGATCCAGGAACGCAGCGGCGCCGACGCGGCGGGGTTGCGGTCCGGCGACGAAATCCTGGCCGTGAACGGACAACCGATGATCTCCATAGCCGACTTCCAATGGGTCTTGCACAACCTGCCCAACACCCGGACAACCGTGACCGTAACCGCCCAACGCGGCGTCTCGACCGACAATTACACGATCTCGACCAAGCCCGGATGGAAGAAAACGGACTTTTCCTGGCGCGGCTCTCTTTGGGCAATGCCTCCCCAGATGGGCATTTTCTTCCCCCAGTTGAAACCCTCCGAACTCAAACAGGCGGGTCTGCCCTCGAACACAATCGCCTCCCGCGTGCGCTTCATCGCCAACAATATCAAGACCGCCCAATCCGCCCGGCGCGCCGGACTGCGGGTGAACGACATCGTCATCGAACTCGACAATCGCCCTGTGCCCGCCGGTCACCGGGCCATCAATTACTACGTCAAGCAGCGCTTCCGGCCGGGACAAAAGCTCCCGCTGACCATCCTCCGCAACGGCCAGGGCCATGAACTCTCCATCCCCCTGCACGAGTAGCCTCATCCGAATCCAGTGGAACCATGGAGGCGGTCGTTTTTGGGTTCACCACCAGAGAGCACAACAGCCACCCGCCCCGCCCGCATTGGCTTCAGACGGCAGCGGACACCGTCAGTCCAACAAGGTCAGGCGACCTCGGCGGTCTGCCGGGCTCTCAACCGGCGCCCGGATAGCGAAGTGCAGGGTCCCCGTCTCGCCCAATCGCCTTGGCAACGTTCGCCCCGACTCTGCTTGCCGGAGGACGTCCCCTTCTCCATGCTTGCCTCATGAGCCAACCCAACCCCATTGCCCGATTGCTCGTCCTTTCCTCGGCGTTCGTCACGGTCGTTGCCGCCCAGGCCGCGGAGCAATCCATCATCGACCACGCCTCCAAATTGGAGCTCATCTCCTCCGAGTTCGAGTTGGCGGATGGTCCGGCCTGGGACGGCTCCTGGGCCCTCTATTTCCCTGACGTCAAGGCCGGCAAACTCTATCGCTACATTCCCAGGAAGAACCAGATCCAGGTGGTCGCGCCCGATGCCGGACGCATCAGCGCATCCTACTACAACCACGGAAGGCTTTTTCTCTCCGACAACGGCGCCAGCCGCATCGCCTGGCTCAAAGGGAAGGAGAAGATCGCGATCGCCGGACAGGATCCCGAGGCCAAGCCCCCCGCACGCCCCAACGACCTGGTCGTCGACAAACACGGCGCCGTCTACTACACGCTCACGCGCCAGGGGCAGGTGATTTACATCCAGCCCGACGGCCGGCAATCCGTCGCCGTTGACAAAATCGAAACACCCAATGGCATCGCCCTTTCTCCGGATGGAGGCACACTCTACGTCGCCTCCTACGCCCCCAAGAAGATCTGGGCCTATGACCTCGACGCCGAGGGCCAAGCCGCCAACGGCCGCATCTTCTCCGAAATGAATGACGGCCCCGAGAAAGGCGCCGATGGAATGACCGTGGATCGCGCCGGCAATGTCTACTGCGCCGGCGCCAAGGATGTCTGGATCTGGAGCCCAGGCGGAAAGTTGCTCGACAAGATCCGCACCCCGGAACGCCCCATCAACTGCGCCTTCGGCGATTCCGACATGCGCTCACTCTTCATTACGGGCTTCGGTGGACTCTACCGGCAACGCATGAACACTTACGGCGTCGTCCCTGATCCTCCGGCAGATCCGGATTTCCAACCAGACAACGAAGGCAGGCCCTCGACGATCGTGCCCGAGGGCGTCCGGCTGCAGCGGGACGTGGTCTTCGGACAGGACGGCGACCGCATACTGCTCGCAGACCTGGCCTTTCCTTCAACATCTTCGGGCAAGCGCCCCGCGATCGTTGTGGTCCACGGCGGCGGCTGGTTGAATGGCGACAAGACCAAGTTCCGAGCGCTGACCCTGGCCTTGGCGAAGCGCGGCTACGTCGCCATGTCGGTCGGTTATCGACTCGGTCACGAAGCGAAGTTCCCGGCAGGAATCCAGGACTGCAATGCCGCTGTGCGATTCCTCCGCGCCAAGGCCCAGCGCTACGGCGTCGATCCCAAACGGATCGGCGCGGTGGGAGGTTCCGCCGGCGGACATCTGGTCGGGTTGATGGCAACAGGCTCCGACGTCAAGGGGCTCCAAGGCAACGCCGGATATGGCGATCAGACCTCCCGGCTCCAGGCGGCCATCGTGATGGCCGGCCCCATGCAGATCGCTTCAGGCAGCGTCGCCGAACGCTCCCGCACCGCCGGGAACAAATCCAACGCCAACCATTGGATCGGCCGCACCATCGACCAGCACATCGACGCCTACAAACTCGCCGACGCCTATGAGCACATCTCCTCCGACGACCCGCCCATTCTCTTCATGCGCGGCGAGCACGACAAACCCGAGGCTGATCGCCCAGCAATGGAGAAGCTCAAGTCGGTCGGCGTCTGGACCGACCAGAAGGTCTACCAGAATGGCAAGCACGGCTGCTGGAACCGCAACCCATGGTTCGAGCGGATGGTTGCGGACATGGCCGCCTTCTTTCAGGCGAAGATGAATTAGAATGGAGCGGCGGAACCGGACTTCTGCGACTCCACTCCCAACCGGGGAGTCGCGCGCCCGCGCGAACGAAACTTCGGACCTCGGGAAATCCTTGGCCCGCGGCGCCCGGCAAAGTATTACTTCCGCGCTCCCACACCCCCTTGGATGCAGATACCCGAACCACAACCTGAGCACAATCCCAGGCCCCGCTGGCTGCTGCCCGGTGTCATTGCGCTCCTCCTGATCGGCGCGGCCATCCTGCTGCTTTACCGTGAGCCCCCCGCTGTCGGCGGCCGAGCCGGCTTCGCCAGCCATTCTTCACCCGGACAAGTCGGCACGGCTATGACTCGTGAGGACGTCCTCGCACTGACCGAAGGCCGCCAACTCGCGCAAACAATCTGCGCCAGTTGCCATCTGTTTCCGGATCCGCAACTTCTCGACCGCGTGACCTGGGCCATGGAAGTCCTGCCCGACATGGCCCACTGGATGGGCATGCGCCTCCACGACGAAGATCCATACCTCGCCCTCGGCCTCGACGAGCGCGTGCGCGAGGCGCGCGTTATCCCCGACCAACCACCCATCACAGTGAAACAATGGCGGGCCATCTGCTTCTACTACCTGCACGAGTCTCCGATTTCGTCGACACCGCAACCCGACCGCGCCCCCATCGTTCGCGGCTTGTCGGGCTTCAAAGTGGAATTTCCCACGCAGCGCGGCAAACCTCAGACCACACTCGTCAAGATCGATCCCGAACAGAACCGGATCTACCTCGGCTCCATCGGCGCGGAACATTCCGGAATGCTGTCCGTCTTCTCTCAGGCGGGGGCGCACGAACGCAGCATGCCCACGCCCAGCCCGCCGGTCTCCCTGACCATTCAGCCCACCCAACTTCTGGCCACGCTCATCGGACCCTACGGCCCCTCCGACGAACTGAGCGGCAAGGTGGTCAGCATTCCCCGCCCGGACACTCCGGCGCCCGCAGGCGGCGACCTGCTCACCGGGCAACCCCGTTCCACCCAGGCCTTCCCCGCCGACCTGAACGGAGACGGCAGAACCGACATCGTCCTCTGCGGCTATGGCCACATCCTGGGCAAGCTCTGCTGGTTCGAAAACAAGGGCGACGGCGTCTACGAAGAACAGATACTCCTCGATCAAGGAGGTGTCCTGCAGGCTCGCGCCCTTGATTGGAATCAGGACAACCGACTGGACCTGATTGTCATGACGGCCCAACAGCGCGAGGGCGTCTACTTGATGACCAATCTTGGAAACGGCGATTTCGAGCCGCGTGCCATCCTGGAGATGCATCCGGCCTGGGGTTTCGGCTCCTTTGAACTCGCGGACCTGAATGGGGACGGTCACCTCGATCTTGTCACCGCCAATGGCGACAACGGCGACTTTACCGGCCATCTCCCCCCCTTCAAAAGCTACCACGGCTACCGCATCTATCTGAACGACGGCGAATTCAACTTCGCGGAGTCCTGGTTCTATCCGGTCAATGGCGCCTTCAAGGTCCTGGCGCGGGACTTCGACGGCGACGGCGATCAGGACCTGGCGACCACGTCGTTCTATGCGGATTACGCGAATTCACCGGAGGAGGGATTCATTCTCTTCGAGAACAAGACCCGGGAAAAATCCAAGCCGAGTTTCGCCCCCCGGACATTCGATGAGGTCTCGCGCGGTCGGTGGATCACGTTGGACGCCAACGATCTGGATTTCGACGGGGATATTGACATCGTGCTGGGTTCCATGGGCTCCGGCCCGGCAACCGCGCCCGCGCCTCTCAGAAAACAGTGGTACGACAGCGGGCCACCCTTTGTCATTCTCCGGAATTCAGCGCGGTAACCCAACCGCCCCATGCTTCCCGCCGACTACTTGTCGGCGGATTCTTCAACCGGAGAGGGGGCCGCCTCGGCTTGGCCCGCGTCAGACTTTGCCGGAAGCTTCTTCAACCCGGGCGGCAGAAAACCCAGGAACTCCGGCTGCAATTTCTCGTTGGTAGCCAAAGCTCCCGTAGGACAGGCTTCAACAACCTGCTCCGCGACCCGGACCAGGCCCTCGTCCAACCGTTTGTTCAAGGAAATGCCAGTCTTCAAATCAAACCCGCGACCGACAAACGTGAATCCAAATTCCTCGCCCTCCGCCTCGGTTACCCTGACGCAAAGGCCGCACTTGATGCATTTGCCGGATTCGTAGACCGCGCCGGCGTTCTGATTGACATGCTCGTGAGTCTGCCTCTCCTCGCCATTGAACGCCGCCTGGCGGGCTCCATACTCATCGCTGTAGTCACGCAGCTTGCAATTGTCCTTCTTGCGACAATCGCAATGCATGCATCGCTGCCCCTCCAGCTGGGCGTCTTCGTGGCGAAAGCCATTCTCGGCAAGGTCCTCCGGTTGCAGGCGTCCGATCGGGTTCGCCCCGGAAACAAAAATCTCCAACTCCCCGTCGATGAGTCGCCCCATCTTGTGGTTGTATTTCTCCACCACGCCGACCATCGGGAGATCATTCAGTTTTTCATCGATGCAGGCCGAAAGATTCTTCGCGGTCGTGAACGATTTGATCAGCGGCTGCTTGGGCTTGAGGATGCTGCCGCCCGCAAACACATTCGCCAACTGGGTCTCCCCCGTCTTCATGCTGACCTTCATCCCCTTCTCGGTGACCGGCATGCCCATGGCTTCCAAGACCGCCGGTTCGGTGGCGCCACAGGTAAGGATCACGATATCCGATTTCTCCTGCAGCTCGGACAAGGCCTTGTCCTTCCCGACCTCGGTGTTGAGGTGGAATTCGATTCCCATCCCCTTGAGCACCTTAAGTTCCCCATCATGAATCCAGTCAGGCAAGGGAGCCTTCTCAAATTCCGTGGCAATGCGACCGCCAATCCGGTCGGTCTTCTCATAAACCGTGCAGGCATGCCCCAACTGCGCGAGGTAATGCGCAGACGCCAAGCCAGTCGGACCCGCGCCGACAATTGCTATTCTTCTTCCCGTGGATTCCTTGACAGCCGGAATGTGGGGAGCATCCCGCTTCAAATCCCAATCTCCGGCATGACGCGCCAACTCCCGGATCGCCAAGCCTTCGTCATGCTTGGAGCGACGGCACCCCGTCTCGCAAGGAGCGTTGCAATGACGCTCCAGCATCGACGGAATCGGCAGGTCCAGCCGCACGGTGGCGATGGCGTCCTCCATCTGGTCGTCCATGATCTCCCGGATCATCTTCGGAACTTCCATGTGAACCGGACAAACCCGCTGACACGGCGCCTCGCAATCGCCAATATGATCGCTGAGCAACAGCTCAAGCGTCATTTTGCGCGCCTCGCGAATCTCCTCACAGTTCGTGTCGATCTCCATTCCGTCCAGCGCCTGCTGGGAACAAGCCGGATGCTGACGGCCGGTCTTATTGTCCTTCACCACGCACATCATGCACGAGGTAAAGTAATCGTACCCCTCCTTGTAACACATCACAGGGATATCGACGCCGACCTTCTGCGCGGCTTGGTAAATCGTCAATTCCTCGTCCGACTCAAACTCGATGTTGTCAATGGTCAGCTTCATTGGTCCTTGCCAACAATATGAATAGCGTCCACCGGACAGACCTGCAGACAGATGTCGCAGCGCGTGCAGAGCTCATCCTGAATCACGTGGTGGTGATAGGGATTCATGGGAATGGCGTCGGTGGGGCAATGCTGCGAGCAGCGGGTGCAACCGAAACAGGTGTCCGTAATATCATAGCGAATCAACGGCATGCACTTCTGTGAGGGGCATTGCCCGCTGATGTGGGCCTCATACTCAGCCCGGTAGTATCGCAGACTGGAAGACACCGGATTCGGAGCGGTCTTGCCCAATCCGCAGAGACTCCCTTCGACGGTAATGCCTGAAAGGGTCTCGAGTTTCTCCAGATCGCCCTTGCGCCCCTTGCCTTCGCAAAGCCGCGTCAGAATCTCCAGCATGCGCTTGGTGCCGATTCGGCAGTGCGTGCACTTGCCGCAGGATTCGTCCTGCGTGAACTCCATGAAGTAGCGGGCAATGTCGACCATGCAGTCGGTGTCATCCAAGACGACCATGCCGCCCGACCCCATGATGGCTCCCACCTCTTTGATCGCCTCGAAATCGACGGGCACATCGCACATGCGCGCAGGAATGCAGCCGCCGCTAGGGCCGCCCATCAAGACGGCCTTGAGCTTGCGGCCATTGGGTATGCCGCCGCCGATCTCCTCCACGATCTGGTGAATGCTCATGCCCATGGGCACTTCGATCAGGCCGCCGCGATTGACCTTTCCAGCCAAGGCGAACGTCTTGGTGCCGCGACTCTTGCCAATGCCGTATGCGTGAAATTTCTCCGCCCCATTGCGGATGATCCAGGAGATCGTGGCCAGGGTTTCCACATTGTTGATCAACGTCGGTTTGCCCCAGAGCCCCGCTTGCGCAGGGAACGGCGGGCGGAACCGGGGCATGCCGCGGCCGCCCTCGATCGCCGACATCAGGGCCGTCTCCTCGCCGCACACGAACGCCCCCGCTCCCTCGACCACGTGAAGCTTCAGCTTCATTCCCGTGCCAAGGATGTTGTCGCCAAGGTAGCCGCGCTCCTCGCAGACCGCGATGGCGTTCTCAATGCGCTCGGTCGCCAACGGATACTCCGCGCGGATGTAAAGATAACCCTCCGAAGCACCGACCGCGTAGGCGGCGATGATCATGCCTTCCAGCACGCGAAACGGAAACGACTCCAGAATCATGCGATCCATGAAGGCCCCTGGGTCGCCCTCGTCGCCATTGCAGATCACGTATTTCAGGTCGCCTTCGGCCTTTTGAGCAAACCCCCACTTGGTTCCCGTCGGAAACCCGGCCCCGCCGCGGCCACGCAAACCGCTGTCCAGGATCGTCTTGATGATATCGTCCGGACTCAGATCCTTGAGACACATCTCCATCGCCTTGAACCCGTCGTGCGCGATATAGTCCTCAATGTTGACCGGGTTCAACTCGCCGGCATGCTCGGTCGTGAGCCTAACCTGTGAGTCCACGTAGCGCAGGTCGTCGCCGCCCCGAACATCCTTGCTGAACCGGGTCGGAGGCGTCCAGGCTTCATCCGAAAGGAGGTCGTCGAGCATCTGGTAGATCCGTGCTCCGGTCCGCTTGAACCAATTCGCCGGACGGAAATGTTTCAGCAGCAACTGCCGCACTTCGCCCAACTTCACCCGACCATAGCGATAGTGGGACTCGTTGTAGACGGCGACCTCCACCAGCGGGGTCTGGAATGAAATCCCGGAGCAACCCACCGCGCGCACTCGAACCGGCAATCCCAATTCGCTGACCACCTTCTTCAACTCGGCGTAGACCTCATCGGCGCCGCCGGCCGTGCAACTGGAACAGACGCACATCCGAACGTCGCCCATCGCCGCCTGGGTGTCGCTTTCATCCTGCCCCTCAATGCCGTCCTTGTTCGTGGTCGCCAGAAAATCGGAGATCGTCTTCTGCACCTTCCACGGTTCAACATTGCCATAGATGACATCGTCGATCTGAACCACGGGAGCGAGCATGCAACAACCAAGACAGGCGACTTTCTCTGTCGTAAACTTGCCATCCGCGGTTGTGTGCTGACCCGAGGGAATCTTCAGGTGCTGGCGCATCGTGTCATCCACGATGTTCGCGCCACTGACGTGGCAGGCGGTCCCAATGCAGGTCTGGATGATATGCTGGCCGACTGGATAGTGGCGAAACTGGGAGTAGAACGTGGATACGCCGGTCGCCGCATCGGGCGTGATCTCCGTGATTTCGCAGAGCCTTTCCAGCGCGGGAGGCGGAAGGTAGTTGAACTTCTTCTGAATGGCCTGCAGCAGCGGGATCAGATCTTCAGATCGCTTCCCAATACGCGCCACCATCTCGTCCACAGCGGACAAATCAATCTCTTCGGCCGTTCCACAGGAACCCGACCCCGCACAAGTTTTGGTTTCGGTTGCAACGCTCACGATCCGATTCGGTAAAGGTGTTGAACTCCGCGCATGAAAAGACTGTTTCCACTGACCGCCGGCGTGCAGACCGCCTGTTCACCCAAGGACGGGCTGCCAATGGACTTAAACTCAGACGCCGCCTCGAAAATGTGCATCTTGCCCATGCGGTCCATCAGGTAAACGTTGCCATTGATCAACAACGGCGAGGCATAAAAACCGTCATCAGTGTCCTCGAACCATTTCTCCTCGCCGGACGTTGCGTCCAGGCAAAACATGCTGCCATCCGCCAATCCGCCAAACAGCAGGCCCTTCGTGACCATCGGCGTCGAAACCCCGGGAATCAAGTCCTCGCCTTTCCAAAGAACTTCATGCGACTTGGCGTCAATCGCCGCCACACAGACATAGTCGCAGGCAACATAGAAGACGCCGTTCGCGAAGACAGGCGAAGGGGCGACTTCCCCGCCCTTCAAACACTCAACACTCCAGAGTTCCTTGCCGTTTGACGGATCGTAGGAGACGACATTGGGATCCGCGGCCAGAATCAATTCACTGCCGCTTTCGCCGCGATGAAGCAGCGGCGACGCCCAAGACGGACCGAACTTGCGTTCCACCCGCCAGCGGTCCTCGCCATTGCCGATGTGCAAGCCAGCCACAAAGCTGTGCTCCTCCTGATCATACTGTACCAAAAGGATGTCCTCATGAAGCTCCAGGGAGGAAGAATGTCCATAGGGGTTTTCCGGCACACCCAGATTACGCCCCCAGACCCGCTTGCCTTCCATGTCCAACGCGACAATGTCCCCGGTGGAGAAGATCGCGAAGACCCGCGTGCCGTCGGTGATCATGGAAGCGGCCGCGTAACCGGTGTCGGCGCTGACCTTGGGGGCTTCCGACGGGGAACCGGGGATGTCCTTGACATCATGCGTCCACAGCCTCTCGCCTTTATCCAGACTGTAACAGTAAACCTGCCGTGTCTCGCGATCGCCGCCGGAAAGGAATACCTTGTCCTTCCAGATAATGGGAGAGCTGAATCCGGTCAGCGGCACTTCCGCTTTCCAAACAATTCCTTCACCGGACTCGCCATTCCAAGCGGTCGGAGCCTTCTCCATCGAGACGACGCCGGCATTCGGCCCGCGCAGGCTCGGCCAATGTTTCAACATTTCCTCTCGGGAAGCCACTTCGACCGGTTCGAAGGTCTTTGGTTCAGTAACCGGGGGCGACGCAACCGGCGGCGGTTCTGTCACAATGCCCGGGGTCGCGCCGCCTTCGGACGGCGTCGCTTCCCCACCGCCGTCCCCCCCGTCCTTCAATGCGACTGATTCGCCGTCATCGCTCAATTTCGCCTTCCAAGGCAACGCCAGGATCAAGGCGAAGCCGACCATGACCAATCCGGCTGCGGTGACCGACTTGCGAGCCCAGGCCGCATTCTCAATGAGATCATCCTTGGGATCGCTGCCATCCGGATAAAAATACTTCGCCTTGTACGTCTCCATGGCCTTGAACGAACTGACCATGACAATCAGGCCGCCAAACAACATGAAAACAGCGATGCGGTTGAAGCGTTGACTGGTGAAGAACTGCTTGCGAGTCAGCAGGTCCAACTCGCGTATCTCCTCGCGCAACGCCTCGTTGTTGCGATCGGAATTCAGCGCTTCCTTGGCTTCCAGGAGGGCCGGAAAATGGATCGGGTCCGCCTTTCTGGTGCCGACAGTGTTCGCGACCATCAAGACTGCGACAATCAAACAAAACACCGCCGAACATACCGACACGCCCCTGAGGACGCGGTAGTTGAAATTGGAGGTGTCTTTCTGATACTCGACAATCTTCATCCGACCTTGGCCTCCTGTCCCGCCTTGTTCTCGGATTGCGGATTCTTTTCCGGATTCGCCAGGGCCAAGGCGTCGTTGTAAGCTTCAGTGCCCGGCACGAAATTGGGCTTGTGCATGTCATCGCTGGGACAGTAGCCGCAACAACGGGCGCAACTGAAACAACTGGGCTTGATGACCTCGTAATCCTTCTGGGACCGGATGGTCGAAATGCCGATCAGCTTGACGCCAAACACCAGTCCCAGAAAGCCGCCCAACAGCCAACCGCCCATGTTCATCCGCTTGCGAATAAGCCGGGCTTCCTCGAACAACGCTTCTTCGGAGAGCCCCATTTCGTCAAAGGTCTCCGTGTACAGCGTCTGCTCCAATTCCGGATTTTCCTTTTCGTCCAGGATTTGCTCCGCCGTGAAGACCTTGAGATTGTAACTCGACATGGGGATCGCCAACCGGTGCCCGATCCACCCCCCCAAGGCGATCAATAACGGCAACATGACAAACAAGTGGGACAGCCGTTTCACACCCGTTTCCCGACTTTCGCGGTCAAGTCCGGTATTCGGCTTGTCAATATAGTCAAAGGGGCAGGACGTCTCACAAAGGCGGCAGTCAACGCATTCGGACGGGGTGATGGAAAGGTGCCACCGGGAGAAGCGCGACATCATCCCCAACAGCACGCCGTAAGGGCAGAAGAATCGGCAGTAGGGCCGCGCGATGAAAACGCCGGCAAGCAAGAAACCAGCCCCCAGATAAAGATAGGGAGAGTTGCCGTTCAAGCGGAAGAAGCCGATGAACGGATCGTAGCGGCAAATGATGAAACCGGTGTTCGTAGCCGCGAACAGGATGCCCGCGCCCAGATAAAGATAAGGGATCATGCTCAATCCCAGCGTCAACTTGCGCGGCAGGTTCACCGGCTTCAATATAACCAGGTCCTGAATGGCCCCCAAGGCGCAGACCGACGCGCAGAAAACCCGTCCAAAGAACAGCGCGAAGGCCAACGGAATCAGGAAAAACAGCATGACCGTCAAGGGGACCGCATAATTCGAATCAAAGATTCCCAAGGCCACATTCTGGATGGCTCCGATCGGGCAGACACAACCTTGCTTGATGAAGCCGAAATAGCCCAAGCAGATCACGGACAGCCAGAAAATCCCCCTGCGTGAGCGGGTCTTCACGGCAAAGAGGGTCGCGACGCTCAGCGCGAGCGTCAGCAAGAACACGTCAATCCACTGGGCGGTCTGGGTTTTCGGCTCAGCAATGCTGGTTTCCGGAAAATCGTAACCACTGGTGAATTCCGGCTGAGGAAACCTCATTTCGTCCGCCGCGGCGTCCGGCAAGAACACACCCAGCAACATCACCGCTGCCACCGCGGCCCAGAACGAACTTCCCAGGAGGCGTCTATTTGATTTGTGCATGTTCAGCTTTTGGTGAATTGCGGAGAAGTAACCTCCAATTCGCGCGTCTTGTGCTTGAGAATATACGGCTCGTCAACCGGAACCCGCAGGAAGGCATCCGAAGGACACTGCATCGCAATCGAGCAGTTGTTGCAGTCGACGCAAATGTCATGCCTGATCTGAAGATAGAACGACGCATTGCCAAACTGCTCGCACGGCTTCACGCACTTGGCGCAGCCGATGCACAAATCCTCGATGATGTTGTACTCCCAATACGGGTCCTCAACGAAAATACGCTCGATCGCGTTCGTCGGGCAAAGTTGATTTTCCGCCGCCGCCGTCAGTTCCGGGGCATTGGGCTCAAAATACCCGAAACAAAGTCGGCAATAGCCGCAAATCGGATAGGACTGCACGCACTTCACGGCGGACGGCTGCACCACGCACTCAGTGGAGCAATGCTCACACTGCACGCACTTCATCGGGTCCAACTGCCAGACCGTATTCTTCTTTCGGGAACCGAACGCGGCAAAGCCGCCGAGGAAGCCCAAGGCCAACGCGGCGGTACGGGCAATACC
>CAZFLK010000027.1:0-49762 GCA_964519245.1 uncultured Verrucomicrobiota bacterium
TCGACCTGCTGGTAGAGTCGTCCGAACGCGCCCGGAAAAACACCGCTCAGACTTTGAGCGACGCTGTTCTTGAAATCGGCCCAACGGTTGCGCTGCCGTTTGCGCTCGGCCCGGAACTCGTCGGCGTTCGAAGATTCGGTTGTGACTGGGTCTGACACCGGGCGAACTATAGGAACGGCCCACGAACAATGGCAAGCCGACGCCGGGAAAAGATTGCGGCGCGACGACCCGCCCCATTGCAAGGCCGCGCGCTGTGGGCGAGCAACGCGACTGGCGGATTGTCGATTGTCCGTTCGGGGAATGGTCGCTAGCCTCGCGGAGCTGCGGAAACGACGCGGCAACCGAGATGCTCTTCAGCTCATACGTATTCTTGTTCCTGTTTCTTCCGCTGACGCTGGCGGGGTTCTTCGTGATCGGATCGCGGGGGCGGAAGGAGGCGGCCATTGCCTGGCTGGTCTGCGCGTCCTTGTTTTTCTACGCGTGGTGGAAACCGGCCTACCTCGCGATCATTGTGTGCTCCATGCTGTTCAACTACGCCATGGGCCGGTTGATTCAGAAGAGTTCGCGGGGGCGGTTTCTGATGCTGTCGGGCGTGGCGGCCAACCTGGCCCTGCTGGGTTGGTACAAGTACGCGGGTTTCTTCGCGGTCAACCTGAATCACGCCCTTGGCCTGGGCTGGAATCCCCCGGAGATCCTGCTGCCGCTCGCCATCTCGTTCTTCACCTTCCAACAGATCGCCTACCTGGTGGACTGTCATCACGATCGGTCCGGCGAATATGCGTTTTCCCACTACTGCCTGTTCGTGACCTTTTTCCCGCAGCTGATCGCGGGGCCGATTGTGCATCATCGAGAGATGATGCCGCAATTTGAGCTGGGGGCGGCGTTTCGGCTGAAGCATGACGATATGGCGGCCGGTTTCACGATCTTCACCTTTGGTTTGTTCAAGAAGGTGATCGTGGCGGACGGGCTGGCCAGATATGCGAATCCGGTGTTTTCCGGCGCCGGGGACGGCCTCGCGTTGTCCGTGTTGGAAGCTTGGGGCGGAGCCCTGGCCTACACATTCCAACTCTATTTCGACTTCTCCGGCTATTCGGACATGGCGATCGGTCTGGCCCGGCTGTTTGGAATCCGCCTGCCCGAGAATTTCAATTCACCTTATCAGGCCGCCAGCATCATCGAGTTCTGGCGTCGCTGGCATATCACGCTTTCCCGCTTTCTCCGCGACCACATCTACATCCCGCTGGGAGGCAACCAAAAAGGGGAGACCCGGCGTTATCTGAACGTGTTTGCCACCATGTTGTTGGGCGGGCTTTGGCATGGCGCCGGATGGACGTTTGTCGCGTGGGGAGCCCTGCATGGGGTCTACCTGATGATGAACCATGCGTGGCGTCGCTTCGCTGTCCCGGGAGCGAGGGGCTCGGCTGTCGCGGGCGTGGCATCCCGGGTGGCGACGTTCCTTGCCGTCGTCGTCGCCTGGGTTCTGTTCCGGGCGGAGAGTTTCGCCGGCGCGGTCGTCGTGCTGAGGGCCATGGCGGGCTTTGGAAAGCCGGGATTTTCGGAGTTCTCGGTGAATCATCTCGCCGAATGGGATGACGCCTTCGGGTTGATTGGCATGGCGGCGGGCATTGCGTGGCTCCTGCCGAACACACAACAGATCATGCGGCGCAGCCGTCCCATACTCACGGAACCGGAAGCCGTGTCCCAGCGATCGCCTTTTCGCGAGCTGGTCCATTCCCAGACCCTCGGCTGGAGCCTCCTCACCGGCGTGGTGTTTGCCTACTCGGTAATCGGCGTCTCAAAAGGCGGCGATTTCCTATATTTCAACTTTTGACCGGCATGAATCATTCCCACGACAAGCCCGGACTGCCTGAGCGGATTCCCAGGCCGCTGGTTGGCGCATGGCGCGCGGCGCGACGGGTGTTCGGGCGAAAGCTTGGCCCGCGACGCTACTTTGTGGTTTCCATGGCGACGGCCTTTGGGTTGTTGTTTGCGATCAGCGCGCTGGGAGTCTGGAGCGTGTTCTTCGACGAGCTGTTCGGCTACCAGATCCTCTATCGCCATCAGGAGGAGAAAACCCGCGGGTTGCACAATGTTGAAACCGTGTTCGTGGGGGACAGTTCCATGGGCAATTCAATCGACGCGGAGCTTTTCTCGGAACTGACCGGATCGCCGTCGGTCAATCTCGCGCTTACGGGCCTTTACGGTTATGCCGGGGCCTACAATATGCTGAAGAAGGTGGAGAAGAACCCCGTTCGCAACGTGGTCGTGATGTCGACGCTCGACACCTTTTCACGAGGGACATCCTATGGCGGCTACCTGCTGACCATCTCCGATATCGCGGATCTTGAAGAACTGGACGGCGAGGAACGCTCCCGGTCCCTGGCTGCCTTCTACAGCATGATTCTGTCCTCGGGCAATTTCAAGGCGACCATCAAGAGCCTGCTGGGACTCGGGAAACGGAGGTTTGAGATTGTCTCCGACTACATCGAGCAGGGCCCCCCGATTGACCCCCGCGGGCCCCGCGGCCTGAAGCCCGGCCAGATCAGGAGGGAAAAGCAGCGCTTTCTTCTCAAGCTCCTGGACTTCTGCCGGGAGCGCGGAATCAACGTGATCCATGCGCATGGCCCGATCTACGAGGGCATGGCCCGGGAGTCGGGGGACTACATCGACGCGGTCAACAAGCAGTTGAACGAATCCGGCGTGATCAACGTGCCCGATATCACCGTAATTCCCCTGGAGAAGATCGGCGATTCGGCGGATCACGTAGCGCCGGCATTCAAACAGGAGTATACCCGGCGCTATGCCGCATTATTGGCGTCGCGCCTGGAAATCGGCGATTCGCGCCCCGCCGGGGATTGATCGACTCAGGACAATGGGGCGCAGGGACGCCGCGAAAAGATTGCCTGCCCCCGAACGTATGCGGATACTCGTCCGAGCCCACACGCATGCATTGTGAACCTGCAGAACCAACACCGGCTGTGATCCGCCGGAAATTCAATTCCGAGCGCGACTGACAGCCTGCCATGGGAACCCGTCCTTCTGCCACAACGCTTGAACCCGAAATGACCGACACCGAGTTGTCGGCGTTGAAGTCATGGGTCCAGGAAGCCGGATTGGGCGGTCCGCACCTGGAGATCGGCACGGCGGCGGGCGGCACCCTTTGTTTCCTGATGGGGCTGTATTCTGACGGATTGCGTCCTCCCTTCTCGGTGGTCGACACCATGGCCTACTTCCCGGACCAGCAAGGCATCGTCAATCGCAACCTGGCGGACAACGGATTGCGCGCGGATGAGGTCGACTTCAGGACCAAGAGCAGTGACGCGGCTTTCGCCGAGGCCGAACAGGCCAATGACCGCTTCGATTTCATCCTGGTCGACGCCTCACACAAGATCCGCTACGTGATGGACGACCTTCGTTGGATGCGGTTGCTCAACGTCGGCGGCATCGCCTGCTTCCATGACTATGCGCCGCGTTTCAAGGGCGTGCGCTGGCCGATCGACCGCTTCCTGCGTCGCAATCCGCACTTCACCCGCGTCGGTCAGGCCGACAGCCTGCTTTGTCTGCGGAAGGAGCGCGCGGGCGACGGTTCGGAGGTTTCCCTCGGCGATCGACTTTGGGCGCGTGTTTGCTCACCCATTCTTCAATGGGATCTGAGCCTCCAGAAACGCCGGGCGCGGAAGGCTGAAACGACAACTTCATGAGCGTGGACGAGCCATGGCGAATCGTCCACTCCGAGGCGTCGCTGGGATGGGGCGGGCAGGAACACCGCGTGTTCGCCGAGTTGGTCGGTTTCCGGGAGCGCGGCGCGTGGACGGCGCTGTTGGCGCCTGAGTCCAGCGTGGTCTACCAACGGGCCCGGGACGCGGGCATCACCGTCAAGCATCTGGACGTCAAGAAGATCCGCTATCCGATCAACGCGCTTCGGCTGAAGAGCTGGCTGCGCGAGAACCGGGTCCAGGTGGTGAATACCCACAGCTCCAGAGACGGCTACGTTGTCGGGGCCGCCGCGCGACTCGCCGGGACGCCATTGCTGATCCGGTCACGACATATCGATGTCACCTATCCCAATCGATGGGCTAGCCGACACGCCTTCACCACGCTCGCGGATCGCGTGATCACGACCAGTGACAAGATCACGGCTAACTTGCGGGAAACGTTCAACCTCCCCGAGGGGCGCGTCTCGACCATCGCCACGGGCATCGATTTGAATCGTTTCAACCCAGACGGCGACAAGGCTGAGTTGTTCGACGGCCGCGGATCCGCCGATCGCAATCCGACGTCGCCGGTCGTCGGAATGGTTTCGGTGTTGCGCTCTTGGAAGGGGCATCCCTTTTTCCTCGAAGCGGCTCGAATGCTGAAGGATCGGGGCGCGGGGATTCGCTTCGTCATTGTCGGCGAGGGGCCGCAACGTGAGAACATCGAGGCCAGGATCGCGGATTTGAAGTTGGGCGATGACGTGACGCTAGCCGGGCATCGCGAGGATGTGCCCGCAGTCCTGCGCGCATTGGATGTATTGGCGATTCCCTCGACCGGCCATGAGGGCGTGCCGCAGATCGGTTTGCAGGCGCTGGCCTCGAAAACGACGGTCGTCGGCAGCGAGGCCGGGGGGATTCCGGAGATCATCCGACCGAATGAAACCGGACGCATTGTCCCGACCGAGAATGCCGAAGCCTTGGCAAGCGCCATTGAAGCAACCTTGTGGGAAACGGAAACCACCGATCAATTCCGCGAGAACGGGCGACGCTTCGTCGAGCGGGAGCACAGCCTCGATCATATGCTGGACCGGCTGGAGACGATCTACCGGGCGGCGATCCACCCGACCGGTTAGCGCTTCTCGCCTTCGGGCTCAGAGATCCTCGGCCCGGATGCCCTGCTTGGCGGCCATGGCCGCGAAGGCCCCGCCTTTGCGTATCAGTTCCTCGTAGCCGCCGATCTCCACGATGCGACCCTTGGAGAGGACGACGATCCGATGCATGTTGGCCAGGGTGGAAAGTCGATGCGCAATACAAAGGACCGTGCGGTGTTCCGCCAGTTCATCAACGGCTCGCTGCACTTCACCTTCCGCATCCGAATCCAGGGCCGCGGTCGCCTCATCCAGAGCGAGCACTGGCGCATCCCTGACGAAAGCGCGGGCGATCGACAGCCGTTGCCGTTGCCCCCCGGACAGTTTGACGCCCCGTTCGCCCACATTGGTGTCGTAGCCATTCTCCAATCGCTCAATGAACTCGTGCGCATGCGCGGCCTTGGCGGCTGCGATAATTTCCTCCCGCGTGGCATCCTGCCGGCCGCAGGCGATGTTCTCGGCCACGGTCATGTCGAACAGCACGATCTCCTGGCTGACAAGGGCCAGATGCTGGCGCAGGTCCTCGGTGCGCAATTCCCGCAGATCAACGCCGCCCAATGTCACACGGCCCTCGGTGGGATCGAAGAAGCGAAACACCAGATTGATCATCGTGCTCTTGCCGGAACCGCTTTCGCCGGCGATGCCGATTCGCTCGCCGGCCTTGATGTTCAGACTGACGTCCTGGAGGACGGGCGTGTCCTCATAGGCGAATCCGACCCCCTCGAAGGTGACATTGCCGGCGGAGGATTCGATCGCCTTCACGCTCGCCGGCTCCACGACCGTGGCTTCCTGGTCGAAGATCTCCTTCAGACGATCCACGCCGACACTGGCCTGGGAAAAGAGCATGTGCAGCCGGGAAATCTTCTTGATGGGATCGTAGGCCAACAACAGTCCGGTGGCGAAGGCGATCATGTCCTCAAGGTCGCGGCCGGACTTGAACACAAAGATCAGAAACGCTGCGAAGGCCACGGCCACGATGGTCTCCAACACGGGATTCACCAACTGCTGCGCCTGGATGGCCTTCATGTCATTGTGAATGATCTGGCCGCTCAGCTTGCGAAACCGGTTGATCCGGTAGCTTTCCATGCAGAAGGCCTTCACGACCCGGATGCCGGCGAGCATCTCGATGAGCAGGTTGGACTGGGCGACGCCGGCCTTGACCTTGCCCTTGCTGGCCTTGCGCACCTTGCGGCCCAAGATAATCAACGGCAGTAGAATGACCGGAACGACGGTCAGGAACGTCAACGTCAGTTTCCAATCATTGATGAAAAGAAACGCCGCCACAACCAATACGGTGATAGGCTCCTTGATGATGTCCGATAGCCCGAGATTAAGGGCGCGGTAAAGCATCATGGTGTCGCCGTTGATGCGGGTCATCAGATCGCCGGATTGGGAGCGGTTGAAGAAATCCAGCGAGAGCATGTTGATCTTCTCCAACACATGAATCCGCATGTCGTTGATGACCCGGGTGCTGACCCAGCCCATCAGGTAGCTGCTGGCGTAACCAAGGAACCCGCGCGACGCCACCAACAGGGGCAACAACAACAACAGTCCGACCGCCTCCTTGAGGCCCACATCCCGCCCGGGGCGCGGCAGCCACTCATCGACCATTTCCTCGTAGCTCCGTTTCCAACGGGCGGCATTGAATCCAATCTTCTCACCAACGCCGTCCAGAAGAGATTTCCCGGGCTCCGCGGCAGCGACTTCAGTAGGCTTGCTGGACGGCAACTCCATCCGACCGACCAGGGTCTTCACGCCGCCGAGAATGAGGCCGTGAGACAACCCGAAGAGAACGCCCAGAATGACGGCCAGGATGAAGCGTCGCCAATAGTTCCGCAGAAAGGGCAGGCCAAACTTCAGAATGTTCTCAAGGTTCTTCACGGATGAATGGATCAGGAAACGAAGGGCTTCCACTAGCCCAACCGCCGACAAAGCACAACCTCAACCTGAGCCCTGCCACAACGCGGCTCCAAGCCCCGGAGCGCGGACATCCTTGTCCGCGAGTTGCCTGCGCCGCTCCGTCGCTGCCCTTCCGGCCTTGGTTGCGGCGGGGCGAGTCCCCCACGCTAGGGACTGTAGGCCTTACGACGCCAGTCCGTCCAAAGACGCCCCAACCGACGGGCGACATCCGGATTCTGGTCGGCGACGTTGGTGATCTCAGTCATGTCTATGTCCATGTCATAAAGCTCCCATTGCTCGGGGCGGCCCTGATTCTTTCGTCCAGGTTTGCGGGAAAGGGACTTGGTGACGAGCTTCCATCGCTTCTCCCGCACCGCACCGCCACTGCCATACTCGAAAAAGATGGGGTTCTTTCGCGCCGGCAGTTCCTTCCCCGCCAAGGCCGGCAACAGGCTCTCGCCTTGCAGCGGGACGATCGACTGTCCCCGAGAGTTATCAGGATACGCCGCCCCAGTAATCTCCAGAAACGTCGCCATGACGTCGACGAAATGAACGGGTTGTCGATTGATGCCTCCGCCATCAGTGATCACTCTGGGCCAATACACAATGAACGGCGTCCGGATGCCGCCCTCGTGACTGAGGTTCTTCCAGTATCGGAAGGGCGTGTTGGAAACATTCGCCCAATCCCGCTGCAAAGACGCCCAGCGGGTCAGTGAGCCGATTTCCCCTGTTCCGGTGTTTACATTCTCCGAGGAGCATCCGTTATCCGAGGCGAACAGGATCAAGGTATTCTCCTCTTGGCCCAAGGACCTGACCTTGGCCAGGAGCTTCCCGATGTTCTGATCCACGCGATCGATCATTGCGGCATAGACCTGCATTCGCCGAATCTGGTCTCTTTTCTTCTCCGGGCTCAAAGCGTCCCAGGCTGTATGCGTCGCGTCGGAGAGCCGAACTTCACGCCCGAAGAGACCCTGTTCTTTCTGCCGTTGGAACCGGGCTTCGCGAATCTTCCCATAGCCCACGTCATAGACGCCGTCGTACTTGGCAACATCTTCCGGCCAGGCGTGCAGGGGATCGTGCGGCGCGGTGTAGTAAACGTAGAGAAAGTAGGGCCGGCTCTCATCTTTGTATTCCTCCAGAAAATCAACCGCCCAGTTGGTGAAGTAATCTGTCGTGTACCAATCCTTCTCCGAAGGCGAATAGTGTGGAATCATCTTTTCATCATCAAAACAGTATGTGCGAGTCTCGCCCCGCTTGCGGGCGGGAACGCCTTCACCGGGGCGCTGAAGACCCGGATTGAAGTGATTCGCACAGCTCTTTCCGGGGCCATAGTGGAATCCGTAGAAGCGGTCAAAACCCCGATCGTGAAGACTGGTGGTGGAGTGGTGCTTGCCAACGGCCAGGGTGCGGTAGCCTTGCGTCCGGAGCAGTTCGGCGACGGTGACGGCGTTCCTGATGCCGCCTTTGGAGCTGCGACCCATGCCGCATTGCTGCGCGTAGACACCGATGAGCAGACAAGCCCGTGAGGGAAAACACTTGGAGGTGTTATACATGCTGGTGAAACGGAGGCCTCTCCTCGCCAAACGGTCAATATTCGGCGTCTTCACCTCCCCGCCATAACAGCCAATGTCCGAGTAGCCCATGTCATCAACCAGGATGAGAATGATGTTGGGTCTCGATGAGTCGTTCGGCTGTGTCGCAAGCGCAGCTTGAACGCAAAGCAGGATGGCGAGGAGCAGTTTCATGAGGAGGAAGAGGATCGACCGGTCGGCTTCAGGCTTCGTCGAGGCGACTTCGAACGAGCCGGATGAGGTCCGCGTTCTGGAATGGTTTGGGAAGGAAATCGATTGCCCAGAAACGGAGCCACATTCTGCCCGTTGGTTCGAATATTCAGGACCATACCAGGGGTTTCCACGAAGGCGCCACGGAGCAGTTTGCGTGAAAGAGCGGCGGCCAGACTCAAGGATTCCGGCGCCGGTTGACCAGCCGTGGCATCCAGCACAGTGATGCGAGCCGCCTTGACCATCGTGGAACCCTGCGATTCGGTGAAGCCTTCCACGGCAATTCTGGCGCCGACGGGCGGCAATGAATCCTTGGAGGACGGAATCAGGATCAAGCCCTTGCCCTCGTCCTGAACCATCAACCGGCCCGTCCGCGGAATGATGCCGTAGACAACGCCCTCAGTCTTCACGGGCTGCTTCTGATTCAGCTGCGCGTGGGAGAGTTCTCGTATCGCGGCAATGGAGACGTGGGCCGCAGTCGTCACCGCTGGGAGAGCAAGCAGACACACACACGCGAGCAGCGCCGCTTTCAGGCGGCGGGTAACGCTGTCGCGTCTCGATGGTCGGCGACCAACCCGGTCAATGGCGCTCATTGCTGCCGATGAGAAAGAAACGATCGGATCATCGGAATCAGAACGTTTCCACAAGCAACAAAATTACGCCCCTGACTCGGAGAACGAAAGCCGCGAGTTTGCGGCTCAATCATCATTTGTCCGGCAGCGGCTCCTTGATACGGATGGTGGGCGCGAATTGGTCAGACTCGAAATCAGTCTCGTCAGTGAAGACCACCTTGATCGTATGGAAGCGATCCGTGCGCCATTGATCTTCATGCAACAACCAATCACGCACGAATTCGGCGACCTTCTTGCGACATTCCTCGCGAACGAGGCTCATGTGGCGTTTGTCTGCGGCGTAGCGCTGGATGCTCGGCGTGATGCTGCGCTCCAGTTCGGTCATCTGTTCGGTTTCATTGAAGCGGGCCCAACCGCGCTCCGACCACTTCTGCATGCGGTCGGTGTGAATCGCCGGCGGCTGCGTGGGCTGGAACGCGGGCGCCTCGACCACGCAACTGTGACCTTCGACATCGAGTTTCCAAGGGCCGACGAGATCGAGATGATAACGATAGGTGACCGGGACGCGGATCTCGGTGGTGGTGGTCCCGAGATAGACCGAATCCCAAAGCGCCGTCTTCGCCTCGCTGCGCCGGAAGGTCTCCACGGAGCGCATGGTCGCGAGCTCGAGCTTCATGCCGGAGGAGCTCAACTCGGGAATCGCAGAAGTGAAGGTTTCGGTGATGTAACCGGCATGGAAGCGCTCCGCGACGCGGGCCGCGGCGTCGCCAACGCTGTCGATGGTTTCCTGCACCGCCTTTCCGGCGGAGACCGCCGTCTCCTTGGCGGCTTTGAGCGCGATCATGTAGCCAAGCAACGCAACGACGCAGGCAAACATGACCGCGATGGGCCATTTGTAGAGATTGAGGATGCGCACCCATTGGGGGAAACCGGCCAGCGGGTCCCGTTCCTCCGTGTGAGAGAGGACCACCGCCGAACCGTCGCTGGATTCGACCTCCAACCGGTCGTTCGATTTGTCCGGTTCTTCCGACATGAGTGGCACACTAACGGGGATCTCCGCCCCCGGCCATTACAGATTCCGGGCGTGATTTGGAGTTCGTAGCGCAGCCGTCCCGGCTGCGGGTTCTGGCGGCGTCCCGCCGCCATTCTTGCATCGCCGGGCGGGGACGCCCGGCCAACCCGCAGGCGAGGACGCCTGCGCTACAACCGTGAACATTGTCCGTCGTTTCAGCCAGGTCACCTCTGTTTGACGGCGCTCCCGCTGAATTCCTTGCTCCTTTTTTCTCAGGCGAGGCGCTTGAATCACGCGCAATGAACGAATTGAACGCCCTCCTGTCCGGCGACGACGCCATATTCGAGATTCGCACAAAGGCCCCCGGGCCGGAGGGCGCGTTGCCCTTGACCGACGCCATGTTGAAAGAACGGCCCAGCGGCGACATCTTCGGCATGACTCAGAATGCCGGCATGGGCTGGCGGGCCGCGGAACTGGGCCGCAGACAATTTCTCATCCTCAGCACCCAGGGCGGCATCCGGGCGGAAGATGGAACACCGATCGCGCTGGGCTATCACACCGGCCATTTCGAGATCGGACTGCTGGCGCAGGCGGCCGCCAAGGAGTTCAAGGGCCTCGGCGCCATTCCCTTCGCCGGAACGTGCTCGGACCCCTGCGATGGACGGTCGCAGGGGACGACCGGGATGTTTGACAGCCTGGCCTACCGCAACGACGCCGCCACGGTGTTCCGACGCCTCGCCCGCTCCCTGCCGACTCGGTCCGGCGTCATGGGGGTGGCGACCTGCGACAAGGGACTTCCGGCGATGATGATGGCTCTTGCCGGCCTGCCGGACCTCCCGACGATACTTGTTCCCGGCGGGGTCACACTTCCGCCGGAGGTGGGCGAGGACACTGCGATGGTGCAAACCATCGGCGCGCGCTATTCCCATGGAATGCTTTCCCTGCAGGAAGCCGCCGAAGCCGGTTGCCGGGCGTGCGGCTCGCCGGGCGGCGGATGCCAGTTCCTCGGAACGGCGGCGACGGCTCAAGTGGTCGGCGAAGCATTGGGCCTTTCCCTGACGCACTCGGCCCTCGCGCCATCAGGCGAGCCTGTCTGGACGGACATGGCCGCCCGTTCCGCCCGTGCATTGGCATCCCTGGATGAACGCGGCTTGAGAACGCCCGATATGCTGACTGACGCGGCGGTTCTCAACGCGATGGTCGTCCATGCCGCGTTCGGGGGCTCAACCAACCTTCTCCTGCACATCCCAGCCATCGCGCATGCGGCCGGCCTGCGGCGCCCCGAAGTCGAAGATTGGATTCAAGTAAACAGCGAGACCCCGCGCCTGGTCAGCGTCCTGCCCAACGGGCCGGTGCACCACCCCACTGTGCGTGTCTTCCTGGCCGGCGGCGTTCCCGAGGTCATGCTGCATTTGCGGGACCTGGACTTGCTGGATCTTGACGCGCTGACTGTGACGGGCCAGTCACTCGGCTCGAATCTCGATTGGTGGGAGTCCTGCGAACGTCGACAACGCTTTCGCGCCATTCTGCAGGAACGCGACGGAATCAATCCGGACGAGGTGATCATGTCGCCGGATCAGGCCCGGGAACGCGGACTCACCAGCACTGTGACCTTTCCGCGAGGCAACATCTTTCCCGAGGGCGCCGTCATCAAGAGCACCGCGATCGACGCGTCTGTCGTGGAGGAGGACGGCGTCTTCCGCATGGAGGGGCCGGCGCGCGTGTTCACGAGCGAGAAGGCCGCCATTGCCGCCATCAAGAGCGGCGCGATCAAAGCGGGCGATGTGATGATCCTGACCGGCATCGGTCCGACCGGCACTGGAATGGAGGAAACCTACCAGGTGACCTCGGCATTGAAATACCTCCCCTTCGGCAAGCGGGTCGCCTTGATCACCGACGCGCGTTTCTCGGGCGTTTCCACCGGCGCCTGCATCGGCCATGCAGGACCCGAGGGACTGGCCGGAGGGCCTATCGGAAAACTGCAGGACGACGATGTCATCCGGATTGAGATCGACCGCAACACCAACATCGGTTCCGCCAACTTCGTGGAATCCGCCGGGAAACGCTTCTCACCCGAAGAAGGCGCCGCGATCTTGAACCAGCGTCCTTTGCGTTCCGATATGGCCCCCAATCCCGAACTTCCGTCCGACACTCGCTTGTGGGCGGCCCTGCAATCCGCGAGCGGAGGGACCTGGGGCGGCTGCGTGTTCGACGTGGATTCCATTCTGGACGCGTTGGGGTGACCGTCGTAGCGCAGGCGAGGACGCCTACGCTACCGCTCCAGCCCGCATTCGCCTTGCACTTCGAAACACCCACCCTAAGCTCCGCGCGTGCCCGACCCGAATCCCGAACCCATTTCCGCCAGCACCGGCGTCTGCGCCGTGCTAGGCCACCCGATCCGACATTCCGCATCGCCCGCCATGCAGAACGCCGGCATCGGTGAATTGGGACTGGATTGGCGATATGTGGCGTTTGAAACCCATCCCGACGATCTCAAGGCGGCGATCGAGGGCGCGCGCGCAATGCGCTATATCGGCCTCAATCTGACCGTGCCCCACAAACTGCTTGCGGTGGATTTGATGGACGAACTCGACGAGTCGGCCCGGACCTGGGGCGCGGTGAACACCGTCGTGTTCGAGGGACGCGGCGCATCCGGGGAATGGCGACCGCTGGGGCAATGGGCGGGCGGCCCGATCGAAGAGGTCCGCACCCGCGGCTACAATACCGACGCCGACGCCATCACGCGTTCGCTGCGTGAGGATTTGGACTGCGAGCCGAAGGGGTCCCAGGTCCTGCTGCTGGGGGCAGGCGGGGCCGGTCGCGTCGCGGCCTTGAAGCTGGCGGCCGAGGGCGTCGACCGACTGTGGCTGGTCAATCGCACGGAGTCCAAGGCGGCGCAGTTGGCCGAGGAGATTCGCGCGGCGCATCCGACCGTGGAGGCGCTTGTCGGCTATCCCTCGACGGACAACAAGTTGGATCTCATTCTGAACGCGACGTCCCTCGGCCTGAAGCCGGACGATCCGTCCCCGTTGGACGCTTCGCGTTTTCCAATCTGCCAGGCGCGCGCGGTCTTCGACATGGTTTACCGACCGGACAGGACGGCGCTGTTGCAAGCCGCCCAAAGCGCCGATTGCCGGATTGCGGATGGAACCGGCATGCTGCTGTGGCAGGGCGTGAAGGCGCTGGAAATCTGGTCGGGGAAGCGCGCGCCGGCGGACGCCATGCGCGCGGCCCTGCAACGTCATTTGCGAAACGCTTGAATAGTCAACGCGATCCGGCCCACCTGAAATTCACCTGATGCTCGAAGATCTGATCAACCCGCAATACTGGCATTCCGTTCCGTTTCATTATTGGACGGCGGTGTTCTTCATTTTCGGTTCGATCTGGGGGAGTTTTCTCAATGTCTGCATCCACCGCATGCCGTTGGGTCTCAGCGTGGTCAATCCGCCGTCGCACTGCCCTTCCTGCGAGTATCAGATTCCATGGCATCAGAACATTCCGCTGGTCTCGTGGCTCCAATTGGGCGGCAAGTGCGCCAATTGCGGCTCCGGCATCTCGGCCCGCTACTTTCTGGTTGAGTTGCTGACCGGGATCGCATTCTTGTGCGCCTGGATCGCCTTCGGACCCGCGTCCCCGCTGCTGGCGATGGCCAACTGCGTGGTGTTGGCGGGCTTCATCTGCGCCACCTTGATCGACTTCGAGCACTTCATCATTCCGGATGAGATCACCCTTGGCGGCGTGGGCGTCGGTTTCATTGCCTCGGCCCTGATCCCGTCGTTGCACCAGGCCAGCGGAGCCGTTCCGGCTCTGGGCCAGAGCCTGCTCGGCATCGTTGTCGGCGGGGGCGTTGTCTACGCCATCCTCCGGATGGGCAAGTGGATGTTCGGCAAGAAACGCGTGAACCTCGAACCCGATTCGAAGCTGACCTTCACCGACGTCAGCCTGTTCCTGCCGGGGGAGGAGATTCCCTACGACGAGTTGTTCTATCGCAAGTCCGACTTCATCGGTTTCCGGGCGAAGCGCCTCGAGCTGGCCGATCGCTGCTACGTTGACGCGCCGGTTCGACTGACCCAGAACGCGCTGATCATCGGCGAGGAGACATTGGATCCGGAGCCGGTCCGGTTCATGGAGGTCGTGACCGACGAAATCATCCTGCCGCGTGAGGCGATGGGGCTGGGCGATGTAAAGTTCATGGCGGCGATCGGCGCCTTCATGGGTTGGCAGGCCACCCTCTTCACGCTGATGTTCAGCTCGGTGATTGGTTCGTTTGTCGGCGTCGGCCTGATTGCGATCGGAAAACGATCCTGGTCCGCGCGGATACCCTACGGCCCCTACATTGCGCTGGCGGCGATCATCTGGATGTTTCTCGATCCCGGGACCCAGGCTTTCTGGCGCGGCATCCTGGGCGGCTACGCGGGCGCACTCGACGGCGGCTGAGACAATCCCAAGGCGACCCGGCGCGCTGACAGGATTCTTACGGTGTCCTGTCGGACCGCTGACATGGATTCCTGGAATCAGGAACAGGGCGGCGACAACATGAAGCCTGGCGGTTCTACAGACCCGCAGCTTCAACCCGCATCGGATGCCATGAACGCGTCGAGAAGCGCCGCCAGCCTTGCGGTCTCGTCATTCCCCGCATTGCGCCCGGTGACGCAAGGCGTGGTCGACCAATGTCAACGCGGTCATCGCTTCGACGATCGGGACGGCGCGGGGCAGGACACAGGCATCATGGCGTCCCCGGCCTTTCAAGGTCGTGTTCCTGCCTTCATTGGAAACCGTTTCCTGCGGGTGCATGACCGTCGCCGTCGGCTTGAATGCCACGCGGAAGAAGATGGTTTCCCCATTGCTGATGCCGCCCTGCACGCCGCCTGAGCGGTTGGTCCTGGTCCGGACCTGTCCGCGGCGCATGCGGAACGCATCGTTGTGCTCCATGCCGGTGAGCCTGGTCCCCTCGAACCCGGAACCGATTTCAAATCCCTTGGTCGCCGGCAGGCTGAGCATGCCTTTGGCAAGATCGGCTTCCAGTCGGTCGAAGACGGGCTCGCCCCAGCCCGCCGGAACCCCGCGGGCGACGCCCTCGATAATGCCGCCCACGCTGTCGCCTGCCTTCCGTGTCTTCTCGATCAACCGGATCATCTTCTCGGCCGCTTTCGAATCAGGACACCGGACCATGTTCGCTTCGACCTGCTTGAGCTTCACTTTCTCCGGATCCACCTCGCCGACGACGTTCTGCACCTGTTTCACATAGGCCAGGACCTCGACGCCGAACTGCTCTTTGAGGATCTTCTTGGCAATGGCGCCGGCGGCGACACGGCCAATGGTCTCCCGCGCGCTGGTGCGTCCGCCTCCCTGCCAGTTGCGAAGGCCGTACTTGGCGTCGTAGGTATAGTCGGCGTGGGACGGCCGATACTTCACCGCCATTTCCTCGTAGGCGGAGGAGCGGGCGTCCTTGTTGCGGACCAGCATGCTGATCGGCGTGCCCAAGGTCTGGCCTTCGAAGGTGCCGGACAGGATTTCGACCGCGTCCGCTTCATTGCGCGGGGTGACGATTTTCGACTGCCCGGGCCGACGCCGATCCAGGTCGGGCTGAATGTCGGCTTCGGTCAACGCCAATCGCGGCGGGCAGCCGTCGACAATCACGCCAACGCCGCCGCCGTGGGATTCGCCGTAGGTTGTGATGCGAAACAGATGCCCGAATGTGTTGCCCATAAGGAGGGAGAGGTTGCGGGAAATGACGTCGTCGGTCAATCGCGCCCGAACCAACACAAAACAACCGCCGCCCTTGCGGACGGCGGGTTGTGTGAAATCGAATCGCGCTGAAGAGCTGTGATCAGGCCGCGGCGGTCGCCGCGGCGGCTTCCTCTTCCTGCGGCGTCGGGTTCAGGCTCTCGACGTTCACCCTGAGCGTGCAGGTGACCTCGCCATGCAGCCGGAGCTCCACTCCGTGCTCGCCTGTGTGGCGAATCGGATCCGCCAGATGGATCTGCTTCTTGGTCAGGTGCACGGCGAACTGATGCTCGAGTTCGTCGAGCACCATGGCCGAAGTGACGGAGCCGAACATCTTGCCGTCGTCGCCGGTCCGGACCTTGATGGTCAACATGAGCTTGGCGACGCTCTTCGCCAATTCCTCGGCGTCCTTGAGCTCCTTCGCTTCACGCTCGGCGCGGCGTTGCTGCAGCGCGTCCAATTGGCGCTTGTTGGCCCGGGTCACGGGAACAGCGAGTCCTTGCGGAATGAGATAATTACGGGCGTATCCCGGGGCCACCTCCACGGTGTCGGCCTCGCCGCCCAGGCTTTCCACATGCGATGTCAGAATTACTTTCGTCTTAGCCATGATATGTCAGGGTTGAAATGGTTCTCGTCAAACCGGGTCCAGACCGGTCGTCAAATCAAAAGGGAACATCGTCGTCCTCAGGCAGTCCGTCGTCATGAACGGGAGGCGGGACCGGACGCCCCTGGGCCGGGGCCGCCGGGCGCGATTGCGGAGCGGTTTGCTCGAATGGATCGGAGGTCTCGCCGCGGTTGCCGCCGCCGCCGCCGTCCATGAAGGAAAAGGATTCCAGGACGACGCGCATCTGACTGCGTCGCTGACCGCTTTGCTTGTCCTCCCATTGGTCCAGCCGCAGGCGACCTTCAACCAACAACGGACGGCCCTTCTTCAAATACTGGGCGACCACCTCGGCCTGCCGACCAAAGGCGTCGACATCAACGTAGGTGACCTCCTCCTGCATCTCGCCAGCGTCGTTCTTCCAGCGACGATTCAACGCCATGCCAATACGCGCGATCGCCGTGCCCTTGGGCGTGTAGCGCAGCTCGGGATCGCGGGTGAGATTCCCGGCGATGATGACCTTGTTGAAGCTGGCCACGACGGACTAGGCGGTTGGCGCGGCGGCGGGCTCCGCCGGCGCGCTGGTGAAAATGACACGAAAGACCAGATCGCTCAGGTTGTACTTCGCGTTGAGCTTGGCGATCGCCTCGGCCGGAACCTCAAACGTGATGTTCACGTAGAAACCCGACTGGTTCTTCTTGTTGGCGACCCTCGCGAAGTTGCGTTTGTCCATCTTCTGGACGTTGTCGATCCGTCCGCCCTCGGCGACGATCTCGGCGGAGACCTTCTCGATGGCCTCTGGGATGCCCATCTCCTGGGCGGCGCTATTCAAAATAAACAAGCCTTCGTACTTTCTCACTGCTGTTCCTTCGCGTCGTTCGGAGCGATGACCGCTCCATTATGTTCGTTCATTGCTTTCTCGATTCCCGCAGTCAACCAGCATTCCGCCTGATCGGCCGCCCTGGCCAAGGCCAGTTCCAAAATCTTCATCTCTTCCGCGTCAAATCTGCCCAGCACATACCCGACAATTTCCCGCGAGCCATCCCGCCGGCCAATTCCAATTCGTTGCCGCGCAAACTTTTTCCCGCCCAGGTGGGCTTCAATCGACTTCAGCCCATTGTGCCCGCCCGAACTGCCGCCCGGCCTCATCCGCACTGAACCCAGCGGGATATCCGCGTCGTCCACGACCACCAGGACATCCTCGGAAGGAATCCGGTAAAAGTCCGCCAAACTCCGGACCGCCTCGCCGCTGCAGTTCATATAGGTCTGCGGCTGGCAAAGGATGGCGCGGCGCCCGCCGAACGATGCCTTCGCGACACGCGATTTGGACCGCTTGTCGTCCTGCCAATCGGCGGCTACTTTCTGAGCGAGCCGTTCGACCAGCATAAAACCCGCGTTGTGCCGCGTTTTTTCGTATTTGCGGCCCGGGTTGCCCAGCCCAACGACCAAGAGCAGGTTCTCCATGGGCTGGACGGCGGCGTTCCATCAGACGCACCGCCGGGTAAAAAGGATCAGGAGCCGGACTTCTCGCCCTTCTCGCCTTCGGTTTTGGCCGCGGCCAATTCCTCGGAGCGGCTGGCGCGAGACTTGGCGATCGAGCAGACCGGAATATTCTTGTCGCCCAGTATCGTGACGCCTTCCGGAGCGACGATATCGCCGACGTGCAGGGTTTGGCCCGTTTGCAAGGGACTGACATCCACCTGAATGGATTCGGGCAGGTCTTTCGGCAGGGAACGCACCCGCACCTTGTGCAAGACGTGTTCCAAGAGGCCGCCGCCGACCTTGACGCCGACCGCCTCGCCGACCGTTTGAATCGGAACGGTCACCTCGATCACCTCGTCCTCGGCGATCTGGTGCAGATCCACGTGCAGCACATCGCCTTTCAGGGGGTGATGTTGCACATCCTGCAGCAAAGCGAGGCGGTTCTTGCCATCGACGGAGAGCTCCACGAGGATATTCTCAGCGACGGTGCTGTTGATCAGATTGGTCAATTCCTTGGCATTGATTTCCAGGTTTTCCGGCTCGGTCTTGCCGCCGTAGATGATGGCGGGCACACGACCTTCGCGGCGCAATTTCTTGACGCCCGAGCTCTTGACCAAGGACCGCGGGTTGGCGGCTAGTGGCAATGATTTCATAATTTTCGCTGATCAGATAAACGGGCGCCAGGTCATTCAACTGGTGCGCCCGCCTTTGAACTTAAAAAGCGAAGTCACCGACGAATTGCTGTGAATACGCTTGATGGCTTCGCCCAACAACTCCGCCACGGAAAGGGTCGTAATATTGATCCCTTCGATTGGCGGGCGGTGGACACTATCAGTCGTAATCAATTCGTCAATCACTGAATTACGTAATCTTTCGATGCCCAGATCTCCCAAAATCGCGTGGGAAACACAGGCCAGGATCTGCTTGGCTCCCTTGTCCTTGAGAACCTGCGCCGCATTGCAGAGGGTGCCCGCCGTTTCGGTCAGGTCGTCGACGAGCAGGGCGGTCTTGCCGCGGATGGAGCCGATCACGGCGTCGGTCTCAACCTCGGTGGCGCTGCGACGCCGCTTGGCCACGATGGCCAGGCCCGCCTCGAGTTTCTCGCTGTAGGCATGGGCCATCTTCAGCCCGCCCACGTCCGGACTCACCACCACCAGGTTCTTGAAGCCCTTGCTTTCGAGGTAGTCATAGATCACCGGCGCCGCGTAAAGGTGATCGACCGGGATGTCGAAGAAGCCCTGGATCTGCTGGGCATGCAGGTCCATGGTCAGGACGCGGTTCGCGCCGGCGGCGACGAGGAGATTGGCCACGAGCTTGGCGGTGATCGGCACGCGCGGCTGATCCTTGCGGTCCTGTCGCGCATAACCGTAGAAAGGCATGACCGCGGTGATGCGCGAGGCGCTGGACCGCTTCAGCGCATCGATCATGATGAACATCTCCATCAGGTGATGGTTGGTGGGCGGACAGGTCGACTGGATGATGAAGACGTCCTCGCCGCGCACATTTTCATCGATCTTGCAGAAGCTTTCGCCATCCGGGAACGGCGTCGTCGTGGCCTTACCCAGCTCTATTCCGATCGAATCGCAGATGGCTTCAGCCAAAGGCTGATTGGAGGTGCCGGCAAAAATTTTCACAACGCGGTTCTATCCAGGGATACATTCAAGGAAATCGGCGTCTGCCCAGGTGGATTGCCGATTGTTGCGAGGACGTTACGGAGAGTAGCGGCGGCCATTTCGGGCGCAAGCGGAAAAGTGGGATCCGGAGCGCGGAATGTTCGTGATGTCACTTCAGCAGCTTGAGTTTCAAACCGGGGTATCTCCGAAACCCTTGATCCAAGGTGACCAAGCGCAGGGCCGACTGTTTCGCGAACGCCGCCAGATAGGCGTCGTTCCAGATCCTGGCAGAGAACGAATTATCGGACGTCAGGGATCTCCATTCCTTCTAGATTCCCGTGGGCTCCGTTTCGAACAAGACGCGTTCGTCCCCAAGCACGGTGTCGTAGGCCCGCCATGCCTCGGGCAACTTCAGGGCATCAACACCGAACAGTTTGGGATTCGTGGTCAGTCGAAGGCAGCCCTGCTGCGCCATGCGGCAGAACGCGCAGGAATCTGCGGACTGTCCATCGAACCAATTCAGCGCGACCGTATGATGCGGATGACTCGAGAACGTCAGAGCCAACCAGACGTTAATGTCCGGCAATGAGTTCACGATCTTCCTCCTCCATGATTTCGGCCAGACGCTTCGGATTCAGGTCATAGGTCTTTGCCTTCGAGCGAACGAGGGGAAACCGAGCGCGCTTTCCGCCGTCAGACCTGCGGACCTCCAACTCGCTCCTGGCCGCCCGGAGCAGAAAGCCCTTCAACGTCTCCCCGCGCAGGGCCGCCTCGGACTTGATCTTGCGAAACAAGGGATCCGGAATATCGATTGTGGTTCGCATAGATGTATAAAGACATAAATATGCATACTGTACAAGGGGTGACACCGAGCTGCCGCGTGCGGCGATCACGCAGTTCAAGGCGAGGTCTTGTGCAATCTGAAGAAGCGGACCCCGGTTGTGGCGGGGACGGATGCCATATTGAGATTGCCGTTCGTGGTGACCTGTATCGGCGAATCCATCCACCCCGTCCCGGCGGCGGCCAGGCTTGCTGTCTCCTGAAGCTTGTAGGCGCCCGCAGGCGCCATCCAGGCAATGATCGCGGTCTGTCCGCTTCGACTGATGATCAGCATGGGAGCGTCCTCGACCTGGACCACGACAATGCCCTGCAGCGAAACAGTCTTGACCGAGAATTCACCTCCTGACGAGGTGTCCTTCCCGACATCCTTGGTTGTTCCCTTGACCGAGAACTCCCCGCCGTCGCTGGAGCCGCTGACGCCGCCGAAGCCGGTGTCCGTCACCGTGAAGGATTCCTGTGCCGACATTACCTGCGCTCCAAACGCAAGCCCTGGAATCCGGGGCGCGGAACAAATGGGCGGGAATGTGGACGTGGTTCGAACCGGCACCGAAGAACCCCTACCCGACAAGGGGCGAAGAAATGTCCGAACCCCAGCACGACTCGTTCACCGCCCTCAGGAAATGATCTGTTTGATCGGGTCGGCTCCTTCGACGCCGACCAGCCGCTGGTCGAGACCGCCGTAGAAATAGGAGAGCGCGTTGGAGTCAAATCCCAGCTGATGGAGCACGGTCGCGTGCAGGTCGCGGACATGGAAGCGGTCCTCGACCGCGGCGCTACCGAGTTCGTCGGTTTGCCCCACGCTGACGCCGCCCTTGATGCCGCCGCCGGCCATCCACATGGTGAAGCCGTAGGCATTGTGGTCGCGGCCGGTGCCCTTGGCATACTCCGCGGTGGGCTGGCGGCCAAACTCGCCGCCCCAGACAATCAACGTATCCTCCAGCATGCCGCGTTGCTTGAGATCCGCGAGGAGACCCGCGATGGGTTTGTCGGTGTTGCCGGCGTGATAATTGTGATTCTTCTCCAGGTCGCCGTGCGCGTCCCAGTTGGCGTCGTTATGATTGCCGCCGGAATAGATCTGGATGTAGCGCACGCCGCGCTCAACGAGGCGACGCGCCAAAAGGCACTTGCGGCCAAAATCATCCGTGCGGTCTTCATCGACGCCGTAGAGACGCTTCACGTGTTCCGGCTCACTGTCGAGGTCCACGGCTTCGGGCGTGGAGACCTGCATCTTGTAGGCCAGTTCATAACTGGCGATGCGGGCGGCCAGATCGCTGTTGTCGACCCGGTCGGCGAGGTGGTTCGAATTGAACCGGTTGAGATGATCCAGCAGCTTGCGTTGTTCGCGGTCGTTCATGCCGCGGGCGTTCTTCAGGTCGAGGATCGGGGTGCCTTCGGAGCGGAACACGACGCCCTGATAACTCGCCGGCATGAAGCCGCTGGTCCAGTTCTTGGCGCCGCTGATGGGGCCGCCCTTTTTGTCGAGCATGACGACGTAGCCGGGAAGGTCCTGATTGACCGAGCCGAGGCCGTAGTTGACCCAGGAGCCGATGGTCGGCTTTCCGCTGAGCACGCTGCCGGAATTCATCATCAACATCGCCGAACCATGAATCGGCGAGTCTGCGGTCATCGAATGCAGGAAGGCGATGTCGTCGACGTGCTGCGCCAGGTTCGGGAACAGGGTGGAGACGAATTTACCGCTCTGGCCGTACTGGTTGAATTTCCACTTGGGCCCGACCACGCGACCCTGGTTCTTGTGACCGCCGCGACCGAAGGTCTTCACCTCAATGGTCTTGCCATCGAGCGGATACAGCTTGGGCTTGTAGTCAAAGGTGTCCACATGGCTGGGCCCGCCATACATGAACAGGAAGATGACGTGCTTGGCCTTGCCGGCGAAATGCGGCTGCTTCGGCGCGAGGGGATTCTGCCAGGCGGTCTGGCCATCGGCGGCGACGGACTGATTGGCTAGGAAGCCGTCCTGGGCGAGCATGCCGGCCAACGCGGTGGAGGTGAAGCCGCCGCCCACCGTGCGCAGAAAGTTGCGCCGGTCCGTGCGGCCGCAGAATGTGTTCTGGGGCAAGTCAGTGCGTTTCATGATGCGTGGTTCGTCATGCGTGTTGCGTTATACGTCAGCAGTCGCGGTTGAAGCGGTCTTCCGGGAAGCGTGTTCACACCCCTTTGACAATCTGCACGATGCCATGTTTCTCGTTCTTATCATCAAGATCACTTGCGGCAGGTTGTCTTGCTTCACGCAATACGCGACTCGCAACGCGTTTTTTGTTCAATCCAGATAAACAAACTCATTCAAGTTCAGAATGAGCAGGCAGAAGCGGTTCAGGGCCTGACCCGGGTCGAGGTCGCCGTTGCCCTGCAGGTCCCGGATCATCGCCAGGCCGCGCTCGACTTCGTTGTCCGAGACCGAGCGGCAAAGCGCCAGGGCCAAGCCTTCCTTCACTTGCTCACGAACGTCCTGCGAGTGCGCGCGAAGGCGGTCCCCGAAAGCCTCGGCGGAGTCGTTCACAAACTTGCTGTTCAGCATGGTCAGCGATTGGGTCGGCACGGTGGTCGCGAACCGGACCGCGCAGAGGGAATCCGTGTCCGCCTGGTCGAACAGCTTGAGCATGGGCTCGTTCAATGAACGCTTGAGATGAACGTAGACGCTGCGGCGGTTGCGTTCAGCGAGGGAGGAAACGCCCCAGGCCTTGTCGGGACGGGACGCGGTCGCAAGCACTTCCGCGGGCATCTCCGTGTAGATGCTGGGACCGCCCTCCTTGAGATTCAGCTTGCCGGTGAGGTTGATGATCGAGTCGCGGATCTCCTCGGCGGTGAGGCGGCGCATGTCGAAGCGCCAGAAGAGATCATTCGTCGGATCCTGTGCCAGGGCCTTCTCGTTTGCGGCCGAGGACATCTGGTAGGCCTTCGAAAGCATGATGCGCTTGTGCAGCTTCTTGAGGCTCCAGCCCTGGTTCATGAAATCGCGCGCCAGCCAGTCCAGCAGGGCCGGATGGGTCGGCGCCTCGCCATTCTGTCCGAAGTTGCTGGGCGAGCGGACGATCCCGCGGCCGAAGTGGAACTGCCAGATGCGATTGGCCATGACCCGCGGCGTGAGCGGGTTGTCCCTGCTGGCGATCCAGTCGGCCAGAACGGTGCGACGTCCGGAGGATTGCGCGCCCGGTTTGGGCTCGGGAATGACCGGATCCTTCAGGCCGAGCACCTGCGGAAAGCCGGGCTTCACCCTGTCGCCGGGCACGTGCGCGTTGCCGCGAATGAGGACGAAGGTCTCCGGAGCCTGCGGGCCGTTTTCCTTGATGGACAGCGCGCGCGGCAACGGCGGAATCCGCTTCGCCTTCAAGGCCTCGAACTCCTTCTTCAGCTTCATGTATTCCCGATGCTCCGGTCCCGGAAGCGCGTCGCGGCTCTTCGTCTTCAGCAGATGCTCGCGGGTTGTCTTGTCCTCGGCGTCCTCCTTCTCCGGATTGGAGAACGTCGCAAAGATCCGTTTCTCGAAGGCTTCGATCCGTTTGGTCAGGTCACCCAATTCCTTCTTCAGCTCGCCGACCTTTCGCGCGTGCTCGGCCTGCTCGGCCTTGGAGGCGATGACGGTGGTGGTGTTCAGCGTGAAGGCGGTCTTTTCATACTTCCGCTGCTGGATGTTCTTGAACGTGTTGTTGAAGAACGACTGCATGCGGTAGTAGTCCGCCATCGGAAAAGGGTCGATCTTGTGATCGTGGCAGCGCGCGCAGCCGACCGTCATGCCGAGGAAGGTCTCGCCCGTGGCGCGCATCACGTCGTCAAGGGTGTCGAAGTAGGCCTGGTCCGGATCGACCGGCTCGTCATCCCAGATACCGAGCCGGTGAAAGCCGGTGGCGATGATGGCGTCAGCGTCGGGATTCTCGAACTCGTCCCCGGCGAGTTGCTCCCTGATGAAGCGATCGTAGGGTTTGTCCTGGTTGAACGCGCGGATGACGTAATCGCGATAGCGCCAGACCTCGGGCTTGGGATTGTCGCGCTCGTAGCCGTTGGTCTCGGCGTAGCGCACCAGGTCCAACCAATGGCGTCCCCACTTCTCCCCGTATTGCGGCTTGGCCAGCAGACGGTCGATAACCTTCTCGAAAGCCTCGGCGGTGGGAGCCGGATCGTTCTCGAAGTCCTTCACCTCGGAGGGCGAGGGGGGGAGTCCGATCAGATCGTAGTAAGCGCGGCGAATCAGGGTGCGACGTGAGGCTGGCGCGTTCGGCTTCAGGCCGTTCTCCGCAAGCTTGGCAAAAATGTAGGCGTCGATCGGATTCCTCGACCAATCGGCGTTGGCGACCTTGGGCGGTTGCGGACGGCCGATGGATTGAAACGCCCAGTAGCGGCGGGCTTCGTCATTGACCTTGTTGTTGTACTCGCTCTCGTGTTCGGCGACGCCCTTGATTTCACGCAAGGGGTTGTAAGGCGCGCCCATCTCGATCCACTCGGCCAGGGTATCGATCTGAGCCTGCGGGAGTTTGCCGTCGGGCGGCATCTGGTGGTGGTCGTCCTGGTAGCTGATCATCTGCAGCAGGACGCTGTCGGCAGGCTTGGCCGGATTGAGAGCGCTGCCGCTGTCGCCTCCCGCAACGAGGCCTTCCCGACTGGTCAGGCGCAGACCGCCCTTGAGTCGGTCCTTGGCGCCGTGGCACTTGTAACAGTTCTGCTCGAGTATAGGGTGAACCTTCTGGTCAAAAAAAGCGATGATCTCCTTGTCGTTGCCGGTTTCGGCGGCGACGGCGGACCAGGCCGACGCCGTGATCAGCCCGGCGACCGACAGGATGACGGCGGCTCTCTTTTGCACGCCATTTGGACGACGAATACTCATTTCACACTCAAAATTCGTAACGGACACGCCGGCGCACGATCCCGCTCAAACCGGCATTCAAGGGTCGGGAATCTATCGGCCTTGTCGCAGCGGCTCAATGAGTAAAAGCCGATTGAAAGCGGCCGACAACACGATTCGGAGCGCCGAGGGAACAAAACCCGTGACGCTGGGCGCGGGACATGCTCAGAATTCGTGTTCCGCATGACGCGCTCAACCATCAACTTGTTCCCTTTGCTCGCCGGCGTTTGCCTCGCGCTGGCGGCGGCGACCTGTCGAGCGGCCGTGTCGGATCAACGGGAGTTTCTCCAACGCTACTGCATCGTTTGCCACGACGCCGAGGGCGCCAAGGGCGATCTGGATCTGAGTTCGCTGTCGGACAACCTGGACGACGCCACAAACCTGGCATCCTGGATTGAGATCCAGGATCAGGTTGCCTCGCGGGAGATGCCGCCGCGGAAGGCGAAACGCCAACCCACAGGCGAGGAACGCAGCGCGTTTGTCGCCGCGCTCGACGAACGACTGCAAACTGCGGCTGCAAGGCGACAACAGGAATCGGGCCGGAGTAGACTGAGGCGGTTGAATCGCATCGAGTTCGAGACGGCTCTCAGCGATCTGCTGGGGCTGCCGCTGAACATTCAAGCTTCGCTTCCTGCAGACGCGCGCAAAGACGGATTCACCACGGTGGGCGAGGCGTTGACGTTGTCGGCGACCCAGATGGAGGCCTACTTGGAAGTTCTGGACCGCGTTCTCGATCAGGCCACCGTTCGCATCCCCAAGCCGGAGACCCGGACCTGGCGGATGAGCTACAAGCAAACGCACGGCTTTCTGCAGCAATATCGACGCGAAGGGCCGCACCTGCCGGTCGAGGACGGCATGGCCATGTTCGGCACGGAGCTGTTCGCGCATTTTGACGCGACGCTGGAACAGTTCACCGTTCCGCGCAATGGGAGGTATCGCATCCGCGTGAGAGCGCGAACCCTCCGCAGCGACGAGCCGATCACCCTGACCGTGCGGGCGGGCGGAACCGGACGGAAGGAAAGCAATCACGTTCCCCGGCGCGATCTGACCCACGCCAGCGTCCATCCGGGCGAACCCCAAACAGTCACCTGGGAGGGGCCATTGCTGCGCGGCCACTTCCTTCACATCTATCCCTCCTCACTGCCCAAGATGCGCTTCGTCGCCGGCGAACAGAACAAGCAAGGCGAGTACGAAGGTCCAGGCGTGGTGGTGCAATGGGTGGAGGTTGAAGGTCCTCTCCACGAGACCTGGCCGCCACGAGCCCACCGTCTGCTTTGGGGCGATTCCCACCTCGAACGCATTCCGGGCACGGAGAAGAACCCGGACGTCAATGCGCACCTCAACCGACCGCCCGATCGCCTGATCCGGCCTTGGACGCAATGGGATCCGGTCCAGAAGACCTGGACGCAGAAGGAGCCGACGCCCGGTCAGGAGGAGTACGCCTACATCCGGGTCAAGATTCCGCCGCCCTTGAAACCGGAGTTGAGACTCGCCGTCGACGACCCCAAGGGCGCGGCCGTTCGACTGCTGACACGCTTCGCCCCCCTTGCTTTTCGCCGCACGGCGACCCCGGACGAAATCCAGCCGTTCATCGATCTTGCGCATCAATGGATTGACGAAGGCGCCGGCTTCGAGAACGCCATGCGAGCCGCCTACAAGTTGACGCTGACATCGCCCGGTTTTCTCTATCACCAGGCAGGTCTTCCGGTCGGTCAGGAGAAGGATGGCCGACTGACGGATTCCGTGCTGGCCGAACGGCTGTCGTTCTTCCTGTGGAATTCCATCCCCGACGAGCGGCTGCGTCGCCTCGCAAACGCCGGGGGGTTGAGTCGGCCCGAGACCTTGCGGGCCGAAGTCGATCGATTGCTGGACGATCCCCGTTCCTCACGCTTCGTGAACGACTTTCTGGACCAATGGCTGGATCTGCGGCTGATCGACTTCACGGCGCCGGACTCCGATCTCTATCCCGAGTATGATCGCCTCCTGCGCTGGTCGTTGCTGGCGGAGACGCGAGCGTTCTTCCGTGAGATGCTGGACCAGGATCTCGGCGCGGCAAACCTCGCCGACTCCGATTTCACCATGCTGAACGACCGCCTGGCGAAGCATTACGGAGTCTCCGGCGTTCAGGGATTCAACCTGCGGCGCGTTCCCTTGGGGCCGGATTCCTTCCGGGGCGGACTGCTGACCCAGGGCAGCGTTCTGAAAGTCACGGCCAATGGATCCACAACCTCGCCGGTCGTGCGCGGGGTCTGGGCCGTGGACCGCATCCTTGGCGATCCGGCCGACCCGCCGCCGCCGGGCATTCCAGCCATCGAGCCCGACATCCGCGGAGCCGTCACCATTCGCGAGCAATTGGAGAAACACCGCGCCGATCCTAAATGCGCCGGATGCCATGCAACGTTTGACCCAGTGGGCTATGCGTTGGAGAGCTTCGATGTCACGGGGCAGCGGCGCGACCGCTATCGCATCCTCGATCCGAGGCAGCGCGATGTGATCGTGCGTTACTTCTCACACAAGCCGTCGGTCATCAAACATAGGCCGGGCCCGATAGTGGAGACCGCCGACCAACTCGACGATGGATTCGCGTTCCGCGACATCCGTGATCTGAAAAGACATTTCGCGCAGGACCCGGAAGGCCTCGCACGCAATATCGTCGAACGCCTGATTGTTTACTCGACCGGCGCGAGCCTGGGCTACGCGGACCGGGCGGCCGTGAGCGAGATCCTACAGAAAACCCGGGGCGGCGGTTTCGGCTTGCGTTCGATTCTGCACGAGGTTGTGCAGAGTGATTTGTTCCAGCGGAAGTAGGTTGCAGGGGAGGCCTCCCGTTCGTGGGCTCTCGCTTCGCGCGCCGCGGCTGAGGTGAGTTGTCGCGCCAAAGCCCGGCCAAGACAAACCCGCAAGAACTGCCAACCCACGGGCTGCTCCCGCCAAACGCCGCGCTTGGGGCTTGGTTCCGCGGGCTCGGACGACTACATTCTCCGGCCGCTGAAACGACCAATCCTGATCGAAAGACTGACAACCCGTGCGCGGCCACAGCCACATCAACACCGAGACCGACAGTAATCCGACGCTCAGCGCGAAGGCGCGTTCGACGCGCGACGTCCTGGGCCGCGTCTGGGTCTACCTGCTTCCCTACAAACTTCTCGCTCTGGGCACGATCGCCTGCGCCATTCTTTCGCTGGCTTTTGGTCTCGTGTTTCCAAAACTGATCGGTTTCACGATCGATGAGGTGATCGACGGCGGTCGCAGCGAGTTGCTGCCCAAGGTGATCCTGGCTCTGGTCGGCGCCTTTGTCTTTCGCGACGTGTTCAACACCCTGCGCATCCTGATCAACAATCATTACGAGCAGTCGGTGATATTCGACATGCGCAATCAGATATATCGTCGCCTGCAGCGGCTTCCGATCAGCTATTTCGACCAACGCGCCTCCGGCGACCTGATGACGCGCGTGATCGAGGACGTCAACACGGTCGAGCGCGTGCTGATCGACGGGATCGAGCAGGGCACGGTCGCGGTGTTGAGCGTGATCGGCATTCTGGTATTGCTGCTGGTCTCCGACCCGACGCTGACGGGCATTGCGCTGATTCCCATTCCGTTCCTGATCGGCGGCGCTTTGTGGTACACCACCACGGCTCATGGCCGTTATCGAAAACAACGTCGCGCGGCCAGCGCCATGAACTCCCTGTTGATGGACAATCTTCAGGGGGTGCGCCAGATCAAGGCCTTCGGTCGCGAACGGCACGAGGATGAGCACTTCGCCAACAAGGCGGAGGAACTTCGCCAGGGCACACTCGGCGTGATGCGCGCCTGGGCCTGGTACTCCCCCGGCATGAACCTCGTGGGTTGGCTGGGGCTTCCGTTGGTTTTGTGGATCGGCGCTTCGCGAGTGATCGAGGGAGGCATGTCGGAGGGACAGTTGGCGGAGTTCCTGATCTATCTGATGATGCTTTACCAACCCATTCAGCGCCTGCATTCGCTCAACCAGATGATCGCCGGCACACGGGCGGCCGGAGAGCGCGTCTTCGACATCATGGATACGGCCCAGGAACGCGCCGAAACCGCCGGCCTGAAAGACATGAAGCTTCCCCTGCGCGGCGAGGTCATCTACGAGAACGTCAATTTCAGTTACAACGACGATCGTCAGGTGCTCAAGGACGTTTCGCTGCATGCCAAGCCAGGTGAAATGATCGCCCTCGTGGGCCCCACCGGCGCCGGCAAGTCCACCTTGGTCGATCTGATGCCCGCCTTCTACGAACGTGAGTCAGGAACCATAACGATTGACGGGCAGGACAACAGCGGGCTGACCCTGGAATCGTTGCGCAACCAAATCGCCATCGTCACCCAGGAGGCGTTCCTCTTCAATGGGACGATCAAGGAGAACATCCGTTACGGAAAACTCGACGCGTCCGAGGAGGAGATCCTGGCGGCAGCCAAAGCGGCCAACTGCCACGAGTTCATTGAGCGACTGGCCGACGGCTACGACTCCCGCGTCGGCGAGCGCGGGGTCAAACTGAGCGTCGGCGAGAAACAGCGCGTCAGCATTGCCCGCGCCATCCTCGCGGACGCCCCCATCCTGATCCTCGACGAGGCCACGGCCAGCGTGGATACCCATACCGAGAAGCTCATCCAGGAGGCTCTGGAGCATCTCATGCAGGGCCGCACCAGTTTCGTCATCGCTCACCGCCTCAGCACCATTCGGAACGCCGACCAGATCCTCGTCGTCCGCCACGGTGAGATCGCCGAACGCGGGACACATGATGAGTTGATGGCCCTCGATGGCATCTACGCCAAGCTCGCGCGCATCCAGAACACCACCTTCATCGAGGAAGGTTTCGAGAAGTTGGAAGCGTCCTGAGACAGGCCCACGGATGGCAGAGCCGGCCCACCGATGAATGGCTGGCTCCACCGTCGGCGGGGAATTCTGCTGGCGATAAGACATTGCGACTTCTTATCCGTGGGTCGGCCCTGCCATCCGTGGGAAGACTTCCTCCTGGTCAATATCGACGGCGGCCGAAAAGTTTTCGCCTTTTCCGATCTGATGCCCATCATCCTGCCCCATGCGATTCCGTCGTTTCATCCCCTTCGTCGTCTCACTCCTTGTCGCGGTTTCGGCCGCAGCCCAGAACTGGCCGCAGGGCGCCGGGCCTGGCGCTGACTTCACCATCGCCAAAGGCTCCGCCCCGACGAAGTGGAGCGTGGTGAATGACGAGAACATTGCCTGGCGACTCACCCTGCCCGAGACGGGGCAAAGCACGGTGACAATCTGGGGCGACCGATTGTTCTTCACGATCATGGAGCCCGTTCAACAGGACTCCGAACTGGGGCAAAACATCATCGCTCATTGTTGTCGGGCCTCGGACGGGAAGATCCTCTGGAAGCGGAAGATTGAAGGCGAACATCCGTTGCGCCTGTCCGGTTGTTTCAGTGACAGCAGCGCGCCGCCGCCGGTGACGGATGGTGAACGCGTCGTCTTCTTCAACGCGTCAGGAACCATCGCGTGCTTCGACTTTGAGGGGAATGAACTGTGGTCAACGCGACGCCTCGTTGTCGGCCGCACGCAGCCCTTCCTGCGCAAGGGGCTGGCACACTACATCCGCCAGGTCTACGCGCCGGATGGGAAGGGCCACTTCACGCACGAGCACAAGGACGCGCCGCTCGATCAGTGGACGCAGCTGCAGGCGCTGGACATTGAGACGGGGAAGGTGAAATGGACCACGACCTGCGGGGTGAACATGGGCAGCGTGCCGTTGCCGCAGAAACTGAAGAGCGGACGGGAGGTCATCCTGGTCGGCCGCGGCGGGGGACACTCGCCGCCCGAAAAGCCCGAGGGCGTTTCCATGGTCGACGCGAACAACGGCGAGACCATCTGGACGCTGCCGCTGCCCGGCTTCATGTCCACGCAGATCATCAACATTCACGAAGATCACGCCTGGATCTACCATGGACCGGAACTGCTGAAGGTTGACGCGAAGAGCGGGAAGATCCGGAAGCGCATCTCCATCGTGAAGGACATCCCCGCGCGACTGCATACGGATCACGGTTGGAAGACGGAACGGGTTTCGATCAAGCCGGGCAGGAACAAGCGGGAGATCACCCAGCAGTCGAATGTGCTGGTCGGCGATTATTCCTATTTTCGTTGCTACCAGCGCAACTACCTCGGCCGGGTGAATCTACGGACGGAGCAGGTCGAGTATCTGCAGTTGCCGGCGCAGCTGATTCGTGAACCGGGGAAGGCCGATGTCCTGCACTGGAACGAGGAAGGGTCCATCGCGCCGTGGGGCAAGAAGCCGAAGGGGCCGCTGAAGGTCAATTACTGGTCGCTCAAGCACAATGACATGAAGAATTCCCGCGGCTTCACGGTCGTGGGCGACATCCGCTCCAAGGGCAACGGCTGGGGCCATATCGCAACCCAAATCCCCACCGCGATCGGAAGGCATCTCTACGTGCCGATCATGGGCGGTTCGGTGTTTGTGATCGACTGGTCGGTGCCGAAGCTGGATGAGAAAGCGTTGATCGCCATCAACGACCTGGGACCGGCGGGAGAGTCATGGAACCGCGCTAGCCTCAGTCTTGGCGGCGGCAAGCTCTACGCCCACACGATCAAGGAGATCATCTGCATCGGGGAGTGAACGGCGGCATCGCTGAAACTCATTCCGAAAGTTGCCCCACGGATGCCAAAGCCGACCCATGGATAAACTCTTCTCTTCCGTGGGATGTTTCTTTGGAGGGAACCGCGTGAGCCTGAGTCTTGGCGGCGGCAAGCTCTACGCCCACACGATCAAGGAAGTCATTTGCATCGGGGAGTGAACGGCGGCCTCGCTGAAATTCAATCTGGAAGTTGCCCCACGGATGACAAAGCCGACCCACGGATAAACTCCTCTCATCCGTGGGTCGGCCCTGCCATCCATGGGATGTTTCTTTCCGTGAGCCTGTCGAAGCGCCCCGGACCGCGGTCCGAAGATTATTCCGCCTTCGCCGAAAACACCTTCAGATCGTCATACTGAATTGCCTTGTCGGAAAAGGGCTTCCCCCAGATGGCGGCCCGTCCATTGGGCGGCTCCTCGGTTTCAGTGAACTCAAGTTGCCACCCGCCTGGCTCGGCTTTGCCGGACTCCCAAAGACGCCCTTGGACCTTCCATTCGCCGTCCTTCACGTTCACCACGCGCAACCGAAACTCCATCCAGACGCCCGACTTCCACTTGAACGGCTTGGCGGCAATCACGCTGCCGTCCTTCTTGAGTTCCATCTCCCCGCGATTGGGTGAGCAGAGCAACTTGTAGCCGCCGACGCCGTTCAAGCCGACGCCAAATGTCGGCGCGAGCCGCTTCTTGCGCTCGCTGCGAATGCGCGCCCGAATCTCCAAGCCGTCTTTCTGCGTGGGGCCGAGCAACAGGCCAAACTTGCCGATCGGCGAGCCGGGCAATTCGAGGACGCGGTTGCTCTCCTCCTGCTTCACCTTGAAATCGCCTTCGAGAATCAGGAAGTCCAACGGCTCAAAGCCGATGTCCTCGTTCTCGAGGTCGTTCGCGTAAATCGGCTCGGCGTCTGCCGCCGAAAGCGGAAGGGTCAACAGGGCGACCGCGAAGCCCGCAGTTAGGCGCATCAATGTTCGTTTGTTCATCATTCGTTGCGCAATGCTTTCAGGATTTCGCCGCGCAAGGCAAGACAGGCTGCGGCCCAGGTCCAGATCGCGCCGCTGAGCAGGACGATTGCCAGGGTCGACGCCAGCGTCCCGAAGGGGACTTCCGTACCGGGCGTGCTCAGCGCAGGCAACACCGCCACAATCGCCGACACCACCCCACCGAGCAGCCCCAGCACAAGCAGCGCGCCATGTTCGCTGATCACCAGCCAACGCACGGTCTTGCGCCGGAAACCGACGGCCAGCAAAGCGGCCAATTCGCCGCGCCGCTCCAACACATTGCGCAGGACGACCACGCCCAGGCCGACGCTGCCCAACAACAGGCCCAGGCCGCCGAGGATCTGGAAGGTGGTCAGGTAGGTGTTCTGCACCGCGTTGAATTGCGCCAGTCGCCGAACGGTGGGCGTTAGTTCGAGGCCAACGTCCTCCAAGGCTCGGCTCAAGGTCGCGGAAATATCCGCGGCCTGCTCGGCCGGCGCATCCACGATAAACATCCGATAGCCTTCCTCGGTCGGGAAAAGATCCAGGAAGCGATCCTCCGCGACGATCAGGTTGCCCTGCATGATGGTGGTGGCCAGCGCGCCGACCACCTTGAAGCGCACGGGCCGGCCCTGATCGTCGGGATCGGGGTATTCGATGGTGTCGCCCACCATCTTGCCGCCCATGGCCCACATCAGCGAGGCCATGTCGCCGATGACAGGGATGCTGCCGTCGTCGGTGGGCTGGTTGAGCGCGAGCCAGGGGTTCTCCTTGGGCGCGCCCTTGATGACCTTGGCGAAGGTGAAGGCGCCGCGCGAGTCCAGGGCCGCCGGATCCACTCCGACGATCCGCGGCTTTTGCGCGCGGTTGAGATTCAGGCAACTGGCCTCCTCGCCATCACGCACGCGGAAGGAAACAGTTGCCGCGCCCGTAATGTCCGCCTTCTCCAGTCCAAAGAAATCCAGCCCCTTGTCGGTGTTCAGGTCGTGCACAACCGACTGCGCGGACCGACCCAGGAACGCAAAACCCCCGGTGCCGGACGAGCGTTGGTCCGCGTTGCGGTCGGCGTCGAGTTCGAAGGAGCCCACCGCGACAACCAGGAAACTGCCGCAGGCCAGAATGCCGATGGTGGCGAGGCTGCGACGACGACGACGGCTGGCATTGCGCAATCCCATACGGGCGATGGAGGGCCGAACCACCGCCTTCAGCTGGTCCAACTTCGTCAACCAGGCGCTGGAGAAGGCGAGCGCACTGATCAACAGCAGCGAACCCGCGCCAAAGAAGATGCCGGGATTCAGGTCACCCTGCGCGAACGCGAAGCCCAGCAGCGCCAAGCCCACGACGACGCTACCGATTCCGACCATGCCCGCGCGTCCCTTGGTTCCTGTTGCCGCGGCGGGTTCCAGATCCGCGCTGCCATTCAACAGCTCGCGGGCCGGTTGCTTCGCCTGTTTCCGCAGGGCCAGCCAAATGGTGAAGCCCGCCACGGCGATCGAAGCGACGATGCCCCCGAACAATGTCGAGGGAAGAATGTGCAACGCCAGTTCCGAGGTGCCGACCGCATCGACCCAGAGCGTAGACAATCCGTGCAACAACCCACGGGCATAGGCGACCGCGCCGGCCGCGCCAACGGCGGATCCAATCACGGCCAGGAGAATCCCTTCCGCCAGCATCAGCTTCCGCAACCGCGCCGGCGTGAACCCCAGCGCCAGCAGAGCGCCAATCTCGGTCGAGCGTTGCTCGACGCTGAATTGGAACAGCATCGACATCAACGCCAGCGCCGCAAAGATCAGGAAGAAACTGAAGCTGATGAACAGCATGCCAAAGTCCTGGCCCTGGTTCACCGCGTCCAAGGCGCGTCCCCGGACATCGTTCACGACCAAGCCGATCTCCTCGGGTTCGATCGACGCCATCAGCTGGGCGGCAATCTCGTTGGTCGAGGATGCGGGCGCATGGTAGCGAACGGCGGTCAGGTCGCCAAAACGATTGGCCCAGATCTTCTGGCCCGCCTCAAGGGAGATGAAGGCTTTGGGCGTGCCCTTGTGTTCCTCCCAGTAGTCGTTGTCCTGTCGTCGGATGGCGTCCATGTCCATCTCGAAACCCGTGTCCCAATCGCGGCAGTTCTTGGCGTCGGTCATCCCCGGAAAATCCGGCATGAGATAGGGGTCCTTGACTGCGCCTTCAAAGGGGAGAATGCCGTGGATTGTGAACGTGTTGGTCCGCTCCACCGTCTTGCGTCCGGCGTCGACCATGTAATAGCTCAGGTCGAGGGAATCGCCGACCTTGGCCTCCAGGTCGTCCGCGAGCCACTGGTTGATGAGAATCTGATCGGTCTGCAGTTCCGACGAGACAATCGGCCCGCCCATGGCGGTGACCATGGAAAATGGCGTCGTCCGATCCCCGACTCTGAATTGATTCACGAAGTAGGTCAGGATCGGCTGCGAGTCCGGATTCACCGCCTGCGCCGCCTTGGCCACGGGCGGATCGAGAAAGACGCGATCCGTGCGCAGTTCGATCGTCGGTTGCGCTCGATCCGGCACTTCCAGCAATTTCAATTCCGCGTCCGCCAGCTTCCAATGTTTCTTGATGGCGGTGTTGGCCTGGTTCAGAAAGGCGGCTGATGCGTCTTCATCGGCAAAGTCCTCGCCGCCAATGAGCATCAGGTTGGCCTTGTCCGGCGTTTCGAGTTTCTCCTGCAAGAGGGAAAGGCTGATGTAGGCATTGAAAGGCGGGACCTGGCTGGCCTGCAGGCTGAAGCGGCCATTCTCGTCATCGCCGAGAATGTCGGCGACCTCGAGTCGAAGGGAGACCGAGCTGTCTTCCTCCGGCGCCATCGGCGCTTCGCGGGAAAGCAGCGACGGCTTGGGTAGGCGGAACAGGATCTCGTCGCCGCGCTTCACGCCAAGTTGCGCCGCCAATTGCTCATTCAAGTGGACGTGGTCGTCGTCGAGGTCGTAGTAGTCGCGCGCGATCTCCTCGGTCATGGTGGCGAACTCGTAGAAGCGCGTGTCCACCCCCAGGATCTGCACCTGGTTCGCCCGCGCCTCGCCGCCATTGGCCGAAGCGGAACCGAGGAAGATCATGACCGGGGCGGTGGGACGGCCCAGTTCCTTCTCGAGGTCGCCGGCCAGCTCTGCGCGGAACAACCGATCATTCGAGAGCAGCACGGCCTGGGTCTGACCAAGGCGCAGGAGCGCCATGCGCTTCAGACTTTCGCGCACGGAATCCCCCACCAGCAGGGCGCCAATCAGGATGGCGGCCCCGACGGCCGCGCCGAGAAAGGTCCCGAAATGCGAACGCGCGTGGTAGCGGAGACTGCTGAGGATAAGCTTGCTCGTGGTCATGGTTGTTCAGGTTGGCAAGGGCGTGATTGGAACTGGGATGAGGCAACGTAAACGGAGCGCGGCTGTGTCGGAGACCGGCCGCAACAACACATCAAAGCGCCGGGGCTCATGTCGCGCCCTCCTCCCCGGCTTCCTGATTCACCGTGGGCCGCTCCCAGAGGGTGAAGGTCCTCTCTTGGCCGCAGGATTTCGCGGAAGCCAATTCCTCGTCGCGGAATTTCGGCAGCTGCTCGATCCATTTCACAAAGCTCGCCTCGCCGCGAGCTCCCTCGGGAACAACGCAGACAGCATTGTCCCCGCTGAGGATCCACATCATCGAAGGCAGTCCGGGAACGGGTTCATGCGCCTGGACCAGAATCGTGCGCAGCTCCTCCCACTTGATCATCGTGACTTCGCGCGTGGGCTTGCGCACTTCGATTCCCTTCTCGCTGGCGCGGATGAAATACTTCTTCAGTTCACGCTCCGCCCGCTCGCGCGGCGAGGAGGGCCGGGTCACCAGTGAACGAAAGAATCTCCGACGGGACGACATAGGCCTAGGAAAGCTCCAAGCTCCAAGCTCCCAATTCCAAGACAAGGAAGGCGGCCTGCGGCGTAGAACGGGATTCATTCCGTTTGCAACGCGCAGGGTATGGCGCTTGAACCTCGCCCTGAAAGACCTCGCGGTCGGTCATGCCGAGGGCCCGGGACATCCGAACGCCGCCGAACGGGATATATCCCGTTCTACCCGGCTCCGCGTGGTTGTTCGCTACGTCCCTCATCACCCGAACCTCAGACCAGTTTCCCATCGCGGAGCTCCAAGGACCGGCCCATTCGCTCGGCCAGGTCCGGCGCGTGGGTCACCATGATCAAGGTGACGCCTTCCTCCTTGTTCAGGTCGACCAGGAGTTGGCCGAGGTTGTCCGCGGAAACGCGATCCAGGGCTCCGGTCGGCTCATCGGCGAGCAGCAGCTTGGGTCGGTTGATCAAGGCCCGCACCACGGCGACCCGTTGACGTTCGCCACCAGAGAGCTGGCCGGGGCGGTGCGCGACGCGCTCCTTCAGACCGACACGTTCCAACAGCCGGCGCGCCCGGGCCTCGGCGTCCTGGTTCAAGGCCGCATCCTTGCAGGCCAGGGTCGGGACCAGGACGTTCTCGATCACCGTGCATTGGGGCAGGAGGTGATGCGACTGGAAGATCCAGCCGAGCTCGCGGTTGCGGATCTCCGCGAGCCGCTCCTCCTCCAGCCCGGCCAAATCCTCGCCGTCGAGCTGCACGGATCCGGAGCTGGGTTCGTCGAGCGTGCCGATGATGTTCAGAAAGGTGCTCTTGCCGGAGCCGGAGGGGCCGACGACCGCCACGGACTCGCCCTTGGCGATTTCCAGCGTGATTCCCTTCAGGACGTCCACCGCGCCGCCATCGGCCAACGATTCGTAGGCCTTGGAGACGTCGTTCAGTTTGAGGATGGGTTGGGTGTCGGTTGCTGACATACGCGTTTCTATTTGGACCAGGAGTATGCGGGAACGATCAAAATCCCGTCAGTGAAAAAAGGGATGGGCTGGCTTCATGCAATCAAGAACGGGTAGCGCAATCACACAGGTCCAGCATCACGAACCAGCACGCTGCTCTATCCGATGCTCGGATCATCCTTGCCGTCCTTGCATCCCCATGCCGAGCAATGCTCGGCGCTCCGGGTTCATTGCGCCGTCCCAAACAATCGGGCAACCTGAACCCAGAACCCATCCAGCAGATTTGATTCCGCCCGCTCCGCCTGACTCCAACATCCGTGGAGGCGATATTCGTTCTCCTCCAACTTCAGAACCTCGACCGTCTTTGCCTCCGGATTGATGAGCCAGTATTCCTTCACGCCATGCCGCTGATAGAGGTCGCGTTTCTCGATTCGATCGCGATTGCGCGATCCTGGAGAAATCACCTCGGCGATCAGGTCGGCCGGACCGTTGATGATTTCGTCGATGATATCGAGTCGTTCCGTGGCGACGAAGGCGACGTCCGGTTGAACCACTCGCCCTGACGACAAGACCATATCGATAGGCGCGCCGATCGTCGTCCCCGCCTCGTTGTCGCGTGCCCAGTCATCCAGCGCGCGCTGAAACTCGAACACAATCCGTTGGTGGTTGAATGAAGGCGAAGGCGACATGACCAATTCCCCGTCCCAGAGTTCGACGGGAGTATTGCTCTCAGGAAGCTCATTGCGCAACTCCTCGTAAGTCCAGCGGCGTTCGCGGAACTTCGCGAGCGCCTCGATGCTATCCGTCGCAATCACGCTGGCATGTTCCCTCAATCCACGCCGGGGCGCAAGGGGGATTGGAACGTCAACGATCGCCCACCTTCCGCTGCCATCGCTTGAAGACCTCGGCCATTTTCTTCACCCGGTGCGGGTCTTCCTTTGCCAGGTTGACGGTCTCGGTCGGATCGTTGGCGAGGTTGTAGAGTTCCCAGGGTTGGCCGCGCGCAGCGTTGACGATCTTCCAGTCGCCCATGCGCAGGGCCTGATTGCGTGGAACGCTGAAATAGAGCGCGGCGTGAGCTTCGCGTTGCTCCCCCAAGAACACCGGTTTCAGGCTGCGGCCCTCGAGGGGCAAGGGGTGGCGCCCTTTGAAGGTGGTTGGATAATCCAGTTCGGCGATGTCGAGGAACGTGGCCATGAAGTCAATGACGTGGCCGGGTTGGCGGGTGAGGGCGTTCTGTTTCTCGATTACCTTCGGCCAACGCACGATCAAGGGCGTGCGGATGCCGCCTTCGTAGGCGGTGGACTTGTGAGCGCGGAGCGGCGTGTTGCTGGTCGTGGCCCAATTGACGCCGTAGCCAGCGAACGTCTCCGGACCCCCGGGCAGGTTGTCCGGGCCGCTGCCGCCGACAGGATGCACCCCGTCGCGGCGAAACCTGGGCCCCTTGGCTCCGGGCCCGAACCCGAAGCCGCCCCTGGTGGGCCGCGCGCCTCCATCCATGGCCGCGCCATTGTCGGAAAGAAACATCACCACGGTGTTTTCGGCCTTGCCGCTCCGGTTCAAGACCTCCAGCAACCGCCCCACGCCGTGATCAATCCGCGAAACCTGCGCCGAATAGACCGCCATGCGTTCGGCTTGCCATGCCTTGTCCGGATCGTCGGTCCAGGTCGTTGTATCCCGCCGCCTCCCGGCCAACGGCGTGTCCTTCGCGATCAAGCCCATCTCCATCTGCTTGCGATGCCGGATGGCGCGCCACTCATCCCAACCCTTGTCCAGGTAACGCTGTCGATGGGGCGCGACGTATTTCTCGGGCGCATGCAGCGGCCAATGGGGCGCAATGTAGGCCAGGTAGAGAAAGAACGGTTTGTCGCCCTTGACCGCACTATTCAGAAACTGCTCGCCATGGTCGTTGAAAGCGTCGGTCATGAAGAAATCCTTTTCGGGAAAACGCCAGCGTCGGTCGTCGAGATAGAAGTCGTTGCCGTGGACTTCATGGAAGTAGCTGATCTTGGATTGGCAGTTGGGTCCAAAGAATCGATCGAAGCCCCGGTTCACGGCGAGATCGCGACCCTGCCATTTGCCGACCATCATGGTGTGATACCCGCCGGCCTGCAGGACCTCGGGGATCAACACGCACTTCGAGAAGTCCTTGGGTTGGTTCCACGCGCGCCCGGAATGACCGGTCTGTTGACACCAGAGCCCGGTCAGCAGCGAGGCCCGCGTCGCCCCGCAGACAGCGTTGTTGTAGAACTGCGTGAAGCGCAATCCGTCACGGGCAAGCGAATCAATGTGCGGCGTCGGAATCTCGCCGCCATAACAACCCGGATCCGACCAGCCCATGTCGTCGGCCATGATCAGGACGATGTTGGGTCGGGAGTCGGCGGCCGCTGCGAGGAAGGCGCTGAAGAACAGCGCGAAAGCCAATCCCGCCAAAGCGCCAAGCGGCGTGCGGCCGGGTCGTGAAACAACGGACAATGCCGAGCGACGCTCGGCGTTTCGAATGTGGTTTCCGGATCTCATCCCTTACAACCTCGCCAGCGGATGCCCGCGCTCCTTCAACGGCAACTTCACGGCCTTGCCGCCTTGGCGGTGCGACTCGAACACGCCGCAGATCATCTCGACCGTGGCGGCGCCATCGCGGACGCCGCACAGGGGTTCGCGGTTGTTCTTCACGGCGGCGATCAGGTCGCGCGCCGGGATGACATGATTGTGCACCTGGCTGACTTGCTCGGCATTGCCCTCCGGCTTGCCGACGCCCGAGGTGGTGATCGGAATCCACGGCCGCGGCTGGTCGGTCGGTTGAAAGGGATTTCCCGGCGACAGGTGGGCGACGGGATTCCTGTCGCACTGGATGTTCACGATGCCCTCGCTGCCGATCAACTGCAGTCCGAAGCCGGCGTTCTTCGTGCCATCGTTGGCGATGGAATCGAAGGTGGCGGTCAGACCCTTGGACAACTCGTAGCGTGCGTGGAGTTCATTCGCGGCGAGGGGACCGAGCGCCTCGCCGCCCTCCCGGACGTCTTTGCCGGTCACGCGTTGCCCATCCCGCAACATGAGCGCCGAACAGGAGGTGGCCTTGCCGCCGAAATGAGCGATCAGGTTCAACACGTGGGAGCCCAGAACCCAGAGATCCTCATCGCCGCCGCGTCGGTCGCCCTTCCCGCGACCGCGGATCTCCAGCAACCGCCCAATGCCGCCGTCAGCGATCAGTTTATCGATGACCTGCAGGGCCGGGTGGTAGCGGTTGCGGTGGGCGACCGCGATCTTGGCGCCATGTTTCTCGCAGGCGGCGACCAGATCGTCGGCCTCGGCCGGGGTGCGACAGAAGGGTTTCTCGATGTAGACGCCCTTGGCCCCGGCTTCAATGGCGGCGAGCGCCATGTCTCGATGCTGGTCCGGATGCCGGGGACAGACCGCCACCAGATCCGGGCGAACCTCAGTCAACATCCTGCGGTAATCGCTGAAGCCCCGGTCCACCTTCAGTTTCTTCAGTTCCTTCTTCAGGCCTGTTTCATTGGGGTCGGCCACGGCGACGATCTCCGTCTCCGGCAGTTTCAACCAGACGGTGTCGAGCCCATGGCCGTAGTTGCCGCGTCCGGTGTGACCGATGACGGCGACGCTCATTCGCCTATCCGGGGCGGCCAGGACGGATGCAGAAGAAAGGGCGGCGATGGATGAGGCGGCGAGAAACGTTCGACGGGTCATGAGACAATGGTATCCGTCGCCGTCAATCTGCGGTCAAGCGGATCGTGTCCCGCTGATTCGATGACGGGGGACCTGAGCGCGCGGCAACCGCTCCCTCGTGGAGCCCGTCCGCGGGACTCTCGCGCAACTTGATTAGCCCCTCGTTTTGTGGCAATGAAGGCGCTTCATGAAACGCAACTTGGCATTCATTCTGGCATTGTTGTCGCTATGCGCGACGGCCTGCCGCAAACCAGCGCCCGCCCCGGCGACTCCGGCGACGCAATCTTCAGCCTCCACAGCAGACGCCTCGGAGTCGGCCGAAACCGAGGAAGCCGCCGGCGAAATCCTGGCGAGGGTCCACTTCGTGGGCGGGGACCGGTTGGCCGGCAATGCGGACGGCGCGACGCTGAAGCGTATCGGCGCCCTGCCGGAAACCGACGCCTTGGCGGCGATGATCTTCGACAGGCTCGCCACGGCTCCCGGGCGCGCGCACGGTCTCGCCTCCAATGTCACCGCCCAGGTGGCGGCCGCCATTCGACCGTTGTTTGACGACCTCAAAGGCTCGGAGTTCTTCCTGGAAGCCCGAGCCAACGACGGCGGCGCTCCGGAGTGGGCAGCGGCGGTCGCGCTCAACGCCGAGCGCGCCGCACAATGGGACGCCGGACTGAAGAAGGCCCTCGCCGAAGCCGGGGCGGGTGAGTCCAAAACGATCGAGGACGGTGAGACGCGCGGTTGGGAGATTCCCCTGAAGGATGGATCCGGGGCGTTGCGATTCCTCGCCCTCGAGGGTTGGGTCGTCCTCGGCAAGGGCTCCTTGGAAGCTTCGCTCCAGGCCGAGATTGCCGCCCGCATCGCCAACGGCGGCAAGCCGGGCCCTGCGGACGAAGAGACGACGCTGGCGTTCACGGTCGACTTTCCGCGATTGGTCGAAGAGTTCAAGTGGACGCGTTGGGAAGGCCTGCCTTACGTGGACCTCCAATCCAAGATTGAGAAGGACAACATCCGTTCGACGGGCAGCGTGGTTTATCCCGAGGCGCTTGGCATAGAGCACGAAGCCTGGAACATTCCCAGCGCCACCATGCATGATCCATTGATCAGCTTCACGGCCGTGCAAGGCATTGCCGCGTGGCTGGAGAAGCAGGCATTCTACCAGGCCGTGAAACTGGAGGAGACGCCCAACCAGTTTTTCACCTGGGCCATGAACGGTCCGTTCTACCTGTCCTTTGCGGCGGCGCCCGCGGCGGATTCCACCAACCAGGTGGCCGCGCTGGCCAAGCGCCTGGAGGCGATCGGCGAGGAACAACTCAAGCCGCGGGGCATGGGATTCGTCACCAACGTGGCTCACACCGCCACCATTCACTGGGTCAATGCCTTTCCCATCATCCGCCCCTTCCTCAGCGTATCGGAGGAACCGGACAACGATTTCATTCAGATGGGCTTGCTGCCTGTCCGGCGCGGCTCCTTCACCAACCCCCCGCCAACCGGCCTGCTCAAGTTTGTCGAGGAGCGTGAGAACCTGATCTACTACGACTGGGAAATCACCGAGGCCCGCCTCGAGCAACTGAAACCCATTTTCCAGCTGTCCACCCTCTTGTCGGAGAAGCCCAAGATGTCGGCGACGTTGCCCAGTGACAAGTGGGTCACGGCGGTGGGCAAGACCCTCGGCAACACCGCCACCGAAATCACGCTTGAAACACCTCGTGAACTCAAGCTCGTTCGGAAATCGCATCTCGGGCTTTCCGCCGCGGAGATCATGCTTCTGACCTACTGGGTCGGCGACCCGGACTTCCCGTTGAGACGGGCAGGTTTGCCCTTCTTGCCGATCAGAAAGAATGCGGGAGTGTTGATGCCGGGCGCGCCCCCGGCTGCGCCTTCGCCCGCCGAAAGCCAATCCAAGTCCAAGACCCGCGCACCCCTCTGATTCAAGCCATGCTGAAACTCGGCGTCAACATTGACCACGTCGCCACGCTCCGCGAGGCGCGCTACAAGGGGCGGGCGACCGGCGAGCCCGATCCCGTCGCGGCCGCCCTTGACTGCGAGGCCGCCGGGGCCCATGGCATCACCGCGCATTTGCGGGAGGATCGCCGGCATATCCTGGACCGCGACGTATGGGCCTTGCGGGAAGCCATTGGAACGCGGCTCAATCTGGAGATGGCCAACACGCCGGAGATCGTGGGCATCGCCTTGGACGTCAAACCGGACATCGTCTGCATCGTGCCGGAGAAACGGGAGGAGATCACGACCGAGGGCGGTTTGGATGTCGTCGGCGCGGTCGATGCGTTGACGGAAACCCGCAAACGCCTCAACGACGCCGGCATCGAGGTCAGCCTGTTCATTGCGCCGGAGGGCGCGCAGGTGGAAGCGGCAGCGCGAACAGGAAGCCAGTTCATCGAACTTCACACCGGGGCCTTCGCCGAGGCATTCGAGAACGAAGATGCGCGGCAGCGGGAAGTGGTCCGATTGACCGCCGCCGCCATGCAGGCCCGGGAAGTCGGCCTTCAGGTCAACGCCGGGCACGGCCTCACCTGCGCCAATCTGCCAGCCATATTCGGCGTCCCGCACCTGGTGGAACTGAACATCGGCCACCACCTCGTCAGCCGCTCCGTCACGATCGGACTGCCCAGCGCCGTAAAAGAAATGCTGTCCGTGATGAAGGGTTACCAGGACGCCGCGTAATCGCAAACCCGCTGGCGCTTCCCGCGCCTCACTTCCCGGGGCTCACTTCTCGCGCTGACGCGCTCGTGGCGCAATCTAAAGATTGCGGCTACATCGCGGCTGCATCGCGGCTGCGAGATCACTCCACCACTTCACAAACCAGGGCGCTCTTCTCTTCCGCCTCGTCCGTGATGTCCAACGCGGCTTGCACCCGCCTCGAAGCGAGATCCGCCTCCTCAATCGATTTCGCCCAGATTCGCGCCAGGAGATCGCCGGTGTTCAGGGTTTCGCCGGGCTTGGCCAGGCGGTCCACGCCGACGTCGTGATGGATCCGGGATTCCTTGGTCAATCGTCCGCCGCCCAGATCGCGGACCGCTTCGCCGATGAGCCGCGCGTCGCAGCGGGTGACAAAACCACTGCGTTCGGAACGCATCTCGACGCAGACAACGGCTTCGACATCCATCCGCTTGAGCTTGGCCTCCATGGCGTCCATGTCCGCGCCTTGAGCAGCCAACATGTCGTTCCATTTCGCCAGAGCGGAACCATCGGCCAGTTTCGCGGACGCCCGTTCGCGGGCTTTGGCCAGGTCCGTCTCAAGCCCCGTCTGCGTCAGCAGGTGCGCGGCGGACTCGACGGTCAACTCCCACAGGTCCTCCGGACCTTCGCCGCGCAGGCAATCGACCGCTTCCTTGACTTCCAACCAGTTGCCCGCAGCTCGGCCAAGCGGCGTGTTCATGTCGGTCAGGATGGCGCGCGTGTCGACCCCGCATTCCCGGCCCAGTTCCACGATGGACGTCGCCAGTTGCCGGGCTTCATCCGCGGTCTGCATGAAGGCGGCGTTCCCGAACTTGGTGTCGAGGAGCAAGGCGTCCAAATCCTCAGCCAGCTTCTTCGAAAGAATGGACGCCGTGATCAACGGGATAGAGGGAACCGTTCCCGTCACATCGCGCAGCGCGTAGAGTTTCTTGTCGGCGGGAACCATGCAATGCGTCTGCCCGACAATGACGCAACCGACTTCCTGCACGACCTCCACGATTCGGTCGGGCTCCAACAGGGCCTGAAATCCGGGAATGGATTCCAGCTTGTCCAAGGTGCCGCCCGTGATGCCAAGACCGCGGCCGGAAATCATTGGCACGCGCATTCCCAGCGAGGCCAACAACGGAGCCAAGGGCAGGGATACCTTGTCGCCGACGCCTCCCGTCGAATGCTTGTCCACCACCGGCCGGGGATCTTTCGGCAGCTTCAGCGCATCGCCGGAATCCCGCATCGCCAGGGTCAACGCGCGTTTCTCCCCGGATTGCAAACCGCGGAAATAGACCGCCATGAGAAAGGCGGACATCTGGTAGTCCGGAATTCGGCCGTCGGTGAAATCAGCGACAAGGGCCCGGATGACGTCGGTTGAAAGGGTCTTTCCGTCGCGCTTGGATTCGATGGCGGAGAGAAAGTTCATCGCGCTGAATGTAGATTGGAGTCGGATGCGTTCCAATACGCATCGGAGGGGTCGGCTTCGCGGCGGTTGCCGCGCGGCGAGTCCTGAAACCACGTAGCGCAGGCGTCTCGCCGCCAGTTCCGAAAGACCGGGCTACGGTCCGTCCGGGTTGAGGAAACGGACGGCGACAAGGCCGCTCAACCCGTGAACTTCTTCAAGGCGACGGTGGCGTTGTGGCCGCCGAAGCCGAAAGAATTGCTCAGCGCGGTTTCGATCACCATTTCCCGGGCCTCGTTGGGAATGTAGTCGAGGTCGCAATCCGGGTCGGGAAACTCGTAGTTGATGGTGGGTGGAGCGATGCCGGTCTCAATTGCCTTGGCGCAGATGGCGGCTTCAGCGGCGCCGGCCGCGCCGAGCATGTGACCGGTCGCGCCCTTGGTGGAGCTGATTCCCATGACGCGCGCATGATCGCCGAACACGGCCTTGATCGCCTGTGTCTCACAAACATCGCCCTGCGGCGTCGAGGTGCCGTGGGTGTTGATGTAGGAAATCTGTTCGGGGTTCAGCCCGGAGGAACGCAGCGCCATCTTCATGCAGCGCGCCGCGCCTTCGCCTTCGGGCGACGGGGCGGTAAGGTGATGGGCGTCGGCGGTGTTGCCGTAGCCAACCAACTCGCAATAGATCTTGGCGCCGCGGGCCTTGGCGTGCTCCAGCTCCTCGAGGACGAGCACCGCCGCGCCTTCGCCCATGACGAAGCCGTCGCGCTCCTTGTCAAAAGGTCGTGAGGCGTGTTGCGGATCGTCGTTGCGGGTGCTGAGCGCACGCATCTTCGCGAAGCCGCTGATGCCCAGGGTCACCACGGTCGCCTCGCTGCCCCCAGCGAAAATGGCCTTGGCGTCGCCCATCTTGATGGTGCGCCAAGCCTCGCCAAGCGCGTGCGTGGACGTCGCGCAGGCGGAGCAGGTGGCGACATTCGGGCCGCGCAAGCCATAATACATGGAGAACATGCCCGACGCCATGTTCAGGATGAGCATCGGGATCATGAAGGGGGACACGCGATTCGGCCCCTTTTCCACCAGCGCCAGGTGCTGCTCCTCGGTGGTCTTCAGTCCGCCGATGCCCGACCCGATAAACACGCCGATCTCGTCGCGATCCAATGTGTCCAGATCCATGCCCGAATCCAGCAGGGCCTTGTGGCCGGCGAAGACGCCAAACTGCACGAAACGATCCGTGCGGCGGATCTCCTTCGGCGACGGGAAGGCCGGAACGGGATCGAAGTCCTTGACCTCGGCCGCGATCTTGCAGTCGTAGTCGGTTGTGTCGAAGCTTTCGATCGCGGAGATCCCGCACTTGCCGCCGGCGATGCTGGACCAGAATGAATCGATGTCCTGACCGAGCGCGGAGACAACTCCGATGCCCGTCACGACAACCCTGCGATCTTCTACGCTTGCCATAAGAAACAAAAAACGGGCAGCGGGAACGAAAGCCTTCCTCGCTGCCCGGAAAGGGTGGTTCGGCTTACTTGCCGTTCTCTTCGATGTATTTGATCACGTCACCGACGCTTTGCAGCTTCTCGGCTTCCTCATCCGGAACCTCGATGCCGAATTCCTCTTCCAACGCCATGACCAATTCCACGGTGTCGAGGGAGTCGGCCCCGAGATCTTCAATAAATTTCGCGTCCGGAGCGACCTGCTCCGCTTCAACGCCGAGCTGCTCGACGATGATTCCTTTTACTTTTTCCTCAATCGGTTGTTTTTCGTCAGACATGGTCGGTATGTTTTAAGTTTTTCTGTGTCTATTCGACGCCCAAGGCGGCGTCAAGTCAGTATCAGGGCATTCAATGCCGTCAATTCCCGCTTTCCGTGACGCGGTTAAATGGGAACTTTTTGACAGGTTTGTCAAACCCAATTCGTCGCTTTTCTTCGGGCTTTGTTTTCGTGTGATTCCGGTCTGCGTTTCCGGGGCCCCGGAAACGACTCACATGACCATCCCGCCATCCACGGTCAGAACCTGTCCCGTGATGTAGGCCGAGGCCGGACCGGCGAGGAAGAGAGCCGCATTGGCAATGTCCTCGGAGGAGCCCAGACGCCCCAAGGGTATGTTCTTCTGGATCTCTTCCCGCTGCTGCTCATTCAGCGCCTGGGTCATGTCGGTATCGATGAAACCCGGGGCCAGCGCGTTGACATTCACGCCGCGCGAGGCCAGCTCCTTCGCGATGGATTTGGTCAGCGCAATAAGACCCGCCTTGCTGGCCGCGTAGTTGCATTGTCCGGCGTTGCCCATCAAACCCACCACCGAGGCCACGTTGATCACCCGGCCCGAGCGCTGCTTCATGAAAGCGCGCGCAAAGGCCTTGTGCAGGAGGAAGGCCCCCTTGAGATTGGTGTCCAGCACCGTGTCCCAGTCATCCTCGGACATGCGCATCAGCAGCCCGTCGCGCGTCACGCCGGCATTGTTCACCAGGATGTCCACCTGCCCGCAATCCGCGAGGATCTGCTTGGCGCAGGTTTCGACGGAACCCGCATCGCCGACATCCACCGCGTGCGCCCAGGCCCGTCGTCCCAGCGCCTGGATCTCTTCGGCGGTCTTCTGCGAATTGGCCTCCGTGCGGGACACGCAGACAACGTTGGCGCCCTCGGCGGCAAATTTCAGGGCAATGGCTTTTCCAATGCCGCGCCCGGCTCCGGTCACGACGGCAATCTTGTTTTCGAGCTGACTCATGGGCGCTTGTTTAGCGGCCATGTCGAGGCTGTGTCGAGGGCGGAATTGGTCTGACATCGGCGATAGCAATCGCGCCGAATCTCGCGGCGAAGGATTGAGGCCAGGTAATCGGGGTTGTCGGTCCCGACGGATTGGGCTTCCATCGCCGTGTTCTGTCCGCGCGACCGAGTGGCGGGCCGTGACCATGCCTGACCAAACGGAATTCAAGCTCGCCCTCGATGCCACAAAGCCGGCGTCTTCTCCACGACGCTTCGAATCACTGGCGGGCCAGTTGGCGGCGTTCAACGAGTTCGGCGAGACGACCCGAGTGTTGTCAACCGAGGTCCGGAGCGCAGGGGGCGACTTGTTGTCCTGTCCAACCTACGTCAACGAATTCTGGACCTCGAAGCAACGGGCCGCGCATCGGCTTCACGAGATCTCCTACCGCGCCTGCTTCAAACCGCAGCTGCCGCGCTTCTTCATCGAACGGCTGACCGAACCCGGGGACGCGGTCTACGATCCGTTCATGGGAAGGGGAACCACGCCCCTCGAAGGCGCGTTCATGGGCCGGGTTCCCATGGGCAATGACATCAATCCGCTGAGCAAAGCGTTGTTGGCGCCGAGATTGGCGCCGCCGCGATGGCAGGATGTTGAGGCCCGCATTGCGGAGATTGACTTCAGCGAACACGACGAATTTCCCGAGGATCTACTCGTGTTTTACCACCCCGACACGCTGCGCGAGATCTGCGCCTTGAAGCAACACCTGTTGGCGCGCGCGGCTGCGGACAATTTCGACGACGCGGACGCCTGGATCCGGATGATCGCGCTCAATCGCCTGACCGGCCACTCGCCCGGTTTCTTTTCCGTCTACACGCTGCCGCCGAATCAAGCCGTCTCGATCAAGTCGCAGGTCAAGATCAACGCCAAGCGCCATCAGACCCCGCCGCGCCGCGATGTCCCCAAACTGATTCTCAGGAAAAGCCGCTCCCTGCTCGGCGCCATCACCGACGCCGAACGCCGGAGCCTGAACGCGGTCCGCGAGCATTCGAAGTTGCTCACCGGGAAGGCCGACCAGGCGAGCGGAATCCCCGACCAATCCGTGTCGCTGGTCGTGACCTCGCCGCCCTTTCTGGACGTGGTGGATTACGCGGGCGACAACTGGCTGCGTTGCTGGTTCATCGGCGTCGATCCAGCGAGTGTGGAGATCTCCGTCCCCAAGGACATCGGGACCTGGCGGAGTATCATGACCGGCGTCCTCAAGGACCTTGAGCGCGTCCTGAAGCCGGGCGGCCACGTGGCATTTGAAGTCGGAGAAGTGCGCGGAGGCAAGGTCCTGCTCGAACAGGAGGTCTTGCCCTGCGGCGTCGAGGCCGGACTGGAGCCGGTCCTGGTCATGATCAACGACCAGCAATTCACCAAGACCGCCAACTGCTGGGGCGTCGACAACCAATCCAAAGGGACGAACACGAATCGGATCGTGGTGTTTCGGAAGGGGTGATGCGGGGTTCTTGGTTCTTGGTTCTTGGTTCTTGGTTCTTGGTTCGGGGTTCTTGGTTCGGGGTTCTTGGTTCTTGGTTCGGGGGGCGTGAGTCTGGATTGGCAGGGGGTGTCAAGACCTGAACGTCAGATGAGACCCGGGGATTCCGTGGCGCCCGACT
>CAZFLK010000028.1:0-8174 GCA_964519245.1 uncultured Verrucomicrobiota bacterium
ACACCCTGCAGGGGTGAAAGCGGCGAAGGGAAAGCGCTGCAGGTGAGCCATAGCCAACGCTGTGATCAGGAAGACCTCTTTTCGTTCCTTTGGGACTTGGCATGGCGCCACCCGCTACCATTCGCGCCCGGCCCGCAATCGACCGGGACAACGCCATTGACCACGCATCCCGCGGCGTCCACCCTTGCGGTCCCCATGAAAGAGATCACTTTCAGGTCGCTTGTCATCAGTGTGTTCATTACCGCGGCGCTCGCCGGGGCCAACGCCTACCTGGGCCTCAAGGTAGGGATGACCGTCAGCGCCAGCATTCCCGCCGCGGTCATTTCCATGGGCATTCTCACCCTGCTCCGCCGCCGCGACGAAAAGGGCACGAACATTCACGAGAACAACATGGTCCAGACCGCCGCCAGCGCGGGAGAATCCCTGGCCGCCGGCGTCATTTTCACCATCCCCGCCCTGATCCTTCTGGGACACTGGGAGGAATTCAACTACGGACAGGTCGCCCTCATCGCCGGGCTGGGCGGCTTGCTCGGCGTCCTGTTTTGCATCCCCCTGCGCCGGGCCTTCATCGTCGAAAGCAAGGAACTCAAGTTTCCGGAGGGTCTCGCCACGGCCGAAGTGCTGACCGAGGGAGAAAAGGGCGGCGCCGGAGCAAGGACCATCGGCATCGGCGCCGCCATCGGCGGCGCGTACAAGTTTCTTCAATCCGCGCTGCATGTGTGGGGCGAGGCCCTGGAAGGAGCCAAACTGCTGGCGGGCAAATGGATCGGCTACGCCGGCACAAATTTATCCCCCGCCCTGATCGGCGTCGGCTACATCGTGGGACTCAACATCGGCGCGCTCGTGCTCCTCGGCGGTCTCATCTCCTGGGCAATCGGCATCCCCGTCTACGCGGCGCTGAATCCTGACGTCATCATCGGCGAGCAGACGATCGCCGCCATGATGACCGAGGACCCGGCCGGCGCCGCCTGGACCATCTGGAGCAAGAAGATTCGCTACTTGGGCGTTGGAGCCATGGCCACCGGAGGCTTGTTTGCCCTGTTGAACCTTTGGCGACCGGTCGTCAACGGCATCAAATCCGGCTTCGAGGTCTACCGCGGCATGAAGGCCGAGGGCCGGCCGGTTGACCGGGAACAACAGGACATCCCCATGCCCTGGGTGCTCGGAGGCATCGGAGCCCTGACCCTGCCCTTGTTTCTTTATTACTGGCGAGTCATCGACCAACCCGGAATCGCCCTCGCCATGACCGGCATCATGCTGATGGCCGGCTTCGTCTTCGCCTCCGTCGCCGCCTACATGGCGGGCCTGGTCGGCTCCACCAACAATCCCATCAGCGGCGTCACCATCGCCACGCTCTTGTTCACCTCGTTCGTGCTCCTTCTCCTGATGGGCAAAAGCGAACTGGCGCCCGCCGCCGCCATCTTTGTCGGCGGCGTGGTCTGCTGCGCCGCTGCCATCGCCGGCGACACCCTGCAGGATCTCAAGTGCGGCAACCTCATCAATGCCACGCCTTGGAAACAACAGGTCATGGAGTTTCTCGGCGTCATCATCGGCGCCGCCTGCATTCCCCTGGTGCTCAAATTGTTGCACGACGCCTACACCATCGGGTCCAAGGACCTCGCCGCGCCGCAGGCCAGTCTCATGGCCTCGGTCACCCAGGGCATTCTCGATCCAAACGCCGACGGACTGCCCTGGAACCTGGTCGGTCTCGGCGCCGCCATCGCCGTCACCATCATCGTCATCGACAAGTTTCTTGAGGCCAGGAAGAGCGCTTTCCGAGCTCCGGTCCTCGCGGTCGCGGTCGGCATCTACCTGCCCATTGAACTGGCCGTTCCAATCTTTGCGGGGGGCTGCCTCAATCATTTCGTCAAGAGCCGGTCGACCAAGGCTTCGTCCGAGGGAGCGGCTGCCGACAATGGGGTGCTGATCGCCAGCGGCCTGATCACCGGCGAGGCGCTGATGGGCATCCTCATCGCCGGACTGGTCGTCGCCAAAGCGCCCCTACCCGATCTCAGCCACGCCATCGGTCCCTGGCTAGGCTTCGCCGCCCTGATCGGCGTCGCGTATTACCTGACCCGAATGGCGCGCAAGACCGCCTGACGATCAACACCCCGTCCCAATCCCAACACCTGTTTGGACCTTCCGAGTTTGAATTTGAGTATTGAACGTTCGCATCCCCCTTCAGCATTCCTTCTCTTATGAAAATCACCCAAGTCGAAGCCTTCCTGATGTCCTACCCGATGCCGGAGACCGTGCGTCTGCCGTTTTTCGGGGGCGAACGCACGATCGTCAAACGCGACGCCATGCTGATCCGAGTGACGACCGACAACGGTCTCAAGGGCTACGCCCCAGGCCCCGCGCACGAACGAGCCTGCCGCGAGATTGCCGACACCATCCGTCCCTTCCTCCTCGGCAAGGACCCGCGCAACTGGCGCGAATTCGGATTCCAGGCCGATCTCGAGATTCAGAAGACCTACTACGCCGTCGAGGTCGCCGTCATCGACGCGGCCGCCAAGTACGAGGAATGCCCCATGTCAGACCTCCTCGGCGGACGCAAGCGCGCTGCCATCAAACTCTACGGCAGCGCTGGCATGTACATGAAACCGGAAGGTTTTGCCGAGGAAGCCGCGGCCATCGCCGAAATGGGATTCCCCGCCTACAAGATGCGCCCGTCGCAGGGGCCGGAGGCCGACCTCCGCACGGTCGAGCTCATGCGCCAGGCCGTCGGCCCGGATGTCGGCCTCATGATCGACGCCCATTCCTGGTGGCGCATGGGCCACAAGAGCTACTCCTTCGACACCGTCGCCCAACTCGCCACGGACATGGCCGCCTACAATCCCTATTGGTTGGAGGAGCCCCTCCCTCCCGACGACCACGACGACTACCAGCGACTTACCGCGCTCGGTCATGTCACCGTCGCCACCGGCGAGCACGAGCAGGAGGAAGCCGGCTTCATGGAGCTGATTGACCGCCGCTGCGCCGACTTCATCCAGATGGACGTCTGCTGCCAGGGCGGTTTCGAAATGGGCCGACGCATCTTCGACAAGTGCGCCGAAGCCAACCTTCGCTTTGCCTTCCACAGCTGGGGCTCCACCCTGGAAGTCCTCGCCGCGGCGCATATCGGCGTCTGCTGGCCCGAGAGCGTGGTGGAATGGCTGGAGTATCCCTGCTACGCCAACAACGGCAAACCCGGCATGTATCCCTTCCCCATCTCCGATGAAATCCTCGCTGCGCCGCTGGATATCAAGGAGGGCTATCTCCAGATGCCCGACGGCCATGGCCTCGGCGTCGAGATCGACGAAAGCGTCATCGAAAAGTATCCCTTCATTCCCGGCCCCTGGTCCTTCTTCCGCCTCGACAACCCGCCCGAAACCATCGCCGTCACCGGGGACCACAGCATGAAGTGGGTGGATCCAGAGGACTCCTAGCACGTTCAAGCGGAACCCACGAGAGTCGTGCAAAATGGAACTCGCGAGAGCCCCCCTCCAGAGTGTTGACTACATACAGATTGTCAGCCGCGCCGAATCCGTTAACGTCGCCTCATGACCAAAGCAGTATTCCTTGCCTTCCTGACCCTGCCCGCCATTCTCCCTGAGGCTCACGCCGCAGAGAGCGCCATCCCGTTCAGCGAGATAGAGTCCCTGCAAGGAGCCGTCCAACAAAAGACCGCGCACTACGAGATTGCCGACACCGTCAGAATCAGCGGTCCCTACTACGTATTCGCGGTCAAGGCCGCCCATGGCGAATACGAAGTCGAATCGGTGGCCAAGTTGACCAAGGTTTGCCACGAGATTCGCGCCATCGAGGAGTATGTGGCCACCCCGGAAGGCAAGTCCGCCTGGAAGGGAGCCAAGGACCACATGCGCCAGATCGGTCAGGGAGCCAAGGCCATCGTCAAGAACCCAAAGGAATCCGGCAAGGCCATCGGCCGCGCCCTCGGCAAAACCGGCAGGCAGGTCAAGAATCTCATCAAGAGCCCCTTCGGCCGCAGGAAGAAGAAGGACGCCGAGGCGGAAGCCAGCCGCCAGGCAAGATCCGCCGGCGGCATGTTGGGCGGCAAGCAGGCGCGCGCCCTCGCCTACAAACTGCAGGTCGATGTCTACACGGACAACCCCTACATGCGCGGACTGCTCGACTCTGTCGCCAAGCAAGAATCCAAGGGCAGCCTCGGCGTCAGCGCCGCGCTATTCGTCTTTGCGCCAGTCGCCGGGCTTGGCTACGCAACCAAAGGGGCGCTCACCCCGGGCGCCTATGAGGAACAGACGGAACTCCTGATTCGCGACAACCACGCCACGGAACTCAAATACCAGCTTCGGAAGCGATTCGCCGAGGACTTCGGTCTGGACAAACGAGGCGACAAGAAACAACTGGAGGAATTGCAGGTCTTCTTGGACAACCCCAACTACACGCCTCGCGAAGCGGCCTATGCCTGCCTCTACCTTGCCCGCCTGAAGGACGCCAAGGGCATTCGCGAAACCGTCAATCATCTCGCGGCTGTCGCCGATCAGGCCACCGCGCAATTCCTGATTCGCCAACTGGAACTCTACAGCGCCGCACATCAGGGAGGCCGGACCGTTTCCGAACTCAAGACCTCGGGAACACGCATCGTCACGACCGGCGCCGATGGAAAAGGATTTGCCCTCGTGCCTTACGACTTTGTCGCGGCGAACGAAGCCATGAATGCGGAACGTGACGCGCTGGTTGATGCGGGCGTCACAACCTTCAGCGTCACCGGCGACGCCGAGAAGGCATTCGTTGAGCAAAGCGACGCCAAAGGGATTGCGGTCAAAGGTCTCATCCTCCGCGAGGACGCCTTCCACGCGCAGTGAGATTTCCTCCCATCCTCCATGGCAACGAACGTGGGTTCGTTCGTTTGCCTTCGGGCTCACTGCCAAGCGCTCACTTGGTCAACCAAGCCACTGCGGCCTCCTCCCCGCCATCGCCGACCGTCAGCTTCCCGACCGCGCCAGCGACCTTGTAGAAGCCTTCCACCAATTTGCGTCCCGCGCCCTTCTCGCCGGCCAGCCAGAGCTTTCCTGGCGCGGCCACGGCCAACATGCCGGGCAGGTCGTCATACTTGGCGCCGCCCGGTTGGAAGTCCACGTGCCGGATATCTTTGAGCTCATGAAAGCGAAAGCCGCCGGTGTCGATCGCTGCGCGCGTGACGACCTCGCCCGCCAACGCCCTGGCCGCGGCCGCCCAATGCCCGGCGCCTTTCAAGCCCACGAGATCAATTGAATCCGACTTGCGCTCATGGTCGTGCACGAAGTCGATCACACTCAGGATGTCATGTGAACGCCTGGCAAACAGCGAGTGATTGAACCCATGGGTGTAACCGGCAAACTCACGCGGGTTGGCCACCTTGCGCGCCCGGCCGGGCCCTGAGCCATTCTTGAGGAACTCGCCCTGATACAGCAGATCCACACCGATGACGGTGGCCCCATCCGCCAAGAGTTTCCGCACGCCCGCGGTCGGCCGATAACCGCCGCCATCCGTCTCGAAGAGTCCTGACTTGCCCCGCTCGTGAACCCAGATGACCGTGTTCCCATTCCAACTCTTCGGATACAGGAACACGATCGGAACCTCCTCCCCGTGCGTCGCGTTCTTCAACAGACCCGACATCTCCAGGTGATCGCCACGCTCGATCTTGTCACTCATGTCGAACCCGGTGTCCCCGACTTCCGACAATGTGCGTCCGATGACAACCTCCAGGCCGCCGCCAACCAGTCGACGGTACGCCTCCGCATCCTCGCGCGCCCGGGCAATCTGGCGATTTGAATCCCGGTCGATCCCGGCCAGCAACTCCCGCTCGAATTCAACGCCCCCATCCGGTTGGGGATGCTCGGAATTCCAGACCGTGGTCTCCTCATGCGTGAGCCTTCGGTAGTCCCGCTCCAGGACCGGATCCTTGAACCCGAGTTTGAAATGCTTGTTCACCCACGAATACATGGCCGTGCGGCTGACGTGATTGTAGTTGTGCTTGAAGTGGGTGTTGGCCCAAAGCGTCACATTGTTCGGCGCCCCCAGCATCTTGTAGTGCGCCTTGAGTTCCGGAAACCCCTTGGTCTCCATCTCCACCGTCCAGTCATCCGCCGCCGTGAGGCCTTGGGGCTTCGGGGCAAACAGCGCGGCGAACTCGACATTCCCGGTTCCCACGCGCAGCAGTGACGCATTCTCGCAGGTGCAACCGCCCTGCATGGCCGTGGAGACCATGACCGCCGGGACGGCCAGATCAATCCGATCATCCAGGGCCGCCAATATGAAGGTCTGCGTGCCGCCGCCGCTGGCGCCCGTCACCGCCAACCGGTCCGGATCCACTCCCGGGAGCGTCAGCACAAAATCCAACGCCCGCATCGAATTCCAGGTCTGCAGTCCGAAAACATTCTGCAAATGCGATTCCGCCTGCGGACTGAACAGCGCCCAGTTCTTGTCGGTGTTGTGGGCCGCCACCTGCTTGGCAAAGCGATGCGCCCGCTCATAGCTGATCTGCTGACTGTCCGAATACCCGATCATGTCGTAGTGGAAAACCACGCAACCCATCCGCGCCAACTGCACACAACGCGCCTGGATGTGATTGCGCCCGCCCTCCTCAAAACGTTCGGCTCCAATCGCGATCTCCGCGCGAACCGCGTCGACGCCCTTGTCGTAGAACCGCGCATCCCGCCAATGGCCATGCGGGCAAAGCACGGCAGGCATGCTCTTCTTTTGATCAACCGGACGATAAAGGTTCCCAGTCACATAAAATCCCGGCAGGCTCTCGAAGAACACCTTCTCCACCGTGTAGTCATGCCGCCGGACCAGGCCGTGAACCACCGCATTCAACGGCGTGCGTTCCGGCAGCGGCCAAAGCCCATTGGTAACAAGCAACTGGCGTCGAACCCGCTCCTTGCGTTCCGCCCAAGCCTGCTTGCTCGACGACGGCGTAAAGGGAAAGTAGCCGTTCAGATCCTTCAGGTTGGCAAGCCGCGCGTCGTCGGGAAGCTTGCCTTCCGGCAGCGCCTTTGGCCCCGTCGCCGCCGCCAGGTTGGCCGCAACAAGACTGAGCATGCTCATCGCCGCCCCGAGGCGGGCAACAACACGAAAGGTAAAACAGGAAACGCGGGAGAAGAGTGTGGAGTGCAAGGAGTTCATGATCGTGGTTCCGAGTTACTCCTCATCTAAAACGCGACACCCGCGTTTGACAAGCCGCGCGAAGCAGCCGCCTTCACAAAGAAGGTGGCCGCCGCACGCCACCCTCACACGAAACGTAGCCGCCTTCACAAAGAAGGTGGCCGCCGCACGCCACCCCCGCACGAAACGTAGCCGCCTTCACAAAGAAGGTGGCCGCCGCACGCCACCCCCACGCGAAACGTAGCCGCCTTCACAAAGAAGGTGGCCACCGCACGTCACCTCCGCACAAAACGTAGCCGCCTTCGCAAAGAAGGTGGCCACCGCACGTCACCCCCACGCGAAACGTAGCCGCCTTCGCAAAGAAGGTGGCCACCGCACGTCACCCCCACGCTCTCACAGGCGAGGTTTCTACGAGTCTTTCAAAACCTCCAACAACTTATGATGAATCCCACCGAAGCCTCCGTTGCTGAACACGCAGACCACATCGCCCGACTCGGCGGTCTCGGCGACATGATCAACAATCGCATCCACCGTCGGCAGGTAGGCTGCCACCGTCCCAGTATCCTGGATTTCGGTCATCAACTGCTCCGGATCGAGGCGCTCATCCTCCGGCAACAATTCCAGCCGGGCGACTTCCGCGACCACCGCAAAGTCCGCCAACGACAACGCGCGCCCCAACTCCTTCTGGAAGACGTTTCGTCGCGTTGTGTTCGACCGCGGCTCAAAAACCGCCCAAAGGCGCTTTCCCTCATAAGTCTTCCGCAGGGCCTCCATCGTCTGGGCAATGGCAGTTGGATGATGCCCAAAATCATCAATCACAGTCACGCCGCCCGCTTCCCCCACCACCTCCATCCGCCGCTTGATCCCCTCGAAGCTGGAGAAAGCGGCTTGGATTCCTTCATCGCTGATCCCGGCGGCGCGCGACGCCAGCGCAACTGCCGCCGCGTTGCGGACATTGAACTCGCCACTCATGGGCACCTCATAGACTTCTCCGCCCAGCGCAAAGCCGCTGTGCTCACCCTCATAGCGGACAGCCTCAATGCGCAGAGCATTGTGCTCTCCAA
>CAZFLK010000028.1:8184-16751 GCA_964519245.1 uncultured Verrucomicrobiota bacterium
CAGCACCTCCCGGTGGTGCCGCAGCGCCTCCTCCACATCCTCCAATCGCTCGTCATTTCCCTCGCCCATGCCGAACCGTTCCACCGGGCAAAAATCAACGTCCAGCAGGCCCTTCAGATTCGCATCATCCCCGTTGACCAACAGCAGGCCATTGCCGGGCACCAGGCGAATGAAATGGTTGAACGATTTCCGGATCGCAGCCAGATCGTCGAAAATATCCGCGTGATCGAACTCCACGTTGTTCACGATGCCGATCTCCGGAAGGTAATGAACGAACTTGCTGCGCTTATCGAAGAAGGCCGTGTCGTATTCATCACCTTCAATGATGAACCACTCGCTGTCGGTGAACCGCGCCCCTTGTTTCAGATTGAGCGGCACGCCGCCAAGCATGTAGCCAGGATTCAAACCATTGTGTTCAAACACCCAGGTCAGCAAGGACGTGGTCGTGGTCTTGCCGTGGGTCCCCGTCACGACAATCGAGCGCTTGCCTCGAATGAAGAATTCCTTCAACAACTCCGGAAGGGACACATATCGGTGCTTGCTCGCCATGGTCAACTCAACCTCCGGATTGCCACGCGACATTGCGTTGCCCACCACGATCAGATCGACATCCGCGGGAATGTTGTCCGGATTGAACGGCGACCTGACCTCGATCTCGCGATCCGCCAGAAAATCAGACATCGGCGGGTAGACGCCCTCATCCGAACCGGTGACCACGAAACCTCGCTCCTTCATGGCGGCGGCGGTCGACGCCATTGCCGTGCCGCAAATACCAATGAAATGGACGTTTTTGATTTCCTGGATCATCCCCGCAGTTTCTTGGCCAACAACGCGCGCACCTGTCCCGGATCCGCCGAGCCCTGGCTGAGTTTCATCACGTGGCCAAGAATGCGGTTCAGCGCCGCGTCCTTGCCATTCCTGAAATCATCCGCCGGCCCCGGGTTCGCCTCGATCGCCGCGTCGCAGAACGTTTCCATCTCCCCGGCGTCGGCGGGCTTCCACCCCTTCTCGTCCGCAATCGCGGCAGGCATCCGCCCTGTCTCGAACATGATGCCAAAAGCCTCCTGCGCATTCTTGCTGGTGATGCGCTTGTCATCGACCAACCCCACCAGTTCCGCGACCGCGGCCGGTTGAATCTGGCAATCCCCAATCTCCAAGCCCGCCTCGACCAGCTTCGCCCGGAGATTGTTGATCACCCAGTTCGCCACGGCCTTGCGGTTCTTCACGCCCTCGACCGCCGCTTCGAAGAAATCGCCCAGCGGCACGTTCTGCACGAACACATCCGCATCGCCTTCCGGCAATTCGTAATCCGACATGAAACGTCGCTTCCGCGCCAGCGGCAGTTCCACCACCCGGGACCTCACTTCCTCCAACCACTCGTCCGTCGGTTCAAAAGGCATCAAGTCCGGTTCGGGAAAATAGCGGTAGTCATGGGCGTCCTCCTTGCTCCGCATGTTCTCGGTGACACCCAGGTCGTCATTCCACCGAACGGTCCCCTGTTGGATCGTCTCGCCTGCCTTGGTGCGACGTGTCTGTTCGGGAATTTCATAGTTCAGCGCGCGACGCACCCCGCTGAAGCTGTTCATGTTCTTGATTTCCCGACGCGCATTGAACGACTCCTGCCCCACTGGCCGCACACTGATATTCACGTCGCAACGCGCCATGCCCTTCTCCATATCGAAATCGCTGACGCCGCCATAGATCATGATGTCTTTCAACGCATTCAGGAACGCATGCGCCATGTCCGGATTGCGGATATCCGGCTCGGTCACAATCTCCAGCAAGGGCACGCCGGCGCGATTGAAATCCACGCCGCTCTCGCGGTCGAAGTGAAAATTCTTCCCCAGGTCCTCTTCGAGGTGCGCCCGGGTGATGCCGACGCGTTGCAACCCGCCCTCGAACTCGAACTCCACGTAGCCATTCCGGGTCGAGGGCTTGTCGTACTGCGTGATCTGGTAGTTCTTCGGAGCGTCCGGATAGAAATAGTTCTTCCGATCGAACTTCGCGAACTTGGGAACCTCGCAATTCAACAGGTAGCCGGCCAGGGCCGTCAGACGCATCGCCTCCTCGTTCGCGACCGGCAACACGCCCGGCATCCCCATGCAGACGGGGCAGACATTCGTATTCGGGGGCGCGCCGTATTCATTCGCGCAGCCGCACCACATCTTCGACTTCGTTTTCAACTGGACGTGTATCTCCAGCCCGATGACCGATTCGTATTCCATTGCTAAATCTGTGGTTTCTGCGAACGCCAGTCCGTCGCCTGTTCATAGGCGTGCGCAATGCGAAGGATCGTCTCCTCGCCGAGGGGTTTGCCAAGCAACTGCAGCCCAATGGGCAACTTCGGATTCCCCGAAAAACCACAGGGCAGGCTGACGCCACAGATGCCGGCGAGATTGCAGGAGATGGTGAAGATGTCCGCCAGATACATCTGCAACGGATCGTCCGCCTTCTCCCCCACCTTGAACGGCAACACCGGTGAAGTCGGCGAAACGATCGCATCCACCTGTTCAAAGGCCTTCAGGAAATCCTGGCGGATCAAGGTCCGCACCTTCTGTGCGCGCAGATAGTAGGCGTCATAGTAGCCGCTGCTGAGCACGTAGGTTCCCATGATGACGCGGCGCTTGACCTCGGCTCCAAATCCCTGTCCCCGGGTGCGCGCATACAGATTGAACACGGGGTTCGGATCGTCGTGCGCCGGTTGGACCCGCGCGCCATAGCGAACCCCATCGAACCGCGCCAGGTTGGCGCTCGCTTCCGCGTTCGCCACGATGTAGTAGGTCGCGATCGCGTAATCCGTGTGCGGCAGGGAGATCTCCACGATCTCCGCGCCCAGTTCCACAAGCTGCTTCACGGCCGCTTCCACGGAGGCCTTCACCTGTGGATCGAGACCCTCGATGAAATACTCCTTCGGCAGTCCGATGCGCATGCCCTTGATATCGCCATTCAGATTGGCGGAAAGACTGGGCGAAGGTTCCGGAATGCTGGTGGAGTCGAGTTTATCGTGTCCGCAAAGAATCTCCAGCAAGGTTGCCGCGTCGCGCACGTCCTTGGTCATCGGTCCGATCTGATCCAACGATGACGCAAAGGCCACCAGCCCATATCGCGAAATACGGCCGTAGGTCGGCTTGATGCCCACGCAACCGCAGAAGGAGGCCGGCTGCCGAATGGAGCCGCCCGTATCCGTGCCCAGGGTCGCGATGACCTCGTCCGCGGCCACCGCCGCGCCGGAGCCGCCGGAGGAACCGCCTGCCACGCGATCCAGGTCCCAGGGGGTCTTGGTCACGCCAAAGGCCGAGTTTTCGGTCGAACTGCCCATGGCAAACTCATCCATGTTCAAGCGCCCGAACACGACCGCGCCCGCCTCCTTGAGCTGACGAATCACGGTCGCGTCGTAAGGCGAAATGAAATCACCCAGGATCTTGGACCCGCAACTCAGCGGTTGTCCCTTCACCGCCAGGACATCCTTCACGGCAATCGGGACACCGAGCAAGGGCTTGGACGCGCCGTCCGCCCCCTCCTTCAATGCGGCATCCGCCGCGTCGGCCTGGGCCAGCGCGTCCTCGCCATCGTAGCTGATGAAGGCGTTGACCTTGTCGTCCACCGCGGCAATGCGATCGAGACAGGCCTGCGTCGCTTCGCGCGACGACGCCTCGCCCGCTCGCAGCTTCGTCGTCAGTTCGGAAATCGTCAGTTGGTTCAGCATCGTCAGGATATCAAAAGTCAAAAAAAGGCCCAGGAGCAGCGGCGGCAAGCGCGGCTCATTCCACAATCTTGGGAACATTGATCAAGCCGTTCACGACACGCGGCGCATTCTGCAGCACCTCCTCATGCGTCAACCCCGGACGGACCTCGTCCGGACGCGTCACATTGCTGACCGGATGCGCGTGAGCCGTCGGCTCAACGTCCTCAACGTCGAGCTCCTTCAACTTTTCCACATAGCCAAGAATGTCGCCCAACTGCGCGCCCAAACGGGCCTCCTCCTCCTCGCTCAACTCGATGCGCGCAAGATTGGCGGCGTAATGTATGTCGAATGCGTCGTCAGCCATGCGCGAAACCTTGGCCAAGCCGCAATTCGAGAGCAAGCGGTTTGTGCGAAACCGTTGTCCCTCCGGGGGGGAATGGGCTCGACGGAGTCTCGCCCCACCGAATTGAACGACCCTCCGATCGGTTACCGACCTTTTGCCTCCCTCTCAGAGTCTCCCGAATCGCGGCCATCCAACCCCGCGTCATCCTCAACCTCATCCTCGTCCTCCACCCGCTTGGCGAGCAACGGCGGAGGATTACGCAGTTTCCGGTAAACCCAGCCCTCGAGCGGACGCAACGGCGACAGCATCCCGTAGAAGGGCGAGTAGATCAGGCGCAGCCGGACCAGCGACAAAAACATCGCCATGCTACTCCGGAAGTATTTCACCTTGGTGCCAAACTTGTCCGTCCACTCGACAGGCGCTTCGTGAATCTCGAAACCCGCGCGTTTCAACGAATAGAGTATATTCACATCCACCGCCATATCGGCAGTGTGCAGGCTCGGATGAATCTTTTGAATGGCCTCACTCCTGAACACCTTCGCCCCGCATTGGGTGTCCTTGATCTTCATGCCGAAGAACAGCTCCACGATCAGGTGATAGACCTTGCTCGCGGCGATGCGATTCGTCGGTTGGAGCTGATGAATCACGGAATCCTTCAGCCGTCGCGAGCCGATCACGCAGTCGTGGGCCCGGCACAAACGGACCAGGCTGAGAAAGGACTTCGGGTCTGTGGCCCCATCCGCATCCGTGAATCCGATCAACTCGCATTCGTCCGCCAGCTTCAATCCCTCGATCAAGGCGCCGCCCTTCCCTATGCCGTCCCTGAATTCGATCTGCCGGATCTCGGAAAAGCTCTGGGCGACCTCGTCGACGACCTCGCGGGTGTTGTCGGAACAGCCATTGAGGACGACGACGATCTCGAAATCGCCGTCGTACTCCCGCTTGAAGAAACCGGCGTAGTCGCGCAGGACCGGCGCGATGCGTTCCGACTCGTTATAGGCCGGAACGAGAATAATGAGCTTCGGCTCCGCCATGCGCGAGTTCAGTCCGGCTTCTGCCAGGGAATCTCCCCCCCCCGTTGCTGCTGCGCCCGCATGGCCTTGGAAAGCTCATTGAACATCCGGGGGGCTTTCTTCGCCATCTCCCGCTCCTCCTTCGGGTCGTTCTTCAGGTTGTAGAGTTCATAGGGCGCAAACGGACTGTTCTGCAGCAGTTTCCATTCGCCGCGGATGACGGCGTCGATCGTCTTGCCCTGGTAACGATTGCCGCCCTCGCGCCGGGTAAAGAAAAGATCGCGCTGGTATTGCGGCTGTTTCTGGCCCAGCAGGGTCGGGAGAAAGGTGCGTCCCTCGATGCCGGGCTGCCCGGCGACGCCACAGGCTTCCAGCACGGTGGGAAAGATGTCCATGGTGAGGGCGATGTGATCCGAGCGGCTGCCAGCCTTGATCCGCCCCGGCCATCTGGCGCAGAAGGCGACCCGCAATCCCCCCTGATACATGCTCTGCTTGCCGTCGCGCCAGGGGCCATTGTTCGCGCCGACATTCAACTGCCCGCCGTTGTCCGACGTGAAGATGACAATCGTATCCTTCTCCTGCCCGGTCTCCTTCAAGGTCGCCAGGACTTGGCCGATCCCATAATCCATGTGCTCAATCAGGGCCACCAGTTTCGCGCGTTGGGGATCGATGCCCTGCTCGCGTTTCAAGACCTTTGCCTCCCAGTCCTTGGGCGGCTGAATCGGGGTGTGGGGAGCATTATAGGCGAGGTAGAAGAAAAACGGCTGTTCCTTGCCAGCGCGGGTCTTCAGGTAATCCGACGCCCAATCGCTGAACAGGTCCGTGGCGTGCCCCTTGGGAAAGATCTTCTTCCTGTTCAGTCGCATGTAATCCTGTCCGTGGCGCTGATGCTTGTAATAATCGTCCATCATGTCGCCGAGGAAGCCATGAAAGTGATCAAACCCGCGCTCATTCGGAATGTTGGGCGATTCAAGCCCGAGGTGCCATTTGCCGACCATGCCGGTATGATACCCGCCCGCCTTGAACTTCTGCGCGAGCGTCACGGCCTTCGGATCCATCCAGCCCCAGTTGTTCTCCGGATGCGTCCGGATCACACCAGGCACACCGACCAACTCCTGGTAACGCCCCGTCAACAACGCCGCTCGCGTCGGGGAGCAAACCGGACAATTCGCGTAGAAGTTGTTCAATCGCATCCCCTCCGAAAAGAGCCGATCGATGTTGGGAGACTTGATGTCCCTCGAACCGTAGCAGGTCAAGTCACCATAGCCGAGGTCATCGACCATGATGACGAGGACATTGGGCTTCCCTGCCGCTCCGGACGACACGAAGAGTACATACAGCAAGGCAACCCACAGACCATGAATGCGTTTCATGAGGGCAGCTTGCGACGCCCGCGCCAGCGGGTCAAGGACCCCTTGATTGCAGGGCTTATTGGTTCAACTGGGGCGGACGTCCCTTCGGCCCGCGAAGCCCGCCGGATCCGCCGCGCGCACCGGGCGGTCCGAGACGCCCACCCTGCCCGTTGGGGCGTTCCGGGCGCTGACCGGCTCCGCCTCTTGGGCGTCCCACCTGCCCGCCTTGGGGACGAAGATAGGCCGTAATCCCTTCCTCCGGAACGAGTTCATCCGGGATCTTGAGCTCTTCCGGAATTGACATTCCGGGCATCTGATCCGCGATGAAATGCCCCATGAACGGCCCCGGCAGACGCCGAATGGCCGCCACCGCCTGATCGATGATGGTCTGACTCAGAAGATTCTTGGGAAACTCCTCCCACGCCGTGAAGGCGCGATGCGGTTGTTGATTCATCAGCGCGGCATCCACTTTCTCCAACGCCTCTTGGAACGCCTTCTCGTCCGCCTCATGGAACTTCCGCACCCAGGCGCCGCGCGCCGCCGCAACCGCCGGCGCCTCCGACGTGCCCCGGGCCTTCTCCTCCAGTTGATTGTAGCGGGCGAGGATCTGCTGATAGGCTTCCGGGTTCTCCGCGGCAAACTTCTCGGCCGTGGCGATCATTTCGGCCAAATCACCATCCGGCATCGGATTCGCCTCGATCACCTTCGGTCTCGGCAGGAAATGCCGGATAATGGCGTCAATCCTCTCCTCCAACATGCGGGTCGCCTCGGCAGAACCTCGCGGCGGATATGATTCCGTGGACTCGGGCGCCGAAGCGCTGTCCGCCGCGATCGGCGCCGCCGCGGGCGCAACCAATGCCTTGGCCCCGTTTGCCGGCTCGCCGACGCCCGCCTCGTCATCGCCGCCCGACTGAAGGACAATGATCACCGCCACGGCCGCCACGACAGCCGTAACCAGGTAGGCGATTCCGCGGGAGGCTGACGAACCCTCTGTCTCCGGACCGCTTGTTGGCGATTGAAGCGGCGCGAGGCCATTCTCAATGCGATCGATGTCCGCCAGCAGTTCATCGTAATCGGCATACCGGTCGGTCGGGCATTTTGCCGCCATTCGATGAATCAATTGTTCCACCTCGTCGGGCAGCGGCGTGCCCAGGTCTTCACCCGAGGGCAGCGGCTTGTTGGCGTGCGCCAGCACGACGGAGAACGCCGAATCGCCTTCGAATGGACGGCGAGCTGTCAAAAGGAACAAAAGCGTGATCCCCAGCGCGTAGATATCCGCCCGATGGTCGACCGTCCGGGCGTCATCGGCCTGCTCCGGGGCCAGGTAATGAGGCGAACCAATCCCCGTGCCGGTCAGGGTGACATCCGAGTCCTCCGTCAGCTTCTTGGCCAAGCCGAGGTCCGTGATCTTGACCGTGCCGTCCGTCGCGTAGAGAAGGTTTGCCGGCTTGATATCGCGGTGAATGATCGACAATCCCAGCGCAAACTGCAGGGCCGACACCACCTGCCGCACAATCGCCATCCCCTCAGTCAATGAAACCTTGTCGTGCTGCTTGATATAGGCCGCCAAATCCAGACCATCGACATACTCCATCACCAGGTAAAGCCGGTCACCCTCCCTGCCAAAGTCATAGACCTGGGCAACATTCGGATGATTCAGCGCCGCGGACGACTTCGCCTCGCGTTCAAACCGTTGAACAAACGTCGGATCGGTAACCAGATCGTCCGAGATGATCTTCACCGCCACGCGGCGATCCAAAGCCAATTGCACCCCCTCGTAGACTTCGCCCATCCCCCCCTTGGCAATCTTTCGAACCAATCGATAATCACCCAACTGCCTGCCCGATAGATCCGATTCATTCGCGCCTCCGATAGGCCGCCCCAACTTGTGCGTCCCTTCCGGCCCCACGCTCGCCGCTTCGGAATCATCCGCGATGGTCAACTCGTCCGCGCCCTCAACTCGGCTTTTACTGGACGCGCTAGAACTATCGGAAACCCCACCGGTTTCCTGTTCAAGATTCTCGGATTCTTCCGCGTCGCTCATAGACGGCACCCCGAGCCGTCTCGATTCTTAATCAGGCAAATGAGCAACGACAAGGATTACCAAACCTCAGCGATTCGCAACCGTAGCCGCCTTCGCCAAGAAGGTGGCCGCAGCACGTCACCTCCACGCT
>CAZFLK010000028.1:16851-47121 GCA_964519245.1 uncultured Verrucomicrobiota bacterium
CGCCCGTCATCCACACGCTCTCACAAGCGCGGCTAACTGGCTGGCGCAGACTCTTTCTCCTTCAACTTTGGACTGGATTGGCTTAATTAACCGCAATGGATTTGCGTGAACAAATGACGGACTTGGCGCAGCGGGCGAAAGAGGCCTCCCGCGCCCTGACCCGACTGTCAACCGAGCAGAAGAACGCCTGCCTGCGGGCCATGGCCGACGCGATCGAATCCCGGGCCAAGGAGATCCAGGCGGCCAATGGCATCGACATGGAGAACGGCCGGGGCATGGACTTGTCCTCCGCGATGCTGGATCGCCTGGAACTGACGGACGCGCGCATCGCCGGCATGGCCACGGGCCTACGTGAAGTCGCAGACCTGCCGGATCCGGTAGGTCGCATACTCGACGAACGCGAACGCCCCTTCGGACTCAAGCTCCAGAAGGTCTCCACGCCCATCGGCGTGGTGGTCATCATCTACGAATCCCGTCCCAATGTAACCGCAGACGCGGCCGGACTGTGCTTCAAGTCAGGCAATGCCACGATCCTGCGCGGCGGCAAGGAGGCCCTGAATTCCAACCAGATCATCGCGCAGACCATGACTGCCGCCGCAATGACGGCCGTGGCGGACCTGCCGAAACATGCCATCCAGGTCGTGCCGACCGCGGATCGCGCAGCCATGCCGGAATTGCTTTCGCTGGTCGATTACGTGGACCTCTGCATGCCGCGCGGCGGGGAGGGACTGATCCGCGCCGTGGCGGAGTGCTCCAAGGTTCCCGTTATCAAGCATTACAAGGGCGTCTGCCATGTCTACGTGGACGCCGACGCCGATGCCGACATGGCTTGCGAGATCACGCTGAACTCCAAGCTCCACCGCGTGGGCGTTTGCAACGCCATCGAAACCCTGCTGGTCGACCGCGCCGCCAGCAGCCAACTTCCCGGCCTGGCGACGGCCTTGCTCGAGAAGGACGTGGAGTTGCGGGTCGACGTCGACGCCCGCGCCGCGCTGGGCGACATCGCCGGCAACGAGAACGTGAAGGACGCGATCGAAGAGGATTGGACCGAAGAGTATCTCGACAAGATCCTGGCGGTCCGGCTGGTCGATGGCGTCGATGGCGCCATCGCCCATATCAACCAATACGGTTCCGGACACACCGACACCATCGTGACCGGCGACGAGGCCCGCGCGAAGCAGTTCCTGAACGAGGTTGATTCGGCGGCGGTGTATTGGAACGCCTCAACGCGCTTCACCGACGGCGGCATGTATGGCATGGGCGCGGAGATCGGCATCAGCACGGACAAGATCGGCGCCCGCGGGCCGATGGGGCTGGAAGAATTGACCAGTTACAAATGGCTCGGAACGGGAAACGGCGTGATCCGCGAATAGAAGGCGAACTTTACCCGTGTCCACCCAATCCGAACAATCCCCCGAGTCGATCGCCCATTTGGTTCACGACAGCCATCCGGAGGGCGGTCTGTTTGCGAATCTCGACTGGCGCACGGCCCCGGCCCCCTTTTCGCTCGGCAAGGCCAACGCCAAGCGGATTGAAAAGTACGGCCGCGTGTTCCTGCAGTTTTATCGCGCCGTCAACCTGCTCTACCGCAAGAGCGTCGAGGGAAAACAACCCGCTTGGGTCGCAGACTGGCTGGAGCGAGGCAAGCCGGCCGACCTGATCGAACTGCAACGCCACCGCGCTTTCAAAAACGCACTGCCACGCGTCATCCGGCCCGACCTGCTGCTGACCGAGACCGGCTTCTCCGTGACCGAACTCGACAGCATTCCCGGCGGCATCGGATTGACCGCCTGGCTGAATCAAACTTACTCCCACACCGGAACCGACGTCCTGGGCGGCGCGCGCGGCATGATCGACGGATTCGCCGGCATCTTCGGCGACGCTGCCAAAGTCCACCTCGTGGTCTCCGAGGAATCGGCAACCTACCGCCCCGAGATGCAATGGATTGCCGGACAACTGGATTCGGAGCGCTTCCGGGTTCGGGACGCGGCGTTTGACGACTTCCAACCAGGCGACGCCGTCTACCGGTTCTTCGAGTTGTTTGATCTGGCGAATGTGCCCAACGCGCGGCGCATCTTCGAGTTGGCGCGGGAGGAGAAGATCCGACTTACCCCGCCGCCCAAGACCATCTTTGAGGAGAAACTGCTCTTCGCCCTGCTTTGGAATCGGAATCTCGCCGAGTTCTGGCGCCAGGAACTGGGCGGGCGTTTCTTCAAGGACTTGAAGTCGGTCGTCCCCTACTCCTGGATCATTGACCCGACGCCGCTGCCTCCCAACGCCGCCTTTCCCGAGATCAATCTGACGGACTGGCATCAGCTCAAGACGCTGTCGCAAAAGCAGCGCGACCTCATCCTCAAGGTTTCGGGTTTCTCCGAAACGGCCTGGGGAGCCCGCGGCGTTTACCTCGGCAGCGACCTGTCCACGGAGGACTGGAGCGAAGCCGTGGATCGCGCGATCCGTTCAGCGGGAACTTCTCCCCACGTGCTGCAGCGTTTCGAGAAACCGACGCGCGTCGACGCCTCCTGGTTCGACCTGGAAGCCCATGAAGTGAAACACATGCAGGCCCGGGCGCGCATCTGCCCCTACTACTTTGTCCACGGCGACGGCGACGCCGCACGCGCCCATTTCAGCGGCGCGTTGGCCACGCTTTGCCCCGCCGACAAAAAGATCATCCACGGAATGTTCGACGCCATCCTGGCTCCGTGTGGGGAGTGAAGCTTGGTTCTTGGTTCTTGGTTCTTGGTTCGGGGTGCGGGGTGCGGGGTGCGGGGTGCGCAGGCTTCGTAGCGCGGCCGTCCCGGCTGCGGGTTCTTGCGGCGTCCCGCCGCGAGTTCAGCCCACCGGGCGGGACGCCTGCGCTACGTGGTGACGCTGTTCCTGACACAGGGTTGCTCGGGCCTCGGAGGATTCATCACTCCACCACTCCAACTCTCCCTCACCCCACCAATCCCGCCGCGCGGATGATTTCAGCGGATTTCTCCGGGGACTCGTGCAGATGGGCATTCCAACCGTGCGCCAAGCCCGCTTCCACGTTCTCCTTGCGGTCATCCAGATAGAGAAGCGCGTCGCCGCCGCAGCCGACCGCGCGTTCCACCGCTTCATAAAGACGCGTCTCCGGCTTCATGGAATGATACACGTAGGAGTAGATGTAGCCGTCGAATTCGGCAAAGAAAGGAAACTGTCGCTTCACGTGCCGGATGGCCAGCTCGTTGGTGTTCGAGAAGATGTAGGTCGGAACGTGGTTTTCATACAACCGCGCATGAAGATCGATCATCGGCTGAATGGGCGAAAAGATATCTGCGAACGCCTCGGCGAATTCATCATCCGAACCGCTGTAGCCGGCGCGCTCCCGCACCGCGGCAATGAACTCCGCAGTCGAGAGCAACCCCTTTTCGTAACGAATCAACAACGGGGATTGGTCGATCAGCGCCTGGAGTCCCTCCGGTCCGACGCGACTCTTTTCGAGGATCTTTTCCACCGTGCGGGCGTAGTCGAAATCCAACAGGACCTTCCCCAGATCGAAGATGACCGCCTTCGTTGTGCTCATGGTGTCTCCGTTCCCCGCTTCATTCCATCGGCCGACGTCCTTCAAGGGCGCGGTTCAGGGTCAGCTCGTCGGCAAACTCCAGCCCGCTGCCCGCCGGGAGTCCGTGCGCGACCCGGGTGACCTGCACGCCCTTGGCTGCAAGCCGACTGGCGAGGTAATGACTGGTCGCGTCGCCCTCCACATCCGTGCTCAAGGCCAGGATCACCTCCTTGACCGACTCCCGACCGATGCGCTCCTCGAGTTCGGCGATCCGCAGATCCTCGGGTTCCACTCCGTCCAACGGAGAGATGCGCCCGCCCAGGACATGATACCGCCCGCGAAACGAACCGGCCTTTTCCAGACTGAGAATATCCGTCGCCTGCTCCACCAGGCAGACAAGCGAACCGTCGCGGTGCAGGTCATCGCAGATGGCGCAGGGCTGTTTCTCCGCCAACGCGCCACAGGTCTCGCACAAAACGATCGCCTCCCGACAACGCGTCAGGGTTTCGGCAAGGCCCTGGACGGCTCCGGACTCCGCCTGGACCAGGTGCAGAGCCAGACGTTCTGCGGAACGCGGACCAATGCCGGGCAACTGCCCCAGCGCCGCGCTCATTTCAACCACCGGCTGCGGAAGAGCCTGCATGACGACGACGCAAGGCCCTGGAATCAGAACCCCGGAAAGCCGCCGCCGCCCAATCCCGGCAGGTTCATTCCCGAGGTAATCTTGCCCATTTCCTCGGCGCTGACCGCGTCGGCCTTCTCCATGGCGTCATTCACGGCGGTCTTGACGAGGTCCTGCAGGAACTCCCGATCTTCGGGATCCAAGGCCTCGGGCTTGATATCGATGGACTGGATCACCTTGGCGCAGGTGGCGACGACCTTCACCATGTCGCCGCCGGCCGTGGCCTCCACTGTGCGGGAGGCGAGCTCCTCCTGGGTGCGGGCCATGTCGTCCTGCATTTTCTGCTGCATCTGAGCAGCCTGCTTCATGAGTTTGTTGATGTTCGGCATTTTTTGGCGGGTTGAGTGTTTGAAGACAGTGATGGGTTGAACTGGGGTGAATGCGCCCAACGTCCGGCGATCGTGACAGCCTACTGCCGCACATCCACGATCTGTCCGCGAAAGGTCTCCAAGGCTTTCTTGATCAGTGGGTCGTTCTTGAACTCGTTCATGTCCATGGACGGAATCTCCTCCGGAGTCACCGGCTCCGAAACGGGAGCAGCCGGCGCGCTCTCCGCGGCCGACGACAACTCCTCCGGCGGCGCGGCAGCCAGCCCCGATTCCGCAGACGTCGTGGCCGGCGCGGGCGCCGCCTGGTCAAAGGAGGTTTCCGACTCGGGGGCCGGTTGCTTCCAGCGCGCCGGCGCCTCGGCCTCCACAAACTTCACCTGGGCGTCCCGAAAGCCGAGCTCTTTGAGCTTGGTCTGGAACAAAGCCTGATTCTTGGGGTTGCTGACCAGCCCCAGATGCGCGGAGAACTCGGGATCGAAGCCAATGGTCAGCACATTCTTGACGAAGGAAACCGGATGCGCTTCGGGGAGATAGGTCCGCGTGAAGGGACTCGCCCGTCCGACGGCATCGACGATTTGAGGCCACAGGGCCTCGAGATCCACGCCGCCACCCGAGCTGCTTGCCGACGCCTGCGACGGCGTCGCCGCAGCAGGTTTGGGCGCGGGCGCCGCCTGAGTCTTGGGCTCTGCGACGGGCGGGGAGGATGCCCGTATCTCCGGCGCCGCCGGTCGCTCCAGGGCGGACGCCGAGGGGGGCGGGCCCGTTTGCCGGGCAGGTTCCGGGGCGGCCTTGGCCACGGGCGAAGACGAAGCGGGCGCGGCAGGCGCTCCGCCCGCATTCTGACGCATCGCGGAAAAATCGACGGGACCCGCAGGATTCGCGGCATGGCCAGCGGCTCCCCCTCCATCGGACCGGAGTTTCTGCAGTTGGCCCAGCACCGTGTCAATGCTGACCGCCTGCCTCACCTCGATCGCTTTCATCAGCGCGACCTCCAACAGAATCTTCTTCGAGGTTGCGTCACGGAACCGGCCCTCGCTGTCGGACAGCGCCTCCATTACCCGGGTCAGCGCGTCGGCCGGCGCGCTCTTGACCTGCTCCGCGAGGGCGGCGGCCTCCGCTTCCGAGACTTCCAGCAACCTCATATCTCCCCGCGACACGGAATAAACCAACAAATTCCGGAAATGCGCCAACAGATCGGACAGCAACCGACTCAAGTCCTTGCCATTCTTGGCCAACTCATCCAGCAGGCCCAACGCGACGGGAACATCGCCTCCCAGTATCGCGGCCGCCAAATCCACGATCTGTCCCCGCGCGGTCAAGCCGAACACCGACAGAACGTTCGACTCCTGGATCGTGTTGCCACAGAAACTGATCAATTGATCCAATGTGGACTCCGCATCCCGCATGCCCCCGTCCGCCCCGCGGGCAATCGCATAAAGCGCGGCCTCATCAATCGTTACACCCTCCTGCTTCGAAATCATCGCCAGGTGATCCACGATCAGCCCGGCCGGGATTCGTCTCAGGTCGAACCGCTGGCACCTCGACAGGATCGTCGGCAACACCTTCTCCGGATCGGTCGTGGCAAACATGAACTTTACGTGCGCCGGCGGCTCCTCGAGTGTCTTCAGCAACGCATTGAACGCCGCCGTCGAGAGCATGTGCACCTCATCGATGATGTAGATCTTGTAGGGGGCGTTGGCCGGAGCGTATTGACAGGTCTCGCGGAGTTCCCGCACCTGGTCCACGCCGTTGTTGCTGGCGCCGTCGATCTCATACACGTCCAACGACCGCCCCTCCGTGATCTCCTGGCAACGCGGATCGTCATCCGCAAACACCACCTTCGGCCCGTCCGTGCAGTTCAGACACTTCGCGAAAATGCGCGCGATCGTGGTCTTCCCCGTCCCACGCGGCCCCGAGAACAGATACGCGTGCGCAATGCGGTTCTGCTCAATCGCATTGCCCAGGGTGCGGGTGACGTGCTCCTGTCCGACGACATCGGCAAAGCGCTGGGGACGATACTTGCGGGCTATGACCTGGTATGACATGAAACGGAATTCCGGATTCTCAATTGCGCTGGAAACCGAATTATGCGGACACCACACCCCACGCGCAACCGACAATCGGGTTTGCAGAGAGAAAAAGAGAAAAGTGTCAGGGCTACCACGGCGAACGCAAAGCGCGGCTCCGCTGCTTCCTTCCGGACCTGACGGGGTCGCCGTGTCCACGACCCATGGGCCCTGACGCCGCGCATTTAGCCCCCGACCCCACCCGACTTCAAGCTCAATCGTCTCCCCAAGAAAATCCTTGTCAACAACCTCATCCTGCCATAAATTTCTGTCTTAACAGAACTTCCTGCCAACTATGCCTTCATTAACTCCAGTCCAACAGAAATTCATTCTCCACTGGGGCGAGATGGGAACGCGCTGGGGCATCAATCGCACGGTGGCGCAAATCCACGCCCTTCTTTACATCATGCCGAAGGCGCTCAACGCGGAGGAGATCACCGAGGCGCTATCCGTCGCCCGCTCCAATGTCAGCAACAGCCTGCGCGAACTCCAGGGCTGGGGCATTGTCAAGGTCGTGCACGTGTTGGGCGACCGTCGGGACCACTTTGAATCGATGAAGGACGTTTGGGAGATGTTCCGGGTCATCATGGACGAGCGCAAACGCCGCGAACTGGATCCGACCCTCGCCTTGCTGGAGGAATGCCGCGCCGAGGCCGAGGGCGCCAAGGACAAGGACGACTATTCCATCGAACGACTCCGGGAAATGGAGACCTTCTTCAAGACCGCCACCGAGTGGTATGGCCAACTCCGCAAATGGCCCACCAAGGCCATCGTACGCTTCGTCAAACTCGGCGACAAGGCCGCCAGATTGCTCGGTCTCGGCTGAACCAAGCCGGGAATCTTTTTATTTGATCCTTAATTTCCGTGAATACAGAAATACCAGTCACTCAAGCAAGAGCGCCGGAAGCTTCGGAAAGGTGGGCCTTCAACGGATGGCGGCCCAGGAATGGAGGCGCGCAATGAAGCTCCGCGTCGCCGCGATCCGGGCGGTCATGGATCGGAGAATCCTGATCAACTATCGCGTTGATCCGCTGATCCTCGGACGTCTGGTCCCCCCGCCCCTGCGGGTGAAGCGCGTTCATTGCTGGGGCGTCGCCGGCGTCTGTCTCATCCGCCTGCGCCACGCGCGTCCACGCGGATTGCCCGCCGCGCTCGGCTTCGAATCCGAGAACGCGGCCATCCGGATCGCGGTCGAATGGGATGAAGCGGGGCAGACGCGCGAAGGGGTCTACATTCCCGTCCGCTACACCAATTCCCGCCTGAACGCTTCGGCTGGAGGGCGATTGTTTCCAGGCCCCCAATCCCTCGCCCGATTCGCTGTCCACGAAACCGCGGGTCTGCACAAGATCGAGATGCGGACGCCGGACCCCGGCCACGAATTGAAAGTTCTCTGTCGCGAGGCCGACGACTGGCCGGCACATTCGCTTTTCGCCAACCTGGAGGAAGTCTCCGGCTTCTTTCGCCGCGCCGGCCGAGGCTACTCCCCTGCGGGAACACCCTCCCGGCTCGAAGGCGTCCAGTTGCGCCCGGCCAGTTGGAACATCACGCCCGCCCGCGTCGAGCATCTCGACGCGCCCTACTTCACCGATCCTGAGCGCTTCCCCCCGGGCTCCATCCAGTTCGATTCAGCCCTGCTCATGCGGAACATCGACCACGAATGGCGTCGCCTGCCCACGCTTCGAGTCGGCGCCCTGACCGCCCCCGAACGGCGCCTTTCCGGGAGCCGCCGCCATGCCGCCTTCCTGGAACTGCCCTGACTGCGACGACACGAGCCCTCCTCTCAGCGCGGTGGACGAAAGGTGTTCACAACTTATTCCCCGCTCCCCCGAGGCTGTGAACAAGGCCTTGTGAACAAGTCGAACAACTTTCGTTCAGCGCCCCATCCCGGGGCTTCCCCCCAATCCGGCCCCGGGTTCCGCGACGCAACGCCTGCGCATAAGTGGCCCGCCCTTGCCCGGCGCCTTATCATCCCGCGCCATGATCGATTCCTTTGATGACGCAGCCGGCGGCCCGGTGGGAGTGGACCTCAAGTCCGATAAACCGCGCAGGAAGAAAAAGACGGCTTCAACCCCCGACGCCATCTCGCTCACCGGCGTCGACCGCCTGCCTCCCCATTCCGTCGAAGCGGAACAGGGCGTGCTGGGCTGCATCCTGCTCTCGCCCGTCGACTGCATGGGCGAATGTCTGGAGAAATTTCCCACCCTGTCGTCCAAGGATGACAAGCCCAAGTTCTCCAAGGACAAGGATCCCCTCGCCGCCATCGCGACGCCGCAGGCCGAGGTGTTCTACGACCTCCGCCACAAGACCATCTTCAATGTCCTGGCCAAGATGTACGACGACAAGGACGCGATCGACATCATTACGCTGAGGCAGCGTTTGAAGGACGCCAACTACCTCGACTCGATCGGCGGCATCGCCTACCTCAACGCCCTGCAGGATTCCGTCCCTTCCGCCGCGAACCTGTCCTACTACATCGAAATCATCCGGGAGAAACACCTTCTTCGAAAGGCCATCGCCACCTGCAATCATGTCGTTTCCCAGGTCTACGATCACGAGGGAGAGGTCGACGCGCTGCTGGACGAGATCGAGCGCGAGGTCATGGCCATCAGCGAGGAACGCGTGGAGAACGAGGGCATGCGTCCGGTCAAGGAGCTTGTGCACTCGGCCATCAACACCATCGAGGAATACTACTCCAAGCAGGGAGCCCTGACCGGCGTCTCCACCGGATTCCCCGAACTCGACAAGATGACCACCGGCCTCCACGGCGGGGAAATGGTGGTCATCGCGGCCCGTCCCTCGATGGGCAAAACCTCGCTCGCCATGAACATCGCCGAGCACGTGATCCTCGAACAGAATCTTCCGGTCGGCGTCTTCAGCCTGGAAATGACTTCCGAATCCCTGATCCTCCGCATGATGTGTTCCCGGGCCCGGGTCAACCTCCGCAACATCCGCGAAGGCTTCATCGTCGACCGCGATTTCCCCCGCCTGACCAAGGCCGCCGGACAGTTGTCCAATTCCCCCCTCTTCATCGACGACACACCCGGCCTTTCCATCCTGCAACTCCGGGCCAAAGCCCGCCGCATGTGCCAGCAATTCGGGGTCAAGTTGTTTGTCATTGACTACCTCCAACTGCTCCATTCTACTGCGCGCAAAGCCGCCGATAACCGCCAGCAGGAAATCGCGGACATTTCCAGCGGGATCAAAGGCCTCGCCAAGGAAATGGACGTTCCGGTCATCGTTTTGTGCCAGTTGAACCGTGATGTTGAGAAACGCGGCGAGGGAGCCAAACCCAAGCTCAGCGATCTCCGTGAGTCCGGATCCATCGAGCAGGACGCCGACCTCGTCGGACTGCTCTACAAGCCGGGTTCCGGCGGCGATGAAGAAGGCGACGCCCCGGCGGAGCCCACCGAAGGCGAGAGCGTCAACCTGCTCGTCGCCAAACAACGCAACGGCCCGACGGGCGACGTCAGACTGACGTTCCTCAAGGGCTTCACGAGATACGAGAGCAGAGTCGACATCGATGAAAGCGACCTGCCGCCGAACAGATAAGAAAGCGACATGAGATCAACGATCAGCCGAATCGCCGCAGCCCTGGCCCTGCTCAGCCTGGCGATTCCCTGCGTCCTCGCGCAATCCCCCACCAAGGTCAAGTCCATCAACATCGTCCACGTCGGCCCGCCGGCCGTCAGCGACGACCTGATCCGCGCCAATATCCGGGTCAAGATCGGCGACACTCTCAGCCAGACCGCGGTGGATGACGACATCCGCAACCTCTACACCACCGGGTTCTTCCACAATATTCTCACCCAGACCGAGTTGTCCCCGGACGGCATCGCCCTCGTTTACCGCGTGCAGGGGAAACCGCTGCTCACCGATATCTACTTCGAGGGCAACGACAAATTCAGCGATTCCAAGCTACGTCGGAAAATCACCTCCAAAGTGGGCGAACACTACGACGAGCAGAAACTCTTCGCCGACACCCGCACCATCCTCGAAATGTACCAAAAAGCCGGCTTCCAGCAGGCCAAGGTCGAATACCTTCCCAGCATCACGGAATCCGCCGGCCGGGCGACCGTTTCCTTCAAGATCGAGGAAAGCCGCAAGATCCGGATCAAGGACGTCGTCTTCGAGGGAGCCTCCGCCTTCAAGCAGCGCAAACTGCGCAAGGAAATCAAGACCCGCCGCCGCTGGATGTTCTCCTGGCTCACCGGGAGCGGGGTGTTGAAGGAGGAGCAGTTCGAGGACGACCGCGAGAAACTCGCCGAATTCTACCGCGAGGAAGGCTATATCGACTTCCAGATTCTGGACGTCGAGTTCGAGAAACTCTCCGAGAAGTGGATCACGGTCCGAATCAAGGTCTCGGAAGGCAACCGCTACAACGTTGGTTCCGTGGAGGTGAAAGGAACCTCCCTGTTCACCGCCGACGAGGTCAAGGCCCGCCTCCGGATGGGCGAAGGCGCCACCTTCACGCCCGGCGGACTCTCCGATGACCTGGAGGGAATCCGAGACCAATACGGCGCCCAGGGCTACATCGACACCGTCGTCGCTCCCAACAAGAAACCGAACATCGAAACCGGCACCATGGATCTCGCCTACGAGATCGAGGAAAACGACAAGTCCTACGTCGAGAAAATCGAGATCCGCGGCAACGACAAGACCAAGGACAAGGTTATCCGACGCGAACTCGCGGTCTCTCCCGGCGAGGTCTTCAACATGGTCGACGTGAAGCTCAGCAAGAACGTGCTGATGCAGATGGACTACTTCGAAAAAGTCGACACCTCCGCCGAGCCGACCGACATTCCCAACCGCAAGAACCTCGTCATCAATGTCGAGGAGAAGAACACCGGCAACCTGACCCTCGGGGCCGGTTTCAGCTCCATCGACGCGCTCGTCGGCTTCGTCGAGGTCACCCAAGGCAACTTCGATCTCTTCAAGCCGCCCACCTTCACCGGCGGCGGTCAGCGCGCGCGCGCCCGCGCGCAGATCGGCACGCGGCGCAAAGACTTCCAGGTCACTTTCTCGGAACCATGGTTCCTCGAGCGTCGACTCGAACTCGAGGTCGATCTCTATCACCGGGAACTCGACTTCAAGGGCGATTTTTTCGATGAGCAACGCTCCGGCGGTCGCGTCAGCCTCCGTAAACGCCTTTGGCACCCCAACCTGGAAGCGACGGTCGGCTACACACTGGAGCGCATCGCCATTCAAGATATCGATCCCGCCGCGTCGCAGGCCATCAAGGACGAGGAAGGCGGTCGCATGGCGTCGCGGATTTTCTCCACCATTGCCTGGGATTCACGCAACCATGTCCTGACGCCCAATCGTGGCAACCTCACCCAATTGATCACCGCCTTCTCCGGAGGTCCGCTTGGAGGCCAAACCGACACCTACAGCTTCGAGCTCAAGTCCTCGCAATATTTCCCGGGATTCTTCAAGGGCCACGTCTTTGAGATGCACGCGGCAGCCGGCGTCACGGACAACCACGGATCCGACCGCGTGCCCCTGTTCGACCGCTGGTTCCTTGGCGGTCAGAACACCCTGCGCGGATACCGTTTCCGCCGGGTCGGCCCCCGCGACGACACCAACGAGGCCATCGGCGGCAACACCTACTGGATCGGTTCGGCCGAATACACCGTGCCCGTCATCGATCGCGTCCGACTCGCCGCCTTCTACGATATCGGCATGGTCTACCAGGACCCCTACAGCCTCGATTCCGCCTACAAATACAAGAACACCGTCGGCGCAACGATCCACGAAGACTCGAACTTCTACAACGACAACGTCGGCATTGGCGTCCGCCTGCAACTGCCAATCGGACCGCTGCGCCTCGACTACGGCATCCCGATCTCCGGTGACGGACGCAACGACGGCAGCGGGCGCTTCCAATTCGGAGCCGGTTACAACCGCAGCTTCTGAATGGGGTTCCGGCCGCGACCGTCCGACCTTCAATTCCTGATTACCATGATGACACTACGCACCGCGCTGTTTTGCGCACTCGCTCTCTCGCTTTCCATCAGCTCGCCCGCCCAGGCCCAGCAGGGAAAAATCGCCACCATCGACCTCAAGAAGGTCTTCGACAACTACTGGAAGCGCGTCCAGGCCGACAAGGAACTCAAGGAGCGGGCCAAGGGCTTCGACGACGAACTCGCCAAGATGCGCGAGGAATTCGAGCGCGAGACCAAGGACCTGCCCGTCCTGGAAAAAGGCATCAAGGATCCATTGATCTCCGCCGCCGAGAAGGAGAAACGCCAAAAGGCCTTCGAAGCCAAGGTGATCAAGGCCAAGGAACTCGAGCAGAGCATGCGCCAGTTCAGCAACACCGCCCGGGCCACCCTTGACGAGGTGGGCCGGCAAAGCCGGGGCAGCCTGCTCGACGAAATCCGCGACCACATCCGCCGGAAGGCAAAGGCCGAGGGCGTCTCACTCGTCATCGACACCGCTTCCGAAACCATCAACCAGACCCCGGTGATTCTCTACAGCGACGGCTCCAATGACTGGACCTCCGGAGTGCTCGCGACTCTCAACAACGACGCGCCGAAGGAAATCCTCGAGCAACTGAAGAACCAGTAACCCGATCGCCCCTGCCCCGGCTATCGCGGCAGGGAATCCAGGAAATCGACGCCCATTTCGCGGCTGCGGCGACGGGCGTCGGGGCTCAGGATCTGTTGCAGGAACTGCTCCAGTCGGCGGCGGGTTTCGGCCAGGGCCGAACGGCGTGAGAGCTCGTCCAGCGATGCGTCGCCTTCAATTCGCCGGCGTTCCAGCTGCGCCCAGCCGCCGATTTCGTAGAGCGACATCGCCTTGTCCTCAGCCTCGCCGATCTTCGCCGCGAATTCCCGCGCGCTGCGAAAAACCGGGTCCAGGTTGAATTCGTACTCCTGGTAGCGCTCGTCGCCCAACGCCCGGCGAATCTCGTCCGCCGCGCGACGCCGTAAATCCTTGCGCGCCCGCACGCTCCCGTCGTCGAGACCGGAGTGCTCCCGGTCAATCTCGCGTTCCACCGGTTCACGTATCTTGAAGATCGCGGCAAATTCGTCGGACGTCGCATTGAAATTCGTCAGGTCGCGACGCATCGAACGGGCCAACTCGGAAAAGCGCAACTGATATGCCTCATATTCCCGAGGGTTGAGGACAGCCTCCAGAGCCTTCCGTTTCTCCTCCCGATGGCGAGCCGCGACGACCTCGCCAACCGCCCTTGCCGCGGCGTCCCCATCGAACGCGAGGGCCGCCATTTGCTTCGCGAATTGCCCTTCGATGGCGCGAATCTTTCCAGCCTTCTCCGGGGGCAACGCGGTCAGAACCTTCCCATAAAGTGGCTCAAACCCCTGCCACCCCGCGTCATCCAAATCCCAGCCGGCGCCCAACAAACCATTCAAACGTTTCCTCCGCTCACGTTGGAACAGCTGGATGTCGCGAGCCACCAACGCGCCCAGACGCTCATCCACATCCGCCTTCCACCATTCCAGATCCGGCGGATCAATCGACGCCTTCCACTCCCGCTTCATCTCGCGATCCAGCCGCCCGACCACGATATCCACCACAGTGGCCTCCGGAACGCCGGCGTCCCGCAGACGTGAGACCAACTCCGGAAACCCAAGCGCTTCCAACCCCGTCAACGCGTCGATCGCCGCGCTCGGGGAATCCTTCCGCAGCGTGTCGGAAGCGGGGCTCAAAGCGCCCCGAATGCCATTATCCGGCGCCAAATGGCCCCCAGGGTCGCCCTCCCCCGCTTTCCCGGATAGCTTGTCCGAGATCGGGGATCCGCTCCGGGAAAGGCCGGACACCAGCACCACCAGCAGGAAAAGATTCAATGCCAACGATCCGAATACGAGCAGGCGAAGACGCATGGCGAATTATGGTCCCCCGTCTTCCGAGCGCGCAATTTCAAAGTCGGCCCCTGAAAACCGCCGTCCCGCAACCTTTCAAGAAACTTTCCGCGCTGCGTGCGCGTTGAACTCCCGACAACACCCCATACCTCGCCATGAAACGACTCCTTTGCCTCCTGGCCACGCTGCCCCTCGTCGCATGCGACAAACCCCAACCTCCCGCCGCCGCGTCCAGCCCCGTTTCCGAGCGCAGAATTGCGGAGCTTGAGAGCCGACTGGACACGCTTGAAACGATGATCCGGGCCTTGGACCGTCGCGACGACCGCCTTGCGGACCTCGCTTCCAACGCCGCCTCAACGCGTCCTGCCCCCCGCGCACGCGCCGGCGGCGGAGAATCTGGCGAGACGAGTCAGCGACTCCGCGAAATCGGCGACGACCTGGCCGGTCTCGATCGCCGCATGGTCACCCTGACCGAACAAATGGGGGCCGTCGCAGAAGGGATGGCCGAAATCAATGTCAGCCTTCAAACCACCCAGGACACCCTGGCCAACCACGAACAGGTCATCGAGCGTTTGATTTCCGGCAACTGACCCGCGCCCGGCTCACGACGCGTTCCAATCCGTCCGTTCCCAATCTGCGACACGCGTTGCGCCGTCCGCAAGGAACGTGGTGTCCAGCCAGGTTTGGAGAAACTCCGGACCAAACGAGGCTGCCCCCTCGCGGCAGACCTGGTAGTAACACGGATTGGGAGTCAGGTTCATTCTTATCCGTCGCCGTCCCGCCCGGGTTCCCGGCTCGCAGGTCAAGATCCATGCCGAACCCACCTCCTCCATGCCCCACGGCCGAAACGCGACCCGCGCGAGACTGTAGTCGGCTTCCCGTTCCCGCAGCGCCGCCAGGTCCCCAAGGGGCGTTTCAAGCAGGACGCCGTTCAACCGATCCGCAGGATCCCCGGTCACGCGAGTGTTCAGCAGGGCCCGCGCATCCGGCGCCTCCGGAAGCAGATACCGGCTGTTGGCGCCATCCATCCGATAGTCGAACACCCGCCGCGCGCCATACGCCATCACGGCGGTCCCACCTCGCGCGGCGTCTTCCGCCAGGGTCGCCGCAGCCGAGTCCGCGTTCACCAGGCTGCCAAAGCCGAGCAGGCGCAACCGCTCGACCCCTTCGGCCGCCAGCAACTCCTCCAACCCTTGCCAGGGATGTTCCAGCGTCTTCTTGTCGGCCAACTGCCTGACAAGCCCGCCCAAGGACGACCCGCCGCTCCGCGGATCGGGCCCGCCAATATCCGAACCGGAGCTAGTTCCCGCCCTTCTCTGAATCGGTTTCCTCTCCATGGCTTTCCGCGGGAACCGCCGGCTTCGCGACGAACCTGACATCCCGAAACATCGCCCCCGAATTGCCCCAGCAGTACAGCGCAATCGTCCCCCGCCGGTGCCGGTTGTCCCGGGTTTCGAATTCTTTCACGCCATCCACATAAACAGCAATTCTCGGCCCCTCCATGACGATCCGCACGGCATACCAGCGTCGCATCTCGAACCCCCGGCGATTGGATTCCAACGCCGCATAACTGGCATCGTTCCTCACCGCCAGCGTCCGGTAGCGCCGCTGACCATCCATGTACCAAAGATAATACTTGTCCGGAGCATTCCACCGGAAAGCGACGCCGATGCCGTCGTCGTCGGTGGCAAACAGGTCCAGCGTGAGTTCGCCGTCGGCAAACGCCGCTCCGGCCTGATACACGAACATTGTTCCCTCGCGTTCCAGGGTCGGATCCGGCTTGAGCGCCTTCTTGTTGTTGACCAGCGTGTTCTCTGTCTGTTTCACCACGCCTTCGGAAACGTACCACAGCGACGGTGGACTGGCCGCCGGCGCATCCACCGACACCCAATCCCTGAGTCCCACTTTCAGTCGCCCCGCGGCATCGGTCGCCCCTTGCTGCGTCGCTGAACGTTCGGCTCCAACAGCCGACGAAAGTCCGTTTGAAATGACCGCCAAAGCAAGAATCCTCGAGAATATGCGCCGCTTCATCCTCCCAAGCTAAGACCCTGCCGCGTATTTATCGAGGCGATTTTTCGGAGCCGCCCGTCTCCGCGGCGACCGGCCAAACTTTCTGACATTCGACTCGGAAAAATTGGGCGATCTCCCTAAAATCGGAGTCCCTTGAAGAAGACCGACAAGATCCAGCGCGCCGACATACCGCGGAAAGCAATTTATCGCTTGTCGTTGTATCTGCGTTGCCTGCAGCGACTGAAAGACAATGGCATCCAGACCGTTTCCAGCGACGCACTCGCGCAGGCGGCCGGCGTCAAACCGACGCAACTGCGCAAGGACGTGACCTACTTCGGCCAATTCGGACGCCGCGGCCTCGGCTACGAAGTGGACCAGTTGTCGCAGATGATCATCGATCTGCTGGGGACCGCCAGTCTGCAAAAGGTGATCCTGGTCGGCGTCGGCAATCTCGGCACGGCGCTGCTTTCCTACCGGGGATTTGACAAGGAGGGCTTTGAAATCGTGGCCGCCTTCGATCGCTTTCCCGACCAACCCCGCAGCAAGAAGATCAAACAACCACTGCTGGGAATGGAAAAGCTCGCCGCCATCGTCGACGAACACGCCGCCAAGATGGCGATTATCTCGGTGCCCGGGCAGGAGGCGCAGGAGGTCGCCAACGACCTCGTCGAGGCCGGGATCACCGGCATCCTCAATTTTGCCCCGGTTGTGCTGCAGGTTCCGGATGAGGTCATGGTCAACAACGTCAATCTTGCGATGGAACTGGAGAATCTCAGCTACTTCATCCAGTCTTGAATGCGGGACGCGGTTTGGAGCGTCTCTTCCCTGACGACATGAAATACTTGCAACCGGACAAACTGCGCGGCGCCCTCGACCGCCGCGAGGCCCTCAAGCAATGCGGCATGGGCATGGGCATGCTGGGACTGGCGGACCTCATGAGTTCCAACGGCCTCCTGTCTCCATCCGCCAAGGCGGAGGCCTACCGATCGCCGCTCGCCTCGAGGGCGCCCCATTTCGCCGCCAAGGCCAAGCGGGTCATCCATTTGTTCATGAATGGAGGGCCTTCGCATGTCGACACCTTCGATCCCAAGCATCTGCTCAAGAAACACGCCGGCAAGGCCTTGCCGAAAGATTTCCAACTCCGCACCGAACGGCCAACCGGAGCCGCCTACCCCTCCCCCTTTGAATTCCGCCGCTACGGACAGAGCGGCATCGAGGTCTCCGATCTCTTCCGCCATACCGCGCAGCACGTCGACGACATGTGTCTCGTCCACTCCATGCACGCGGATGTGCCGAATCACGAGCCCTCATTGATGCTGATGAACTGCGGCGAGGCCCGCCTCGTGCGTCCCAGCATGGGGTCGTGGGTCACCTACGGCCTCGGCACGGAAAACGAGAATCTTCCCGGCTTCGTCGTCCTTTGTCCGGGATTCCCAATCGCCGAATCCCAGAATTGGCAATCCGCCTTCCTGCCCGGGGTGTTCCAGGGAACGCACATCAACACCAAGGACGCCAAGGTCGAGAAACTGATCGAGAACATTCGCAATGAAACCCAGTCCCTCGGCAGCCAGCGGGCCCAGTTGGACTTCATTCAGCAAATGAATGCGCGGCACCGGGCCCAACGCCCCGGAGACGCCCATCTCGACGCCCGGATCCAGTCCTTCGAACTCGCCTACCGCATGCAGTCGGAAGCCACGGACGCTTTCGACATCGAACGCGAGCCCGCGCACATCCGAACGATGTACGGCGACTCCGTGCAGGCCCGCCAGATTCTCATGGCCCGACGCCTGATCGAGCGCGGGGTGCGCCACGTGCAGGTCTGGCACGGCGCCGGCCAACCCTGGGACAGCCATGACAAGATCGAACAGAATCATCGCCGCCTCGCTGGCGAATGCGACCAGGCCATCGGCGCCTTGCTGACCGACCTGAAGCAGCGCGGCATGCTGGAGGAAACGCTGGTCATCTGGGGCGGCGAGTTCGGCCGCACGCCCACCGTGGAGTTGCCCAAACCCGGTTCCAACGCCGGCACGATCAGCGGCCGCGATCACAACCACTACGGATTCACGATGTGGCTCGCTGGCGGCGGCGTCAAAGGCGGCCACATTCATGGCGCCACCGACGAGTTCGGCTTCCAGGCCGTGCAGGACAAGGTGCATGTCCACGACCTGCACGCCACCATCCTCCACCTGCTCGGATTCGACCACGAACGGCTCACCTTCCGGCGCTCCGGTCTCGATTTCCGCCTGACCGGCGTCGAGGGCCATGTCGTAAACGGCGTGCTGGCGTGATCGAATCCGCCTTTCCCGCCCCGCCCCGACTCATCCACCCGCCAACAAGATGACCCCACTTACCCTGCGCGAGACTCACCTGAAACTGGGCGCCAATCTCGCGGATTTCAATGACTGCGAAGGCGTTGACCACTACGGCGACCCGACCGCCGAATTCCGCCATTTGCGGGAAAAGGCCGCTTTGCTCGACCTGAGCCATCGCAGCCGCCTCTGCGTCATTGGCCCCGATCGCGTCCCATTCCTCCATGGCCAGGTGACCAACGACATCAAGGGACTGGGCCCCGGCGATGGCTGCCTCGCCGCCCTCGTGGATCACAAGGGAAAGATCCAAAGCGACCTGACCATCCATCGCCTTCAGGATGAGTTGCTGCTTGATTTCGAACCGGGCTTCACGCAGCGCGTGACCGAACGCCTGAACCAGTTCATCATCGCGGAAGACGTCGAGGTCGTCGATGTGGCGCCGCTCTACGGATTGTTGAGTGTCCAGGGCGTTCAAAGCGTCGCGGTCATCGAGGCCCTCAAGCTCGATTGTCCCCTCCCCGAGACGCCCCGCAGCATTGCCTCCACGCCCCACACGGACTTTGGCGAGGCCTACCTCGCGCGCCGCGATCGGGCCGGAACCACGGGTTTCGACTTCTATGTCCCTGACGGCTCCCTGCCTGCGGCATTCCAGGCCTTGCTTGCCGCCGTTGAATCCCACGGCGGCGGCCTCTGCGGCGCCGCGGCCCTGGAGAAAGCGCGCATCCTCGCCGCCATCCCCCGCTACGGAGCCGACATGGACGAGACGAATCTCGTCTCGGAGACCGGCATTGCCTCCGAGGCCATCAGCTACGCCAAGGGGTGCTATATCGGGCAGGAAGTGATCGCGCGAATCCGAACCTATGGCCGGGCCAAGCGGCGCTTCTGCCGGCTGCAATGCCCCGCCTCCGGGGGCGCGCTGCCGCAAAAAGGCGACCTTCTTTTCGTCGGCGAACGCAAGGCCGGCTGGATCACCAGCGCAACCGAGACCGCGGACCAGGCGGCGGTCGTCGCACTGGGCTATGTGTCCGCCGACCACTGGGACACCGGCTCAGAACTCACCCTGAAGACCGGGAACGAAGAGCTGGCCGTCACGGTGGCATAGCCACGCCCTGGCCCGCCAATCCGGCCCCCTCAATATTCAAAGCGGTCAATCTCCCTCACCACAGCCCGGCGCTTCTTCTCCGGCTCGGAGGGGCGGGATCCGTCGCGCGGCGTCAACAAGGCGCTGCCCGGCTTTCGCGGCGTTTCGTGGGGCTCGGTCATCCAGCCGAAAAACCCCGAGGCCCCGTCCCGGCTCTTGCCGCGGTAAAGCAGGAACTTCCAGACCATCAGCGCCATCAGGGCGCAACCGGCCGCCATCCCCCAGCCCACATTGCGCTCATGCGAATTCTCTCCTTGCAACGCGGCGTCCACCAGCGTGATCGTCAACCAGCACAGCGACAGAAACAACGCTCCGCCGAACAACACCCGCAGACTGGTCAATAGTGATTTCATTCAATCCAATCGCCGCGTCCCCGAACAGACCGGACAATCCGGAACCGCGCCGATGCGCAGCTTGCGAAACCGCATCGCGCGGAGATCGCAACACAACAGGCTATCGAAAAGCGGCTCCCCCAGTCCAGCCAGGATCTTGATCGCCTCCGTCGCGCCCAGGCAGGCCACACTGCCCGACACCGCGCCAAATACGGGAAACTGTCGCTTCCAATAAGGCGGCTTCTCCGGATACAGACAGCGCAGGCAGCCTGTCTTTCCCGGCATGAACGAGGTAATCTGCGTCTCCATGTCGTACATGGCGCATTCCACCAGCGGCTTTTCCTGCCGGACCGCCGCGTCGTTCATCGCATACCGCTCCTCAAACAACGGCGCCGCATCGACCGCCAGGTCAACGCCGGCCAGCAGGCGGTCCGCATTCGCCTCCGACAGATTCTCCGGGACCGTCTCGATCTCGATCCTGGGATTCAGATCGAGCAGGCGTTGCCGGGCGCGCTCGACCCGGTTCTTTCCAATCCAGTCATGAGTCATGAGCAACTGGCGATTCAAGTCGCTCGGTTTGACATCGCCCGCATGGGCCAGAACCAGGCGTCCCACCCCCGCCGCCGCCAGTTCGTAGGCGACCAGGCCGCCCAGTCCGCCGACCCGTGAAATCAGAACCGATGACTGTTTCAAACGCCGCTGCCCCTCCTCGCCAAAACCCGGAACCCACATCTGCCACTCATGAACGGCGCGCTCCTCGGAAGTCAATGTCGTGTCGGTTTGCATCTCCAGATCATCAAACGCCGTGGCGCGAGTTCGTTCCAGCTGAAAGCGCGGTCGACAAGTCCGCCATTGAGCAGCCGCGCTGTGGGCCAGGTCGCTTCCCTTGGTGAAAAGCCGCCCTCATTCCAGGGCGCCCTCTGCCTGTATCTTGCCGTCCGCCATGCGGAAGACAATCCCCGCCAACTGCCGGGCCTCGGAAGGGCTGTGGGTGACATGCAGCACAGTCACCCCGGTCTGCCGATGCACCTCGCGCAGCAGTTCGCAAATTTCATCATGCAGTTCTTCATCCAGGGCGTTCAGAGGTTCGTCGAGACAGAGAGCCTTGGGACTGAAGGCCAACGCCCGCGCCAGGGCTATCCGCTGGGCCTCCCCTCCGCTCAAGCCCGCCGGCATGCGGTCCAGGAGGTGCGCCACCTCCAACATCTCCGCCAACTCGTCCACACGCCGACCAATCTCCCCGGGGCTCCATTTGCGCACAACCAATGAGAACGCGATCTGATCGCGAATGCGCATGGTGGGGAACAAGGCCCGATCCTGCGGGACATAGCCGATCCCCCGCTCCGCCGGCTTGAGCCGCCCGACCTCCCGTCCCGAAACCTCGATGCGCCCGGATTCGAAGCTTCGCAAACCGCAGACGACTTCCAGGGCCGTGGTCTTGCCGCAACCGCTCCGCCCCATCAGGGCCGCGTACTCGCCGGTGGGCACCGTAAAACTCACGTCCTCCAAACGGAAGTCACCCTGACTCAGTCCAAGTTGGGCCACGCGAATCATGCGTTCAGTCGTTTCATCCCAAACAGGCGCGCCGTCACCAGGACCATCGCTGCTGCCGCCACCATGATCAGGGCCACCGCCAACATGCCCTTGGTGTTCCCGGCCTGCATCTCCAGGTAAACCGAGGTGGGCAACACCTCCGTCCGCATCCGCGTCGATCCGGCAAAAACCAGGATCGGCCCGAACTCACCCAGCGACCGCGCCCATGCCAGGGTCGCCGCCGCCAGGACGCCATGCCGGGCCTGCGGAAGTACAACCTTCCAGAACGCCTGACTGCGGTTGCAGCCGAGCGTCATCGCCACATCCTCAAACCGCATCGGGATCTGGTCGAAGGTGACCCGCATCGTCCGGACGGCAAAGGCGCAGGCGACCATGAACTGAGCCAAAATCACCGCCGGAATCTCAAACACCACCTGGTCGCTGATCCACTCGAACGGCGGGTAGTTGAACAGGATCAGCAGACTGATCCCGATGACCAACGGCGGCAGCACAATCGGGATGTCCAGGATCGCATCCACCGCACTCTTGCCCCAAAACTGAAACCGCGACATCAAATACCCGATCGGCACAGCCACCCAAACCGACAACACCGTCGAAATCGTGCAACTGATCAGGCTCAGCTTGATCGAATACCGGATCTCCGGCTCCCGCAACGCCCCAAGAATCGATTCCGCGTCCGTGAAGGCCAGATCAGCCAGAAACATCAAAACGATGATCGCCACATAGCTTCCCCCCAGCAGCATCAACCCCGCCAAAAAGGGAGCGTCCGACGGCGCGCGAAACGCGTCCGCAGGAACGTTGCTTTCCGTTGGCTCAGGCGGCTTCATGTAGGCGATCGGAAACGAAACGCTACTTCGCCTCCCAGGAGAAACCGTTGCTGACAAAGCGCTCTTTCGACTGCGCGGACAAAATTGACTGCATGAGCCGGGCGGTCAAATGCGGGTATCTTGATTCCTTGCTGACCGCGATGTTCTGCACCGCCCGCGCCAGCGGCAGGTCGATCGGAATCAACTCGAAGTTGTCGGTCAGCTGTTGGCAGTTGGCCTCGTAGACCAGCGCGACATCGAGCTTGCCGTGCCCCTCCATCTGCAGAATGAGCTCGTGCGCGGTCGGGGTGGTGACAATCACGGATTTCTTTTTCTCCAGAGTTCCCCGAATGCCGGTCTCCTCGAACATCTTCCAACTCAACGCGCCAAGCGTGCTGTGCCGCGGTTCGGTCGTGCCGATGGCAATTCCGTCGCCGGCCAGATCGGCGAGGCTCTTGATGCCCTTGGGATTCCCTTGGCGCACGAGCATCACGATGCGCGTGCTGGAGACATTCTCGGCGCCGAGAAAGTCATCCTGCACCATCATCATGTAGGACGCGTCGCAGGTCATGAACGTATCCGGCAGGGAGAAGCGACCCGCTTCGATATTCCCGATGATCGTGCCGCAACCGGCGTACGTCGTCTTGACCAGGCAGCCCTCCCGTTTCTCAAACTCCGCGATCGTCTCCTCCAGCGCATTGCGGTTCACGCCGCCGCAATAGGCGACAATCTCGGGGCGCTCCGCCCAGGCGTCGCCCGTGACCGGCTCAAAATGATGTTTCCGAAATGCGCCGGCCCCTTTCTCGGGAGCGGCCAGGTAGCGCGCAAAACGCAGCGCCTGCGTCGCTTTCCGGGACCCTTCGGTCACATTGGCGCTGATCTGCGCCTCACCTCCCTCCAAATCAGGCATCTCCAACCGCTTCAGGCCAAATTGTTGGGCCGTGGAATCCCAGAGAAAGGCGGCCTCGACGCTCTCCGAGGACTTCACCGCATTGGCCGCCTCGGGCACCCGCGGAAAACTCGCCTTGGCTCCGGCTTTGATCGCCTCCCATTTTCCGATCTTGGTCAGGACCTGCCGCGTCTTCTTGCCCACCCCCGCCAATTCGTCGCAGATGGCATAGGGAACGCCGCTGGCCAGCAGATCATCGATCGTCCGGAAGACATGCGCCGAATCCGGTCGGACGGCAAGAGCCAGCCGGAACTCAGCCAGGGGAATGGATTCCGCCGTCAGTCCCTTGTCCCGGGCCCGGGAGGCAAACGAGTGATCCGCCGGAATGTAAAGGTCCGCCCGCATGGCCCCACTCAGCAGGTCCAGCTCCAGCTTGCCCTCCATCTCTCCCGAGGAGCCGTAGTCCAACCGAATCGCAACGCCGAACTCCTCCTCGTAACGCTTGGCCAACTCTTCGACTGGCTTGCGTATGCCTGCGGCACAGTAGACCGTCAGCGTCTCGCCCGGGCTTGTCGCCGCTTCTCGATCCGGCCGCAATGCCAGCAGCAGCCCCAGGACCAGCGCCGCGGAAACCACCGCCGCCGCAAGCCATCCTTTGCCCGCCCGTCCATACTGGTATTCGTCCGCGCTCATGAACCGCCGATCATCCAGCGCAGGACGCATTATTCAATCCCTTTGTGGCGATCCCATTGGCATTGCCTCCGGCTTGGGCGGCTGCTTCAATCCGCCCGTGCCGTTTGTTTCGACAAGACCAGATTACGCATCCGGTTTCCGCAACCGCGCGGGAGCCGCCGCCCCACGCCAGACCGCCCGGGGCGCCCGGACCTGCCTCCGCCTTTCCCTCTGCGCCTGGATCCTGCTCCCGTGGTTTGCATCGGCCGCAGCAACCTCTCCTCCGCTTCCCATCCGCGAGTTTCGCGGCGCCTGGGTCGCCACCGTTTCCAACATCGATTGGCCGTCCAAACCGGGATTGCCGGCCAAAGAGCAACAGACCGAGCTGATTGCCATCCTGGATCGCGCGCGCCTGCTCAAGTTGAACGCCATCATTCTCCAGGTGCGCCCCGCCTGCGACGCGCTCTACCCTTCGGCGTTGGAGCCTTGGTCGGAGTATCTCACCGGCGTCATGGGGCGCCCCCCGTCGCCCCGCTACGACCCCCTCGCCTTCGCCTTGAAGGAGTGTCGCAAACGAGGGCTCGAACTGCACGCCTGGTTCAACCCCTTTCGCGTCCGGCACCCCTCCGGCAAGTCTGCCCCGGCCCTCAATCACATCAGCCGCACCCAACCCGGACTGGTCAAACCCTACGGCGCCTACCAATGGCTCGACCCCGGCGAACGCAGATCCCAGGCCCACACCATGAACGTCATCCTCGACGTCGTCCGCCGCTACGATATCGACGGCGTGCACCTCGACGACTATTTCTACCCTTACCAGAAAAAGGATGGCCAGGGCCGCATCATCGATTTTCCGGACACCGCCAGTTGGCGGGCATACCAGAACGCCGGCGGCAAATTGGATCGCAACGAACGCCGCCGCCAGACCATCAACCATTTCATCCGGACGCTCTACGCCAATGTCAAGCGGGAGAAGCCCTGGGTCCGGGTCGGCATCAGCCCCTTCGGAATCTGGCGGCCCGGCCACCCCAAACCAATCCGGGGTATGGACACCTACGAGCAGATCTATACGGATTCCCGCAAATGGCTGCGTGAAGGCTGGCTCGACTACTGCGCGCCGCAACTCTATTGGCCGATTCAACCGCCCGCCCAGAGTTATCGCCTGCTGCTGGACTGGTGGACGGAGCAGAATGCCGCAGGCCGGCACATCTGGCCCGGCCTGGCGTCGCACAAGGCGGGCGCGCAGTACCCCCCCTCCGAAATCCCCAGCCAGATCACCCTCGCCCGGGCCAACCGCGGCGTCTCCGGCCACCTCCACTACAACATGTCCGGACTGATGGAGAATCAGACGCTCATCTCCTCCATTCACAACCGCGTCTACCAGGAGGTCGCCCTGCCTCCTGCCGCCACCTGGCTGGACAGCTCCCCGCCCGAACAACCCTCCCTGCGCCGCGCGCACGCCGACGGCTCCGACGGCGTTGAACTGAGCTGGAAGGAACGCCGCGGCACAGAACGCGCGGCCCGATGGCTCTTCCAGACACGCGCCGGCTCAACCTGGACCACCCGGATCCTCCCCGGCTCCGTTCACGAACATTTCCTCTCCCCCGACGCCGCCGCCGCGATCGATCAGGTCGCCGTGACCGCGGTCGACCGCTGCGCCAATCTGGGACTCCCGACCGTCATTACCCTGCGCCGCTGATCCCTCCGCTCGGACCGGCAGATCGAACGCCGCCCCCGGATCCGGGGTCTTACTCTGCAAAATCGGATGAATTTTCTGCGAATTAAAGTATTCCAATGGCGCAAATCATGCTAATTCCATCCCCCGTGAAATCGAAGCCGCTCCTTCTCTCCCTCGTCTTCCTCCTCGCCTTCACAACCTCGCTGCTCACCGCCGCGACCGAAGCCCCCGAAGCCGATCGCTCCCCGGGAAAATATGACGGCCTGATCGCCGCCAAGGTCGTCGGCATCATGCAGAATTACCACTTCGACAAACAACACCGGGAGTTCACCCCGGAGAAGGCCCAGTTCTTCCTCGATACCTACCTCAAACGTCTGGACAATCAGAAACTGTTCTTCCTCAAGTCCGACATCGCCCAGTTCCAAGCCTTCGTTCCCAAACTCAATCAGCAGGTCGCCCGCGGCGATATCTCCCTCGCGCACCGGATCTTCGACAAGTTCATCCAGCGCCTCGAGGCCAACTACAAGTTCGCCAACGACACCCTGGACAACCAGACCTTCGACTTCAGCGGCGACGACCACTACCTCGTGAACCGCGCCGATGCGGAACACCCGAAGAACAAGTCCGAGCAATTGAAACTCTGGGAACAGCGTCTCCGCTATGAATACCTTCAGGAGAAACTCGGCGACAAGGACCACAAGGAGATCGTCGAGACCCTCAAGCGCCGCTACTCACGCATCCGCCGTCACTTCACCGGACTCGATGGCGACGACGTGCTGGAACTCTACCTCGCCAGCCTGACCCGGGCCTACGATCCGCATTCCGACTACATGGCCCAACACTCCCTCGACAACTTCGCCATCTCCATGAAGCTCTCCCTCCAGGGCATCGGCGCCCTGCTCAGCTCCCCCGATGGCACCTGCGAGATTGTGCGGGTCATTCCCGGAGGCCCCGCCGCCAAGAGCAAGAAAATCAAGGCCAAGGACAAGATCGTGGCGGTGGCCCAGGCCGACGAGGAGCCGGTCGATGTCGTCGACATGCCCCTGCGCAAGGTGGTCGACCTCATCCGCGGCGAGAAGGGCACCGAGGTGAGACTCACCATCATTCCCGCCGACGCCTCCGACTCCTCCGTCCGCAAGACAGTGAAGCTCATCCGCGACGAGATCCCGCTGGAAAACCAGGAGGCCACGGCCCGGCTCATCGAGATGAAGGACGCCAAAGGCATGCAACGCCGCCTCGGCATCATCGACCTCCCGTCCTTCTACGCCGATTTCAATCTCGATAATTCCAAGAAGAAGAAGGAGCTCAAAAGCACATCGAAGGATGTCGCCGCCCTGCTCGTACGGCTCAAGAAGGAAAAGATCGAAGGACTGGTCCTGGACCTCCGACGCAATGGCGGCGGCTCCCTCGACGAGGCCATCAAGCTCAGCGGCCTCTTCATCCGGGAAGGCCCCATCGTTCTCGTCAAGGACATCAACGGCTCCATCAATGTGGATCGCGACCCCGACAAGGGCATTGTCTACGACGGACCGCTGATTGTCCTGACCAGTCGCCATAGCGCGTCCGCCTCCGAGATTCTGGCCGGAGCCCTGCAGGATCACGACCGGGCGCTGATTGTCGGCGAGAAGTCCACCCACGGCAAAGGCACCGTCCAGACCCTGTTGGAGCTCGATCGCTTCTATGATTCCCGCATCCGCAAGTTGATCGCCGAGAAGGAATTCCAGCCGGGAGCCCTCAAGATCACCATCCGCAAGTTCTACCGCCCCAGCGGCCATTCCACCCAGACCCGGGGCGTCGTCCCCGATATCATCCTCCCCTCCGTCAACAATTGGGCCGAGGGCCTCGGCGAGGCCGAACTCGAGAACCCCATGGAATGGGACTTCATCCCCAAGGAAATCCTCCAGGCCGAGAATGTCGAACTCGCCAAACTCGGCCGCGCAACCCCCTACGTCGACGAACTCCGGAAACGACACGAGCAGCGCGTCAAACAGGACCAGGACTTCAACTATGTGCGGGAGGATATCGAACGCTACAAGGAACTGATCAAGGACAAGACCGTTTCCCTCAACGAGATCGCCCGCATCAAGGAGAAGGACGACAACGAGGCGCGCAGCGAGAAGCGCAAGACCGAGATCAAGGCGCGCCCCGAATCCGACGTTCGCAGCTACAAGTTCACGCTCAAGAACGTCGATGCCAAGGAGCTTCCCGAGGCGACCATCGGCGACGAGGAACCCAAGGACGACGAGGCCGAGGTCGAGGAGGCCCCGGACGACGCAGATGGCGAAGACGAGGAGGAAGACCTGCCCGTGATCGACGCCGGCCTCAAGGAAGCCCGTCGCGTCCTGCTCGACTACATCGACCTGCTGGGCAAAAAGGGCGTCGTCGCCTCCACCGACCGCGCCCGTTGATCCAGGTCCGCCCCCTCACGCATTTTTCCGTAACCGGTTTCCGGCTCGATCCGTCCTAATCAATCCGGACCATGCTTCATGGACCCCGGGCAAGATCGAAGTACAACACCTAAGACAGAAAGTCTGTATTCATGAAACAAACACGCATCACCTTCATTCTCATTCTCGCCGGGCTCTTCGCCTTCAGCTCCTCGCTGTTCGCTGCTGAGGGCAAGGGCAAAGGCAAGGGCAAAGGCAACGCCGTCATCGCCAAGCTCGGCCTCGACGACGACCAGAAGAAACAGTTCATGGCCCTGCAAAAGGAAACCGCGGCCAAGCGCAAGGAAGCCGGCAAGGACCGCGAAGCCCAGAAAAAGATCATGCAGGAGCACCAGGCCAAGCTGAAGAAGATCCTCAACGAGGACCAAATCAAGAAATACCGCGAAATCCAGGCCGAGATGCGCAAGAACCGCGGCGGCAAAGGCGGCAAAGGCGAAGGCAAGGGTAAAGGCAAGGGCAAGAAGAAGGAATAACCTCCCCTCCCCACGACAGCATAGCTGACTTCACTGAGCGGCGATCCAACGGATCGCCGCTCTTTTCTTTTTGGGTGAACCGCTGACAACGGACAAGGGGGGGAGCGGCATTGCCCTTGGCCGGACCGCGGCTCTGTGAGCCGCAGCGACGTTGAGCCTCCCGCCGCCAAGACCGCTTGCCCGGCCTCCCCGACCGGAGGCTCATTCCACACCGGCGCGCTGTGGTGACAGGCTCAAAGTCCGAGTCGCTTTCAACTTTCAACGGTCAACAGCGCCCGTTCCGGTCGGCGCAGCAGCCTTGAAGGCTTCGTGGGGGGCCAGACGAGACAGATTGCAACATGACGTCGAGTCAGGGTGGTCTTGGTCTTCCCTCCATTCATTTGCCTCGACACAGAAAAGGAGCGGTTGCCATGCTTGCTCCCGCATGAAACGCCTCTTTGCCCTGATCTTTGCCGCGCACACTCTCGCCACAAGCAACCTCGCCGCCGCGACCCACGACGTCGTCATCTACGGGGGAACTTCCGCCGGGGTCGTTGCCGCGGTGCAGGCCAAGAAAATGGGCAAGTCGGTCATCATCGTCTGTCCCGACACCCATTTGGGCGGACTGAGCAGCGGCGGGCTGGGCTGGACGGACACGGGCAACAAGGCCGTCATCGGCGGACTCGCGCGGGAATTCTATCACCGCATCTGGCGCCACTACGCCAACGACGACGCCTGGCAATGGCAGTCCCGCGACGCCTACGGGAACAAGGGCCAGGGAAACAAGGCCATCGACGGCGAGCAACGCACCATGTGGATCTTCGAACCGCACGCCGCCGAGGCCGTATTTGAGAGTTTTATTCGCGATTACGACATACCGGTCCATCGGGACGAATGGCTGGACCGGGCGAACGGGGTGAAGAAACGCGGAGCCCGCATTGTCTCGATCACCATGCTGAGCGGCAAGACCTATGCCGGAAAGATGTTCCTCGACGCAACCTACGAGGGCGACCTGATGGCGGCGGCGGGAATCAGCTATCATGTGGGACGAGAATCGACGGAGACCTATGGCGAAGAGTGGAACGGCGTTCAGACCGGCGTCCTGCACCACAAGCACCACTTCGGCGCGGTCAAGAAGAAGATCAGTCCCTACAAGACTCCCGGGGATCCATCGAGCGGCGTCATCCCGCGCGTGAGTCCCGAACCGCCGGGTGAATTCGGCGCGGAGGACAAGCGCATCCAGGCCTACTGCTTTCGCATGTGCCTGACGGATCATGAGCCCAACCGCGTCCCCTTTCCCAAGCCTGAGGGCTACGATCCCGGTCAGTATGAACTGCTGTTGCGCATCTTCGACGCCGGATGGCGCGAGACCTTCAACAAGTTCGACCCGATTCCGAACCACAAGACCGACACCAACAATCACGGCCCGATGTCCACCGACAACATCGGCTCAAATTACGACTACCCTGAGGCGTCCTACGAGCGTCGCCGGGAGATCATCAAGGAGCACGAGACCTACCAGAAAGGCTGGCTATGGTTCATCGCCAACGATCC